>JBIOIZ010000092.1:0-11726 GCA_044450385.1 Candidatus Dormibacteria bacterium
CCAGAAGCAATGTGAGCAGCGGCGGAAACGAGTGCTCGCGGTCATGGCCGAAGGCGGCGTCAGAGCCGTCTTTCAGCCGATAGTCAATCTCAGCAGTCTGGAGGTGGGTGGGTACGAAGCCCTCTCTCGTTTCGTTGGTCCGTTCGAGGGCACACCCGATCAGTGGTTCGGCGCGGCCGAAGCGGCTGGGCTAGGGTCACAGCTACAGATTCACGCTATCCATCAGGCGTTGTCGCATGCATACCGATTGCCGGCTGCGGCGTATCTGTCGGTGAATGCATCCCCCGAGACGCTTGTGAGCAAGGAGTTCCGGCGGTTGATCGGTGGTCTACATGGCGCAAGCCTGGTCGTGGAAGTCACTGAACATTCTGTGGTCGAGGACTACGAACCGCTGCAACGTGCGATTGATGCTCTACGCAAGGATGGAGTACGCCTTGCGATCGACGACGCAGGCGCCGGCTTTGCGAGTCTCAAGCACATCGTGCGGTTACTGCCCGAGTTCATCAAGCTGGACATCTTCCTAGTCCGCGACATCGACAAGGATCCGGTGAAGCGTGCGGTGGTAGCGGGAATGCTGGGGGTGGCGTCGCAGATCGGCGGGAAGGTCATCGCGGAAGGGGTCGAAACGCCCGAGGAGTTGCGGGTGCTCTTCGAGCTCGGGGTTGAATGGGCGCAGGGATTCTACCTGGGACGCCCGGGATCGATACCGAGCGGCTTGCTCGCTGCACCACTGGGGTCCCACGGGGGTCCGACACATCGCTGACATCACGCCGGCGCCGGACGCGGTTCCGTCCGATCGCGAGTGGCAGCGTCGACCTGTCCTGAGCCTGCTCGTCCGCGTTGCGGTCGTGGTCATCCCGGCTGCCGTCGGGGTCGCGGCAGGGGCACTGCTGAGCCGTGTCCTCCCGAGGCCCAGCGGCTTTGCAGGCGCAGCATTGTCGCTCGCCACAGTCAGCCTGGTGATGCTGCTGATTATCATCACGCTCGAGCGCGCCGGACGCCGTTTCCTCCCGCTTGCGGCGCTGCTCAACCTGTCGTTGCTCTTCCCCGACCACGCGCCCAAGCGCTTCGCAGTCGCCCGGCGCGTTGGCAAGCCGCGGGATCTGCAACGCCAGTTGCAGGAGGCACGTGACAAGGGGATCACCGGTGGGGAGGTGGCGCACATGCAGAGGGTGCTGGAGCTCGTCGCTGCGCTCAGCGTCCATGATCGCCAGACCCGCGGCCACTCCGAACGCGTTCGCGTATTCTCGGACCTGATTGCCGACGAGATGAAGCTGCCACCCGGCGACCGTGCTCGTCTTCGCTGGGCGTCACTACTCCACGACATCGGCAAGTTGGTGGTCCCGACGGAAATTCTTACAAAGCCGGCGAGGCTGAGCGAAGCGGAGATGGAGAATGTGCGCCGCCATCCCGATGAGGGCGCTCGGCTCATCGGTCCACTCACCGCATGGCTCGGCGAGTGGGCCGGCGCCGTGCCGCAGCATCACGAACGCTTCGACGGTCGCGGCTATCCGCGCGGACTTGCAGGTGATCAGATCTCGCTTGCCGGTCGCATCGTGGCGGTGGCCGATTCGTATGACGTCATGACCGCGGTGCGCCCGTATCGCAAGCCGCTCGGCGTGTCCGCCGCTCGTCAGGAGCTGGTCAAGTGCTCCGGGGCGCAGTTCGATCCGTTGGTGGTTCGAGCTTTTCTGAACATCTCCGTGGGATGGCTCTGGCGCGTCGTCGGGCTTGGTTCATGGGTTGCGCAACTGCCCTTGATCGGCTGGATCGACCGCCTCGGATGGAACTGGGGAGCGGCCATCATGTCGGGGACGACTGCGATCGGCCTGACAGTGCCGGGGATTGTGCCGAGTCCAACGCCATTCGCTACGCCGAGCTTGGGCATCTCGGTGGTCTCGACGGGCGGATCGTTCGCTCAGCCACACGGCGGATCCGGTGCTGGGCCGGCGGATGATTTCACAGTCGGTCCCGTGCCGCCCTCTTTGCCAACCCCGCTGATACCGATGGATTCTTCGCCGCAAGCGGTCCAGGGCATGGTCTCGACGTATCTGAGCCCGGATCACACGCTGCGGCTGCCGAGCAGCGCAGATCCAACCGCCCAGCTATCTAACGGGTTGACCATGTCGGATCCTGTGTATGCCTCGGGCAGCGTCAGCGTTGCCCTGACCGACTCATTCGGCTTGACTGACACGGAAGTGCACATGCAAATTCACGCCGACGGGCAGGACGATGGGGCGGTTCAGTCCTGATCGAGAGCTGCCACTATCGCCAGATGAGGCACGAGAATATCTGCAACATCTCTTCGATCAGCAATCGGCAGGTCGGACGGTAGTCGGCGCAACAATCGACCAGACCGGCCGCGCGGTATGCCGGCGTGTCGACCAAGACCGTCCGCGTCTACCACGACAGAGGACTCTTGGCCGAGCCCGCCTGTGATGCCTCCGGCTACCGACGTTTATACCGCCCAGGACGCCATCGACCTGATCAAGATCCGCACGCTCGCCGAAGCCGGAGTCCCGCTCACGGATCAGAGCCCTCAAGGCGGCGCCGGACGAGGCGTTCCGGCGCGCCCTCGCCGAAACGACGACGACCTCACCGCGCGCATCCGAGGCCTGCGCCACACCCAACGGCGACTGCGGGAACTCGCCTCCGGCCAAACTCGGCTCCTTCCAGCCGTGGTCGACCAGCACCTTCAGCGGCTCGGTGAGCTCGGATTCAGCCCAGCGCAAACAGCCTAAATCGCGCCAAACGCCCTAGAGACAATGTTGTACGCTGATTTGCGACGCATCCGGCACTCGGCGACGCGATCGCGGCCAAAACGCTGCCTTCCTTGATCCGTCGATTGATTCGATATTGGGCCGAACACGGGTGAGAGCTGCTCGCAGGCGCTCTCAGCCACGAGAAGGCGGCGCAGCTGAAGATCCGCCGGATGGCACCACAGTGACGTACGTGACGCCGGCGATGCCGCAAGCCAGTAGTACCTACCTCACTCCGCCCGAGCGCCGCTACTGCGACCGCCAGCGGCGATACAGCTCGATGAGGTCGGCTTTCGCTTCGGGGGTGAGGACCTCGGCCTCGATGGCTCCCGTGGCCTCGATGGTCAGCTTGATCTGCTTGAGGTATGCGGTGCAGTTGCGGCACCCTCGCAAGTGGAACTCGAACCGGCGTCGGTCGCGACGTGAGAGCGTCCCTTCGAGATAGTCGGTGACGAGCTCGACGGCCTGCCGGCACTCGATCTCTCTGGGGCGAAGGAGGAGCATCGCTCAGTCGTTCCGCAGGTCCGCGGCGAGAATCTCGCGAAGGCGGCTGCGGCCGCGATGCAGAAGGATGCGCTGGTTGCCGGGGCTGATGCCGAGGGTGTCGCACACCTCCTCACTCGAGAGCCCCTCTACGTCGCGCAGGATGACCACGACCCGCTGGCGCGGGGGCAGCTCCTCTAATGCCGCCTTCAGGATGGGCGCCCACATCACCGCTTCGAAGCGGTCATCGGACTCGTGTCCCCACAAGTTGACAGGTTCGGCCCACTGCCCGTCGGCGTCGAATCGAGTCGGATCGACTGCGTAGGGTGACTCGAGTGGTGCGTTGCGCTCCTCGTGGGCACCTGCCGAGCGAGCTCGGTTCACGAGGATGCGGAACAACCACGTCTTAAACGACGAGCGCCCCTCGAAGCGCTCGACCCCGCGCAGCACTCCCACCCAGGTGTCCTGGACAGCCTCCTCGGCCACGGCCTCGCTTGAGACGATCGAACGGGCGAGGCGCAACATCGGCTGATGGTAGCGGGCAATCAGAGTCACGAACGCCTCCTCGTCACCGCCTCGAAGCCGGCTGAGCAAATCCAGATCCATCTCCACTGGCCGAAGCGTAGGCCCCAATAGGCCCCGAGGGCCTCCGACCGGCGACTGGACTCCACAAGCCCTTGCGCTGGCGGTCGACTCGTCTGGCGGCCGGACATGTTGCTTTTGTCCGTCGAGACACTTGACTCGTTACGCCGAAACCAACCGGGAGCATCGCTGAGGTGCCGTGTAACGCTCGTCCACCGGCGGGAGACGGTATCAGTGTCGCGTCCACCCAACGGAGGAACTTCTGGAATGAACCACGGACCATTTAAGGTGCTCTCCAAGCACCGGCGAGGGCTGACCGTAGCCCTCGTACCCATCCTCGCCCTGGCTGCCGCAGTGCCCCTGGGCGTGGCGCTGCGCGGGGCGGGACCGGCGCTGGCGGCGGGCAATGGGCGGGGAGCCGCGGCTTCCCCGCGTGTCGGCATCTTCACAACCAGCCTGCCGTCCGCGCTCAGCATCGACGTCGAGCACGAGACGGTGACCCTGCCCCTCTTCAAAGGCCGCACGGAGAATGGCGAGCCGACGTGGTATATCGTCACCGAGTCATCGAACACGGCAGATGCGGCGCGCCGTGGCGTGAACTTCTCAGGGAAGATCGCCAACGCGCTCGGCACCGCGGCAGTCCAGCGCGGTTACTACGAGGACGGCACCCTCGTGTTCGACGGGACCGTTAACTTCGACCTTCACTACGTCCTCGTGCCCGGCCCCAACGGCTTCCCTCCGATCAAGTATTCGCCTGGTGCAGCGGGTGACGCCCACTACAGCCCCCTCGTCGACATCGGTCACGGCGTCGTCATCAATGCCCCGCAGGTGGCAAACGAGACAGGCCTCAGCGGAAGCGTCGTCGCGATCGACTACGGACATCGGACGGTGACTTTGAACCTGCTCTCTGGCTTTGTCGACGGGCAGTTCACCATGTACCTCCACACCGACGCGTCCGGTACGCTGGTTGCCGCTCTCGAGCACAGCACCTACGCGCCGAACCTCAATGCTGCCCCCGGACTCGCCAGCGACGACCCGACCTCGGCGCGCGCCGCGATCGTCCCGGTGGTGAACGGAATTCGAGGTGACGCCGACCCGATGCGGCAAGGTCTCGAGTCCGCGCTGCTCGGAGAGGGTGACCCGTTCAACGTCGCACAAGAGCAGCCCAGCGACCCGGTGCACTACTCACCGATCTGGGACGTGTCCCCTGTCGCCTGGACCAACGCCGCGATCACCGGGGGGCTGCGTGTACAGCTCCATTCGCAGGCTGACGTTCAGAACGAGGCGGCCGCCGGGAACATTGTCAGCGCAGTGCCCGGCACGCCCGATGCGAGCCTCGGTGGGATCAACGCGAGCGGAATGATCTCCAACTGTCCGATCATCGCCGTCTTCCCAGGCTGAGAGCCTGCGTGGCGGCCCGCCCGCGCGGCGGGCGGGCTCGCCACACCTTGCTGCCTTCGAGGGCCGCACCTAAGGACGACGCTCGAGGAGAACACGATGGCCGATACCAACCCACGTCCGTCGCTCAAGTCGCAACTCGACGCGATCTCCGCCAACATTCCCGAGGCCATGGGCTCACGCATCGACGCCGGGGTGAACGATATCGCCGCGTCCGGGGTGGCGAAAGGTCTTGCGGTGGGGACCCCTGCTCCGAACTTCAGCCTGCCGGACGCTCTGGGGCAGCCCGTAACGCTGTCCGAACTGCTCGCCCGCGGGCCGGCGGTCGTGACCTTTTACCGCGGGGAGTGGTGTCCGTACTGCAACGTTCAGCTCAGAGCGCTGCAGGCCGCGCTGCCCGACTTTCACGAACTCGGCGCATCGCTCGTGGCCATCAGCCCACAAGCCCCGGACCACAGCCTCTCGCTGACCCAGAAACATGCGCTGGCGTTCCCGGTGCTCAGCGACGTCAACCAGGACGTCATCCGCGCCTATAAGGTGCAGTTCACCCTCACCGGCGATCTCGAGGATTTGCAGGTGAACGTGTGGCGCAACGATCCCCGCGCCCAGAACGCGGATCACAGTCGCTCGCTTCCCGTGCCGGCTACGTTCGTCGTCGACCGAGGCGGCATTGTCAGGGCCGCCTCCGTGTCCGCCGATTGGCGCATCCGGGCCGAGCCAGCCGACATCGCGGCAGCGTTGCGCTCACTCCCCTAGCTGCCCAGGGCCGCCTCATCGCGGCGGGCTCGTGCCAGGAAGCTGACGATCACATCTAGCCTGGAACAGGGGTCATGGGTTCAGCGCACCTACGGCTCTCTGTGCAGACCAACGCGGCCTGTCCTGCGATCTACCGGAACCCGACAGCCGGTGCACAATCCGGTGCGCAATCAGTGACCTGGTGTCGAGGCCGGGAAGGCTGTTGCTAGCGTCGCCTCGATGCGAGTGAGAATCAACGCCCGAAGGGTGCGCGCTGGCGCCGGGCTCTGGAGACGATCGCTCTCGGTCCTCGCAGGACGTCCGGGCCTCGGACTTTGGGCCGCAGCGATCGTCGGCGCGGCCGCAGTGCTCATCGCGGGAGCGTGCTGGACAACGCTCGCCCGGTATGAGTGGGTGTCGCCTCTGGGTTTGTTTTGGATCGTGGTCCCCGGAGCCGGCTTGTGTTGGGTTGGGGCTCTCTGGGCACTGCAGACCGGGTGGAAGGGCGGCCTCGCCGAGGTTTCCATCCTCGGGGCGGCGATTGCGGTCCAGTCGGTGCTGGCGATCGTGCATGGGCTTACCGCCCCTGGGGTGCTCTTCGGGCCGACCCACGTTCTTACCACCGCAGTTCTGCTCGCGAACCCGCTCGCGATGGCGGCGGCACTGCCGCTGCTCATGCCCCGTCTTCGTCTCTCGATCTGGGCAGCGCGGCACGTCCGCATCTGGACGGCGGCATGGGTGTCCGGCTCCGCAGGGCTGGCCGCCTGGTTCGTGATCGCCCCCAACGTAGTCCCGCCCACCGTTGGTGGAAGCGCTTTCGCGGTGGCTCTCACCATTCCCACCGTGGCGGCCGCTCTGCTGATCTCCCTGCGCGAGCTGCGCCTGTACTGGCTCGGCCGGCGACGAGCGTGCCTGATCGCCGCCATCGGTATCGGCCTCCTGGGCGTGTCTGGGCTCGTCTGGTTGGGCGACCCGCCCTTCTCAATCGCGTGGTGGGCCGCCCACGCGCTTGACGTCTCCGGTGTGCTTGGCGTCGCCGGGGCCTTGATCGTCGGATACCGAGCGGATCAGAGCATCAGCGACCTGATCGCCCCGATCGTCACTCGCGATCCGGTGGTCGCGTTGGAACTGGGCATGTCACCGATCGTCCACCGCTTCGTCGCCTCGCTGGCAACCAAGGATGCAGTGACCCGGAATCACGTGGTTCGAGTGGCGGAGCTGGCGATCCGATCTGGCGAGCGGGCTGGGTTCCGAGGGTCGCAGCTCCGCTACCTTGGACTGGCCGCACTCCTCCACGACATCGGCAAGCTCGACGTGCCTGACGCCATCCTCACCAAGCCGGGGCCGCTCACTAGCGCCGAGACCGAGCGAATGCGCGTGCATGCCGCAGTGGGAGCACGGATCCTCGCCTCGAGTCAGGTGCTCGCACCGGCGGCGCCCTTGGTCCGCGCGCATCACGAGCGCATCGACGGCACCGGATATCCCGACGGACTCCATGGCGCCGAGATTCCGTTCGCAGCAGCGATCCTGGCGGTGTGCGACGCCTACGATGCCATGGCTCACACCCGGCACTACCGATCCGCCATGGAGGCGCAGCGCGCGCTGGCGATCCTCCAAGAGCACTCCGGAACCCAGTGGCTCCCGCACGCCGTCGAGGTGGTGGTTGCCACGCTCGCCGACACGGGTCACCAACAGAACGCATCGGTGCTCGACCAGGTCGGACGCGTTCGCGCCAGCCAGGTCGCGTTCTCGGAAGCTGACGTCTGCTTGGACGCCGTGCCGTCGGCAGCTCGCGAGGCGCTCGTCAGCGGTTAGCCAGGCTTGCGCCGGCAGCAAGGGCGGCGTGGCGCGGCGAGAACAAAGGCGAGGCTTGCCGATCGCGAGTGTGCCGTCCGGATGGCAGGCCGAGTGGCTCTGCACAACCAATCCGCCGCTCCCTGTGTTATTAGGGTCAGGCCCGGGCGAGAGGCTCTCCGACGCGAACCACGGCAGCCGCGCACATGGCATCACCGCACACGCGTGATTCGAGATGGGAACGTGGGCGGTCGTGGAGACATCGAGAGCGTCCCAGTGTCTATTGCAGGCTGGGGTGAGCGAGACTGACCGGACAGTCCCGCTAGCGCGGCGCCGCGCCGCCGCTATCCAGCTAGCGCGCGTCGTTCCGCCTCTGCTCGGATCGCCTCGACAGACGCGCTCACCGTGCGTTCCCACCTTCTCGCAACAACTCGCCCCCACCAGGCACCCAACGACCACAGGTCGGTCGACAGCTCACCGCGATACTCGAAGTCGGTGGTTGCTCCTGAGGTGCCCGCCCTGAACTCGAAAGTCTCGGTTACCAGCGGGACCGGCCCACGCAGCAGCCGAAAGTGGATCAGGCGTGGTCGCTCGAAGCGGACGCTCTCGACGGTGGTCGCGACCATTCGACCTCCAAGGACGAAGGTGTAGTGCTCTGCGATCACCATGTCGTTACCGCGCTCGACGACCCGCAGCTTCTCCGCCAACGCTCGAGGCGTGCGGCCGAGATACGGTGCGGCGACCACATCGAAGACCACCTCGGGCTGCGCCATGATTTCCGCATTCAGTGGACCTAGTTGTCGAGTGCGACGCCCCAGTCCCAAATCGATGGTGACAGCGCCGCGGACCACGAGAAGAAAGCCACCAGCTAGGCCGCCCAGAGCCAAGCCCCCGGTCGCGAGTTCGCGCCCGCCAAAGACCATCCCCCTAGTCTGGCTCAACGTAGTCCGAACGATCGCCCACGGGCCGCTCTGCCTGCTGCCGCCCAAGCCGGTTCTGGTGTGAAAGTTGTACGCCATGGTGCGCAACTCTGAGCTCACGCGCTCGTTCCGCTGCTACCGATTCGGGCAGGTCGCAGGAACGGTCACGCTGCAAGTGCGCCGCGTCCAAGCGCGGCGAGTCTGGACGGGCGTGGCCCGACCGGACCTCGAGCGTCGCAAGCCAGATCAGTGGAGATCCAGTCGGCGAAAGGCTCCGACGGAGACGGCAGTCAGAACCGCGCCGACCGCTAGAAGCACAACCACCGAAGATGTGCCGAGACCCTGGGCAAGCTGCTGGTCTCCCACCGACCAGTAGAAGAGCGAGAAGTACTTCGCTGGTCGGATCCATGCCACGACCGGGGCAAGTGAGCTGACCAGGTAGGAGGCCGCGGCAACCGTCGCGGTCAACCCGAGTGCTGTCCCTCGGCTCCCGGTCCACGACCCAACTGCTAATGCCAAGAGGCCGAAATCGATGCCGAGCAGCGCGACACCGAGGGTCACCCCGGTGAGATTGGCGATCGATATCGAGAGGTCGAAATCGCGCCCGATGGCGATGCACACCATCGTCACCAGGGCTATCAGCATCGCCTGGATCACCAACATCGCGACCTTCTGCAGCAGGACGGCGCGTCGAGACACCGGCAGAATCGCCGCCAGCGAGAGCGTCCCGTCCTCGTCCTGACCGGCGATGCACGCGGCGCCGTAGCCGACGGTGATGAGCAGCATGATGAGGGGCAGAAAGTTCTCGTAGATGTTGGCGTCGAGCCAGCCGCTTGGCGATGTCAGTGAGCCTGTAGCCCCGAAGAGGGCCGCCACCATCGAGCCATTCTTGGTGAGCTGGTCGAGGCTCGTTGAGTCTTTGAATTGCGGGTAGAGCACCACGATGATGAGCGCATAGAACGCCATGCCGATCGTGTAGCTGAGCAGCGAGCGGCGCCGCAGCCGAAAGTCAAGACGCGAGACCTCAGCGCGCATCGGCGGGCTCATTGCTGGCAGCATCACGGTAGTAGGAGAGGAAGAGTTCGTCCAGATCGGCGGGACGGGCGATGACATCGAGTGGCTCGAGCTGCGACGCCACGCGGAGCACCGGCGCCACCGCATCGTGCAGCGCCAGAGTGATGCGCCCGCCTTCGCTTGCCACCACCCGCACACCTTCGATCGACGCGAACAGCTGAGGATCGACGGTGCGTGGAAAGCGGAACTCCATGGTGCGCGGAGCCGTGCGTTGCAGGCCGTCGACCGTGTCCGTGACGATCAACTGCCCCTCCTTGATGATGGCCACGCGATCGACCAGGCGCTGGACTTCGTCGAGCTCGTGGGATGAAAGGAAGACAGTCCTTCCCTCCTCCACTGTTTCCCGGATCAAGCGCTCGAACTCGTCCTGCATGAGTGGATCCAACCCAGACGTCGGCTCGTCGAGGATGAGCAACTCAGGCCGGTGCATTAAGGCCAGCACAATGCCGATCTTTTGGCGGTTGCCCCTCGACAGCGTGCGCGTCGGGCGCTCCAGGTCGACCTGGAATCGCTCTACCAGCTGGTTGAGGAGCCTTTGGTCGTGCATCCCGCGTGCTCTCGCCACGAACTCCACGTGTTGGCGACCGGTCAGCCGAGGGTGCAAGGCCAGTTCCCCAGGCAGGTAGCCGGTCCGGCGGTGGATCGCCACTGCGTCGGCGTCAGGATCGAGTCCGAACACCTTCGCAATCCCTGTTGTGGGGTGATAGAGGCCTGTGAGGAGGCGAATGGTTGTGGATTTGCCCGCACCGTTCGGGCCGAGGAACCCGAAGACCTCGCCCGCGGTCACCTCGAAGTCGAGACCTGTGACACCGCGATGCGACCCGAACCGCTTGGTGAGCCCCTCGACCGCGATCACGCCGCTCACCGCAATCCCTCACCGGACGTTTCCGCTGGCAGCACGAAGACTCCCCGCGCGTACGTGTCAAGAATCTGCGCCGTCCATCGCTCGGTCCCTGCTGGCGTCAGTGGATCCACCGCGAGCACGGACCGGAGCTGGTCACGCAGGAGCACCACCGCGAGGTCGTTGACGAGGAGAAAGGCCGCCCTCACGTCTGCGTCGGCCGTCGCCCGCACCAGTCCTTCCGATTCAAGCGATGCCAATCCCGATCGGGTCGCCTCGAAAAGCGTGCGGAACAGTCCGTCGGCAGCTGGGCCCCCCTCGACCAACAGCCGCCGCAGGTACGACGGGAGCACGGGCTCGCGCTCAATCTGTTGGGAGAACGCCGCCGCGAGCGATGTCGCCGCCCCCCCGCCGCCGGCATGCTCGGTGAGTTCCTTGACGAACGTCTCAACCAGTGCGGTTGCCCGCTCGTCCACCGCCGCCTTGAGTCCCTCCTTTGATCCGTAGTGGTGGATGACCAGCGAAGGGGAGACACCCGCCTCGGCGGCGACGTCTCGAATGGTCACCGCAGCCGCCCCCCGTTCGGCGAAGAGCCGCATCGCCGTCTCCCGGATGGTCGCTGCGGCGGTCAGGTCGTTGGGTGCTGCACAGATGTTCAGATTATAGAACGCATGTGCAGCCTGCTAGAGCGCGATGACGTGGGCGACGACGCACGGCCCTATATCGAGACCGCCGCGGCGCTCGACGCGATCGGATAGTCCGCGTTTCGGGCTCCACTGATCGGATCCCGCGGCTTCGACTTAGATCCTCGCTTCGAGGCCAGTGAGGATGAGGTCGACTCCAAGCTTGAACTGGTGATCCATGTCGCAGTCGCATATCAAGCAGGCAAACTCGATCAGATTGACTGGCGTATCGGCCGGCAACGCGTGTGTCAGAGACCTTTTCTAACTGCAAGCACGGCACGGCGTGGACGTCTCATGGACGTCTGATGGACGGGTCAGCGGGAGACGGGGCTCGAACCCGCAACTTCAACCTTGGGAAGGTGAGGGTCCGTTTTTGTATTCGGGCGTGCCCCAAGACCGCCTCAAGATGTCTATCCACCCCCCTTTTCGATCGCTGCCAAGTAGCCATCGACGATCA
>JBIOIZ010000093.1:0-11417 GCA_044450385.1 Candidatus Dormibacteria bacterium
CGCGGCCAGGGCCGCGGCGACGACGGCGGCTGGCGTCACTGCTGTCAGCCGCCGAAGAGGCTGTCCAGGGTGCCTGGACCCACGATGGTCTGCTTCACCACTGGGAGGTCGGCGGCGCCGGTCGATTCGTAGTTCGGGGTGTAGCCGGTTGCCGAGAGCTTGCCCCACTCGGACTCGGGCCGAAGGACGTACTTCAGGACGAACTCATGCCCATCACCGACGATGAGGCCGGTGAGCAGCGGGGCCTGGGCGCGCGGCACTTCAACAACGAGCACGTCCGGGGAAGCTGTCGCGGTGGTGCCCGAGCTGCCGACGCGGAGCACGATCAGGTCCTGGAACGTATAGCGCACGCCGAGGGTGCCGGTCGTGGACTGCACCAGCATGTCGATGTGGTCGCCCGGGAGGATGTAGTAACCGGCCGACACCAGCGGACCGGCGAAGTTGTTCCCCTGCAGGCTTGTCAGGCCCGGAGGAACCGACGCATTGGTCGGGATCGCCACGGCGACGTACCCCTTGGTGATCTGCGTCTCGATGTCGGTAACGGTCGTACCGCTGCCACTCGATGTGATCGACAACGCCGGCGCCGAGAAGAAGCCTGGAACCAGCGGGGTGTTGTTCGCGAGCGCGACCTGCGTCACCTTGCCGACAACAGCCACCGGGTCGGTGTACGCGTCGCCCGGCTTTGCTGTCAGCGGGACCTGAGTCACGATAACCATGGCAGGTGTCAGCGTTGTGCCGGCTGGAATCGCAGTGTCGGACACGACGACGCTGACCTGATTGGCGGGTGCATTCGAACGCACGAGGAGCAGCACGGCAACCGCCGCCGCCGCAGCCAGCACCACTCCAAGAAGCAGGAAGATTCGGCTGTTCGGTTTATTCGCCTGGATGGCCACCTGTTCTCCTCGGTTGTCTCAATTCGGGTCGGTAACGGTGTGACGGCTACGCTGCATCCAGCACAGCAACGCTGACCTGGATGACGGCCGCACCCGAGTGTGGATCGAATCAGCCCTGCCGTTCATCGCCTTTCGGTAACAAACGCATCGCACAGCAGCCGAGCTTAGGCACGCTACACGTGACCGGAGGTTGTCCATGAACCGTTATTCGTCGAAACGGCCGTTGGCCTGAGCGCGCATCAACATCGCGAGGATGTCATCTCGATACGGCGCGATGGTCACGATCTTTCGGTACAGCTTCAGCGCGCCCTTGTCGTCATTGCGCAGACGGCGAAGCCGCGTCACGCGCTCGAGGTATGACACGGCAAGATCGATGTCGTGGTCGTCGATACAGATGTCGGCGAGTCGAAGCAGCGGCGTTTCGTGCACTGGATCCGCGCGTGATGCGGCGAGATAGCAGCTCAGCGCCGCGTTTCCCTTGCCCAGGGCACGGCACCGATCCCCGGCATCGAGCGCCAGCTCCGCGAGTGCGCGACCGCCGACATCGTTGGCGAGCCGCTGCAGCAGGGCCGCCGCTTCGTCGCACCGGCGGCGCCGCAGTCGATCATTGATCTCGAGGCGAGCCTCGACGACCTCCGGATCGGTCTCGAAACGATTGTCGGCGGGGTCGTCCGACCCAGGGTCATGCGCCTGGTCCGCGTCGTCGCCCCGGAGGTGCCAGCCGCGGGCTGCGGCGCCGTTCGGCGCGTCGGGCGCCGCCGGGGCCGCCGTTGCCTCGGACTCGAACTCTGAGTCGGTGAACAGCGACGATGCCGGCTCGCCGGCTGCAACAGTCTCAACTGCTTCGGCATCGGGGGTCGCGTCTCCAGCCGGCGCCACGGCCGCGGCCGAACGCTGGACCACGGCGAAATCTGCGAGGTCGCTGAGATGGAAGCCATCCTTTGGCTTCACAAAGGACTCGGGATCCTCACCACTCACGTCGTCGTGGGCTGCGTCGGACCCGTTGGTCGTCGCCGCGTCAGGTGCTCCCGCCGCGCTGCCGTTGCTGGACGACGCGCCCTTGTCGGATTTCGCGGCTGCACCGGTTCGCCGGAAGAGGGTGAACGCGGGCCGAGCGGCCGGCTCGGGCGAGCTGTCCAGTGCCGCCTCTGCGCCGTCCACCGCCTCTGTCTCGGAGTCATCGGTGGTCTCAGGTGCAACGTCCGGCTCATCCGGCGAAAGCTGCGCATCGAGCTCGGCGAGCCCCGCCTCGACGCGATCCGCGGCAGTTGCGGCGGCGTTCGGGTCCGACTGCGCCTCGGGGGTGGCGTCCGCTGTGGGTTCAGGTTCGGGATCGTGCTCGAGCGCCGGGGTGGAGACGTCCGAAGGCGCGACGGCTGTCTTGACGTGACCGTTACGGCCGAGCGCCGCCACCTCCTCAGCTCCGATGAGCGTCGTGTCCTGGGGAGCCTGGCCGTTGGAACCCTCGCGGCGATGGGGCGGCTCGGGAAGCGCGTCGAGGGAGAGCAAGTATTCGTAGACGGCCCGTTGAAGACGCCGGGTCAGGAAGTACAACTCCTCGGCTGGAAGCGAGTCCGCTGCATCCGCGGTCACATCGGTCACCACTCGTAGAAGTGACTGCTCGTCAAGGCGTTCGTCGAGCACCGCGGCTTCGAGACCGCGCTGGAGGAATTCAGGCAGAGCGTCGAGGCCAGGCGCCAGGGCGGAGGCGGCGTCGAGCCATCCCTGGCGCAGGATCTCCACGTTCGTTGTAGTCATAGTCATGCGCTGCGGCCAATTGTGGTCGGCGCCGACCCCGGTCTCTGGCACCATGGCGCAACGACTCTGTGACCGCTCGTCATACAGGGGAGACCACTTTCCGTGACAGCCATCGCCGTTGACGGTTTGCGCAAGTCCTACGGCGCGGTTGAGGCAGTTCGCGGGGTCAGCTTCACAGTGGAGGAGGGAGAGGTCTTCGGGCTCCTTGGGCCGAACGGCGCCGGCAAGACCACCACGATTGAAATCCTCGAGGGCTACCGTAAACGGGACGCGGGCTCCGTGACGGTGCTCGGGATGGACCCACAGGCGGGCGGCCGGAAGCTCAGAGAGCGGGTGGGGCTGGTGCTTCAGGAGGCGGCCGTGCCGCCGATGCTCTCGGTCATCGAGCTCGTCGAGCTCTACCGCGGCTACTACCCGTCCCCGCGCCCTGCCGCGGAGATCATCGAGCTGGTGGGGCTGACCGAGAAGGCCGGCGAGCGAGTCCGCAAGCTCTCGGGCGGGCAGCAGCGCCGCCTCGACGTCGCGCTCGGCCTGGTGGGTGACCCCGAGCTCATCTTTCTCGACGAGCCGACCACCGGTTTCGACCCCTCGGCGCGCCGAGCTGCCTGGGAGGTCGTGCGCAACATGCGGACCCTCGGCAAAACGATCGTTCTGACCACGCACTACATGGACGAGGCGCAGTACCTTGCCGACCGCATCTGCGTGATCGCAGCCGGAAAGGTCGTCGCTCAGGGCACCCCGGAAACGCTGCGGGCGGGGACCGAGCAACTCACCCACATCCGCTTCGAGCTCCCCGACGGCGTCGCCACCGCCGCGTTGCCTCTTCCGGTGCGATGGGAGGACGGCGTCGCCATCCTGGAGACGCCCCATCCGACCCGTACCCTCAATGACCTCACCACGTGGGCGGTGGCGCACGGAATCGAGCTGCCCAACCTCGAGGTCACACGCCCGTCCCTCGAAGACGTGTACCTGGAGCTGACCAAGCATGAGTAGCGCCGGCATCGCGGTACGTCAGGTCGAGTTCGAGCAGAAGTCCTTCTGGCGCAACCCCGCAAGTGCCTTCTTCGCCTTCCTCTTCCCGATCATCTTTCTGGTCGTGTTCGCGACGCTCTTCAAGGGACAGAGAGTGGAGGTCGGGGGTGCGGAGACCTCATACGACGACTACTACATCCCAGCCCTGGTCGCCTTCGGGGTCATGGGCGCGTGCTTCACGAACATCGCGATCACCCTCTCGCTGCGACGGGACAACGGCATCCTGAAGCGGTTGCGGGGCACGCCGCTCCCGCCGTGGGCATTCATCGCGGGCGTGGTGGGCTCATCGATCATCGTCAGCATCGTGCTCGCGCTGCTCACCACGATCTTCGGGATCCTGGTCTATGGGGTTCATGTTCCTCTGCACATCGGCGCCGCCGCGGCGACGATCGGAGTCGGGGCACTCGCGTTCTGCGCACTCGGTATGGCGATGACCATCGCGATACCCAACGCGGAGGCCGCACCGGCGATCGTCAACGGTGTGTTCCTGCCCATCGTGTTCATCTCAGGAACCTTTTTCCCGGTGCCGTCGACGTCAATCCTCGCGCAGATCGCGGAGTGGTTCCCGGTGCGTCATTTCATCAACGCGATGTTCACCGCGTTCGACCCCGCGCATCAGTCCGCGAGCGGCTTCAACGGCACCGATCTGCTGATCATGGCCGCCTGGGGCGTGGGTGCCGTCGTGCTCTCCGTGTTTCGGTTCCGCTGGGAGGCGCGCAAGAGCTGAGCCGTCGTGCCGGGCTACGCCGAGCCGGTTGCTGATTCGTTCTGCGTCTGCAAGCCGGCCAGGACAAGCGCATCATCGAGCCGCGTCCCACCGTACCGGCCACGTGCGATGATGATATTGACAAGGTTGGCCACACGCCAGACAACCGTGATCTCCACGGCCTGCAGGCCGTCCGGCGCGGTGCGAACGACGCTGATCGAATGGGCCTGGTCACCGAGTGGACCCGTGGACGTCGGTACGGCGCCTTGGACTGCGTCGAGCCGGTGCACGCTCGCGCTGTAGGCGCTCGACGCCCCGCCAGCACCGGCGAATCGCTCGACGGTGGCGACGATGTCGATCGGACCGTTGCTGGTGCCGAAGTCGATGGTGCGCTGAAACTCGACGCTCGCCGCGGACTGAAGTCCGCCTGCGATCAGCGCGGATTCCATGATGGCATCGCCGCCCGCAAGTGTCGTCGCGCCGACGTGCATCGCCGGGCTCAGCACGGTGAAGTCAGGTGCGACGAGCTGATCGATGGTGATCAGGTCACGCAGCGGATCAGCCGTGGAGACGCCCTTCGACTCGCCGCCGCACGAGGCGACCACAATCAGCACCGCAACCGCCGCACCGCGCATCCCCAACCCCCTGACGGGGCGCACCCTGCTACTCGTGTCGCAGCGCGCTGAGCACTGAGGTTCGCACCGCTCTGCGAGCGGGACCCATGGTCGCGACGATCGCCGCCAGCACGACGACGAGGATGAGAACGACCACGGTTTCGAATGGAAAGACGAACCCGGGGTCGAAGGTCGGGGTGCTGCTCGCCTGCAGCATCGGCACCGCGATTAGACAACCGGCCGCGACACCGATCAACGTCGCCGCACCCGCGAGCAACCCCGCCTCGGTGAGCACCCGGCGCATCGCCTGGCGGCTCCCGAGTCCGACGGCGCGCAGCAGGGCGAGTTCGCGCGTCCCCTGACGGACGTTCACGAGCAGCGTGTTCACTACCGCCAGCATGGCGATGATCACCGAGATGATCGCGACCGCGAGCACAAGTCCGATGGAATGCTGCAGCGCGTCGCGGGCGTCGCCTGCGATCGTGCTCACCGGCACCGCGCGCATGCCGTAGCTGGCAGCTGTGGCGCTGACAGCGGCAGGCGATCCGTCTGTCGTGACAACCAGGTCGTCGAAACCGTCTGCGGTCGCGCCGAAGTAGGTGCGCGCAAGGTCGTCAGCCATGACGAGGCTCTCGCCTCCATCTCCTGCCGGAAATGAGTGGCTGACCATGCCGACGACGGTGAAGTAGACGATCCCTTTCTGGGTCTGTACCGGCAGTTGCGAGCCGATTGTCCAGCCGGTCGCGGCGGCGAGCCCGGCCGGCTCGAGGAAGCTCGGGCCGTTCTCGAGGGCGTTCAGCGCCGTTGCCCGGTCGCCGGAGACGACATCCAGGCCCCCGAGCGAGTTGTAGGCGGCGGGGTCGATTGCAGTGACCCCCTCGGACGCACCGGCCACCGTCTCCGACAGAAACCGAAGTGCTGTGGCCTGTGCGACACCCGGGCTGCTGTCGATTGCGGCGGCAACCTGGTCGTTCTGGGTGACGGGACTGGTCACGAGCGTGTCACCGGCAAAGAGGTGGGAGACCCAGCTGTCGCTCGCTGTGAGCGCTCCTGCGGTCAGGGCACTGGCGCCGACCGCAGTCGCCACCGCGATCACGAGACCGGCCGCTGTCATCGCTGTGCGATTCCGGGCGCGAATCAGGTGTGCGGCTCCGGGCTGCGCACCGCTGACGAACGGCGAGACGGCGAGGGTGAGCAGCCTGATGACCATCGGAGCGAGCAGTGGAAGCGCGACGACCAGACCGAGCAGGAGCGCGATGATACCGAGGGCGACGACGCCGCTCGCGCTGCTCAGGAAGCAGATCGCCGCCACGACGAGCAGCGCCGGGCTCGCGGCGCGCAGCAGCGCACCAGGCAGCTGATGCTCGCCGATCGGATGGGGACGGAGCGAGTCCAGGATCGGGAGCCGGGCAGCAGCGAAGAGTGGAAGCAGCCCACCCACAAGCGATGCCCCAAGCCCGGCGGCGATCGCGGCCAGCACCTGCCCCCCCGTGGGCATCAGGGCTGGCGCGGCGAGGTCGGCGGGCGCGAGGCTGCTGTTGAAGAGCGCCCCGAGCACCAGTCCTCCCGCGACCCCCAGCGGGACGCCGGCGGTGGCGACGGTCGCGACCTCAACAGCGAACAGCCGGAACACCTGGCGCGACGATGCACCCGCGGCACGAAGCAGGCCGATCTCACGCCTCCGCTCATATGCAGCCAGCGCTGCACTGTTGGCCGTGACTCCGGCTCCCACGATCAGGCTGAGCACGGTCGCGAGCACCAGCAGAGGCTCGAGATCCTGCAGCGGCGCCGAGGCACTCGCTCGCGGATCGTAGGTGGTCACCGCCGGGCCGAACGCCGAGTGGACCTCGCTCGATACGGCGGCGACGGTGGCTCCGGGCCCGAAGCGCAGTGCCACGAGCGGCGTATGCAGGCCGAGCCCGAACTGACCGAGCATCGCCGCGTCGTCGACGAAGACAGCGTTGTGGGTGAAGGACGGCCCGCCGCTTGTCCCCGATGTGAAACCGACCACGGTGAACAGGTCGGGACCGGTGCTCGTGATCAGCTGGACCTTCTCACCGAGACGGATCGGGCTGCCGAACCCGCCGGTGAGCGACGTGCTCAATCCCTGGTCGATGGCCACCTCGGAGGTGCTCCCCGGGATCGGAAGCCGCCCGGTCACCACCGCAACGCTGCGCAGCGCGGCGGTCGAGTCCTGGAGTCCCACCAGGGTCACCGCGTTGCCCTGGAGGCTGCTCCCCGCCGGGCCGGCCGTGACCTGCTTCTCATAGAGCGGCACCGCCTGCACGACGCCGGGAAGGTCCGAGAGAGTTGTGATCTGCACAGGCTCGAGCCCGGAACCGACGTCGACCCGGACATCCAGCGACGACGCGCCGGCTTGCTGCACCTGTGCCTCACCCGCCTGGACGGTGAGGCCCGCGATCGCGATCTGCACTGCGAGTACCACGGCGATGCCCAGCGCAACCGAGGCGGCGGTGAGCATTGCCCGCAGCGGACGGGCCCCGATGGCACGCACCGCGAGCAGCCAGAGGTCGCTCACAGGTCCAGCTTGGCGAGCCTGCCCACGAGGACCGACGGGTCCGGAATCGTGTCCGGCGCCTGTCCCGCATGACTCAGCGCGACGTCGTCGACCACTTCGCCGTCATGCATGATCAGGACTCGATCGGCATAAGCGGCGACCCGGGCGTCGTGGGTGACCAGCACCGCCGTCTGGCGCTCCTGACGGCACAGACGCGTGAGCAGCGCCATCACCTCGTGACCGCTCGTCCAGTCGAGGTTTCCGGTCGGTTCGTCGGCGAGCAGGAGTGACGGCGATGCCGCGAGTGCGCGGGCGAGCGCGACCCGTTGCTGCTCGCCACCGGAGATCTCCTCGGGACCATGGCCCTGGAGCCCGTGGAGGTTGAGCTGATCCATGAGGGCGTCGACGCGGTCGCCGATCACCTGACGGGACAGCTTCTGCCGCTGCCGGCTGGGCGCTTCGTTGCGGAGCCGGAGCGGCAGTGCGACGTTCTCGGCAGCAGTCAGCGTTGGCAGGAGGTTGAAGAACTGGAAGACGACGCCGACGTGATCGCGCCGGAAGGCGGATCGCTCCTCGTCCTTGAGGCCGTACACGTCGACGCCCTGGATCATGACCGACCCCTGGTCGGGTGGCTCGAGGCCGCCGAGGATGTGGAGGAGCGTGCTCTTCCCACAGCCGCTCGGACCCATGATGGCGACAAAGTCGCCTGCTTCCACGGTGAGTGACACGCCGCGGATCGCCTCACGCGGCGGGCGGCTCACCCGGTACATCTTGCGGAGACCGGTGGCGACGACGATGTTGCTACCGAGGTCGCTCACAGTCGTTTCGACGGTGCTGAGCTGAGTCAGGGTGCTGGCCCTTTTAGAGACTGAGGAACGCTTCGAGGACGGATTCGATCGTGTTGGGGAACAGGCCCTCGTACTGGCCGACAGGCGGGGCCGAAAGGCTCTCGGGAAGGCTGCCGGCCGGAATCAGCAGGGGAGTGGCAGTGGGTGCCGGAGCTGTTGACGCCGGCGTGGTGCTGGCACCAGCGACGCCGGGCGCTGGGGGTGCCGGCGAGTTCCGTTTCGCCGGCTTGGGCGTGGGCGACCTGTGCGGAGGCGGAGGTGACGAGGACCCCGCCTGGGCGAATTCCTCGCTGAACATCCACACGTTCTGCACGCTGCCCACACCGGTCCAGTAGACCCCCGGTGCGCTTTCGTCTGACCCGACACCCATCTCCGTGTAACTGCCGTCGAGGATGTTGGACCGGTGGTCGCTGCTGCCCATGAACGCGCTGTTGATGTAGCTCGCGGGGCTTCCGGAACCAGACTCCCAGCCGATGTTCTCACCGGCTGACTGGTAGTGGATGCCGAACGCCTGCATCATCGAGAACACGTACTCGCCGCAGCCGAGGATCGGGTGGGCGAAGTAGTTGCGCCGGATCATGTCGTCCGAGCGCCCGTAGACCTGGACGCCTCTGCAGTTGTAGGGAGCACCCTCGCCGATGTTCTGGAGGGTGCCGCTGAAGGTGAGCGAACGCACGCCGTTGCTGGTACGGTCCTGGTTGGTGAGCGAGAACAGCTGCGAGTCCAGGCTGCCGTTGGCGCTGGCCACGCCGGAGGTTCCCGCGAGGTGCAGCACGGCGAGCCCGGCTGCCGCCAGGAGCCCGGCGGTCATCGCGATCGGGCGAATCGCACGGGGGAGGCCACCACGGGATCGGCCAATCGTGGGGGATGGCGTCGCGCGCACCGCGGAGGCGGTTCGCAGCAATTCCTCCCACGGCGAGGGCACCGATCGACGTTCCATACGGCAATCCTTCACGTGAATTTGCTCTCGCACTGACCGACCCGTTCCGGCCGGCCCCTATCAAACCCCCCGCAGAGCCCCTGGGACGCTGATTCGACAGGATCGTTGCACCGTTCGGTGCGCATCCCGGGGATGCTTGATTCCTGCCTCCGGGCAGGTATTCCAACGCGATCACACGAGGTTGTTTGAGCTCACATGTCGTTGCTCGACCGAGTGCAGCGGAAGGCTGAGGGGACCCCTCCTGCCTCCGCCCCAACCGCGCCATCGTCACCGGCACCCTCTGCGGCGTCCGACCGTCCATCCGACGACGGAGCCGAACGGTTCCCCCCGGCCGGCTGGCAAAACCGCCCGGGCGGTGTCTCGCCGGCTCCGTTGACCCCGGTGCCTGCGCCCATGCCGGCGCCCGCGACGCCCCGACCCTTTGAGGTCGAGCGCCCCGCGCCCGCACCGGAGCCTCAGCGAGTGCCATCGCTGCTGAACCGCACCGGTGGGATGTCGCGGCCTGGGCTGAGCAAGATGGGCGGCCACGTCAACACGCACGTCGCGTTGCGCGGCAAGGTGCACCAGCGTCTCGTCGAGGAACTGGCGCAGGGGACGGACTCGGTGCCGCCGGAAACTGTGCGTCAGCGAATTGCGGAGCTGCTCAACGATGTGATCACGGAGCAGAACATCACGATGAGCCGGCCGGACAGGCTTCGGCTCGTCGAGATCCTGACCAACGATGTTCTCGGTCTCGGGCCGCTCGAAGAGCTGCTCGCGAGCGACGAGATCACCGAAATCATGATCAACAGCTACAAGCAGATCTACGTCGAACAGCACGGCAAGTTGACGCTGAGCCCGGTGACGTTCGAGAGTGACCAGCAGCTGATGCAGGTGATCGACAGGATCGTCAGCAGCATCGGCCGGCGTGTCGACGAGTCGTCGCCGATGGTCGATGCGCGCCTCAAGGATGGATCGCGCGTGAACGTGATCATCCCGCCGCTTGCGCTTCGCGGACCGACGATGACGATTCGGAAGTTCGCCAAGGAAGCGCTCACCATCGACGATCTCATCAAATACGGCTCGATCACGGAAGACATGGTTCGCTTCCTTCGCGCGTGCGTGCGAGGCAAGATGAACGTGGTGGTGAGCGGTGGTACCGGCTCGGGAAAGACGACCACACTCAACATTCTGAGCAGCTTCATCCCCGAGGACGAGCGTATCGTCACCATCGAGGACGCGGCCGAACTTCAGCTGCGTCAGGATCACGTCGTGACGCTTGAGACGCGTCCCGCCAACGTCGAAGGTCGTGGACGTGTCTCGATTCGCGACCTCGTCATCAACTCGTTGCGCATGCGGCCGGATCGCATCGTGGTCGGAGAATGCCGTGGTGGTGAAGCACTCGACATGCTGCAGGCGATGAACACCGGCCATGATGGTTCGCTGACAACGCTCCATGCAAACAACGCGCACGACTGCATCAGCCGTCTCGAAACGTTGGTGTTGATGGCCGGTGCGGAGCTGCCGTCGCGCGCCATCCGCGAGCAGATCGGCTCGGCCGTCAACGTCGTCGTCCAGCAGTCGCGCCTCCGCGACGGAACGCGCAAGATCGTGAGCATCACCGAAGTGCTCGGCTGCGATAACAACGAGGTGAAGCTGCAGGACATCTTCGTGTACAAGCAGGCCGGGGTCGATGAGGACGGGAAGGTCGTCGGCTCCTACATGCCGACCGGCGTCCTTCCGACATTCCTCGAGCATCTGACCACCTCGGGCGAGCAGATCTCCGAGGATGTCTTCCAGCCGATCCACGTGATGGACGGGGTCGGCTCAGCCTGATCAGCCGTTCGCGGCTCCCTCGGCGACTATCTCCATAGGTGCGCGGGCGTACAGATGTTTCTTGTCAACACGTGCAAGGTTGCCCCATGCATGCCGCGGAAGAGCGTCTCGTCCGGTGCCCGAACTGCAACGGGTCAGGCGACCAGAATCGCAAGGTGGAGTTTCGCCAGGGCACCGTCGGCGTGTGGGCGTCGAGAGCTCGAGCGGGCGATGAGTGCGGCCGCTGTTGTGGTGAGGGCCTGATCTACGAGCCGGTGAACCTTCCGCCACCGGCGGCCTGACGTTCGACGCCC
>JBIOIZ010000094.1:0-11375 GCA_044450385.1 Candidatus Dormibacteria bacterium
AACGTTCGCGGGCACAGCTACCGGACCCGACATTACGTCGACGCCCACAAGGCAAAGGGAGGTGACGCTGGTACAGTTCGCTGATCGTCTGGGTGGCGACTTTTCGTGATCAGAACTGGCGACTTTTCGTGATCACCTACACCCCCTTTTGACCTGCCGTCACGGACAGGTCCCCGCTCCGGACGGTAGCAGTTCAGCTCAGTGCTTTGCGCAGCCGTCCCTGCCACCTATGTGCCGGTCGGGGGCACCTTTCTCGGGTGACATTAACGAACCCTGCCATGAGAGAGAGTTGGCTCACTCGAGGTTCGGGGCATTCGCTGTTCGGGCAGAATGACTGACCTGCAGATATGGAGCCTGGTACCGGCGACGTCGTGGTGAGGCGGATACGTCCTGAGGATTGGGCGGTCACGCGATCCCTCCGTTTGCGCGCCCTCGCCGACGCCCCGGATGCCTTCGCCAGAACCTACCAGGAGGAGTCAGTGCGGCCGGATGCTTTCTGGATCGATCGGGCGGTCGTCGCATGCACGGGCAAGGGCATCGCCACTTTCCTAGCGTTCGATGGTCACGAGCCAGCCGGAATCACGACGGGAATAGTGGACGATGGCGGCCAGCCGCAACTCGTCTCTATGTGGGTTGATCCCGTTTTGCGCGGTCGCCGCCTCGGCGAATCGTTAGTCAACGCGGTAGTTCAGTGGGCGCTCGACGGTGGGTTCGAGCGACTCTCACTTTGGGTGAGCGAGGACAACGGTCCCGCAATCCGTCTGTACCAACGGGCGGGCTTCCAATCCACCGACCGGACAGATGCGCTCCGACCGGGCTCAGAGGTCCGGATCAGGATGTGGGTGCGCCATCTCAACGCCGTCTGATCTTTAGCCCGCCTCCGCCGACCTTCGCCAGCGGTTGCTCTGGCGACATTGGCGGACCTTGGCCTGGGCCAAGAATCCCGGGGAAGAAGCAGCCGACAATCTTGGTATGCGCATGAGTGTGTCATTGCCGATCAGGCTCCTTCCGCTTGCCGCTCTTGCGATCGCGGCCTGCGGAGGGCCTGCGTCGCCGAGCGGTACGACTCCCCCCCGAGGCTCGCTGACCCTTACCGGGGCAGTAAGTGAACACGTGGCGCAGAGGAGCCCGGACGCACAATCGTGGTGCCACGCAAGCATGTTTACTCCGCCGCCGCCGGCTCTCTCGCCACTTATGACGACCCTCGATGGAGTCGTCCATTTCGGCAGCGGCAGCGGCGCGGTATCGCTCCACTTCGTCGGAGGGCCAGGGCTTTGGGATCTCCCACTGCCGGGGGAAACGACGTATCCAGGCCCTCCCGGCTCGGTCGTTGTGACTGTCAATGGCCGCCAGTGGTCCGGAGGCCAAAGCAGCCCCGCGAGTAGCGGCTCCATGATCCTCTCAGACGGATCGGCGCGGCCGATACGCGGTTCCCTGAACGCCACTCTCGCCTCAAGTTCTACCGACGCGGCGGGCCTCAAAGTCGTCGGCACCTGGACCTGCTAGCCGGCGCCGCCCCTAGCGTCATCAGCGGATGCTGGCATGCGCAGGTGAAACGTCACTTGGTGGTGTGTCTGGTCGTGAACTGGACCGCTTAGCGCGGAGTTCGGACGTCGAGCGTGCCTTGAACTGCACACCGTCGCCAGCGTGCTCGTGCCGCGCGTCCTCGGTTGAGCTGACCGCATCCAGGGCTTGCAGAGGTAACTATCCCCGGACGTGTAATTGAACGCGCTGGAAAGGCTAGGTGCTCGGGCGTGCTACAGCCCAGAGGAGATTGATGATCTCCGTCGCCGCGTTTCGGAGCAGCGGGAACGCTTCAAGAACTGTCTGTCCCTTGAGAACCCGCGGCTCGCCCAGCGCTACGTCAAAAAGGAAACTCGGCTGGTCGTCCGATTCAAGATGCGAGCCAACGGAAGCGCTATAGAGTTGGCTGCCATCTTTGAGGGGCGCACGGTCGGTGGGTCTGATGTAGATGAGCTGGTTGGGAAGCGCCGCGGCCGGATTAGGGCTGGCGATCTTTTTCAGCTCAGCCCAAGGGCTCAACGCGACGCTTTTGGGCCGGAGCGCCAAAACGACCAGGAAACGATGTTCGTCGACGACGTCGAGCTTGTCCAAGGCCCAGAGAAGTTCGTTCTTCCCTCCCTCGTACGGCTCCAGCCCTTTGAACGCTTGCACGACCGGCTTCGCTGCTCTACCTACCTTAGTCTCCACCGTGGCTTCGTACTCTTTCCGGTCGAACTTGGGACTGCGCCAGATCGGGAAGTCGGTCTCGAACGAAGGCTGCTTGCCGTTGTCCCGAACAATGGCGTTGGCGAAGTGGTCGAGCGCGGATCGGAGATTGTGGATCGCGTCACCCAGGATCAGAGTGATTGGGTCGGGGATGCTCGCGTCGGTGAGAATCCAACGGCTGAAGCCAGGGCGATTCGGATCGTTCTCGCGGATGACGGCTTTGGTTTTCGCTATTCGGAACCCCGCGAGTTCATACCCGAGATCGACGATGTGCTTGTCGGCCCATTCGAGCTTCCGCTCGACGCTGTAGAGGGGATTCACGGCCGGCGCTATTTTGATCCCATCGAATACCAGACCCCTTGCCTTGGCAAGGTCCGGCTCCAAATCCGAATACGCGAGGACCAGAAAACGGCCTCGCGGCGCCTACTTCCCCGCTGGATCGATGGTGTTCGACGCGGAGTTGACGACGGGCGGCGCCAAGCCACGACGATTTGTCAGTACTCGAGTGAGAGCACAATCGCGCGTGGCGGCGTCCAGCAGTGCGACCGTCAAATCGTTACGCGGCGCGTTCAGTAGTCATCCCTTCCCGGCGGTAGCATGCCGGCATGAAACGGATCCTCGCGAGGGTGCTTCTACTTGGGTCGGTGCCAGTGGGAGTCGGAATCGGTTTCTGGACGGCGAGCCTGTGGCCACCGTTTCCGAATTGCCGTCCCTACGGGTGCTCGGCTCCTAGCTACCAGCCCACTTTCGCGACATGGCAGTGCGCCCTAATCGGTGCTGCCGCGGGGGCGCTCCTTGTCTTCGTGTCCCTCGCCGCGCGCCGTCCCCCTTTCGACGCCCCGCGCCCGGGCTGAGAGCCTGCCTTCCCGCGACATTGGCGGATGCTGGCATGCGGAACCGTTGCCTCCTTAACGCATCTCAAAGTGGGCCAGGGCATTCATGGCGCCGAGCCGGTTGGCACTTCCGTCGAACCGCCGCCCGCGCCGTTAGTTGTCGGATACGGGGCGAGGCGGGAGCGGAACCGTCGCTCCGAAGCTGCCATCGACGATGGTGACATTCACTTGCTCGCTTACATCGAGCGCTGTAGGGACCTGAATGACGCTCGCGGTCGCGGCTAGGTCGGCTGGACATGAGGCGCCGTCGGGCGGGACGTCGGCGGTCACCATCACAGTGAGCGCGTTGCCCCCGGTCACTTTGAGTCGACTGGGAAGGCCGGGGCATCCCGAGCTACCCCACGTCAGCACCGCCATCTGTCCGGCTGTCAACCACAAGGCATTGTCGCGAACTCGCTGAGGAGACAACGTCACGCCGGGCGGCAGACCGAGGTAGTGGCGCACCAGCCATGGAGGACTGGCTTCAGCACCGCAGGCGCCGACGACAAGTATCACAACCGCTCCCGCTAGGACGGACAAGAAACGCGACTTCACGTGTGTAACGTATGCGAGACCCACGCCTCGGCGAGGTTCAGACGAGTCGATGAACCGTAGGCGCGCTAACTATGACTGGTATCGACGCCATGAAAGTGAGGTTGCGTAGGCTCGAACCTTCAAGGTTCGGCATGGGCAGCTCGAGGTACATTGGCGGACCCTCGCCTGAAGGTCGCGGCAGTCCCTCGACGCTTGGGAGGATGCGATTAGACATAGATTTGACCGTGGATCACGAACGCCATGAGCGATAGCCCAAGCAGCGCGACGACATACCAGCCCACGAACATTCCTACCCGCGTCCGATCTACTCGCCGTCGCCATCCTTGCCATCCGCCAGTGAAGGGCACCGTTCCGTCGGCGACCACAGCCACCACAAACGCTTCCGGGATCACGAAGACCGGTGAGAGGTAAGCGGCGCCCACTAGGCCACACGCACCGATAAGCGTCGCCAAAACCAGAAGCCAGAAGACACGCGGAGCCAGCCGAAGGTGCCCGCTCGCGTATCCTTCGGGCCGATCTGCCTCGGGAACGCCGTGGCTATCAACGGTCATTGCACTCGTCTCAGGATGTCACGTTGGTCACCGGCGGGTACGCCAAGAAACGGTGACGATTGGGAGACCAGCCCCGGGATGGTTGATGACCCGAGGCGCGTGGCTCAAGAGACATTTGCGGACACTGGCCTGGGGAGGTGCGGCATACGTAGACCCGCTGTCGCAAAGGCCTAGGCACGGCTCGGTCACCCGCAGCCGTTCGCGGTAGCATCGACTGAATGAGGTTGACCCTGAATAACGCACTACGCGTGGCGTCGGTGCCCCTGGGAGTGGGCGTTGGCCTCTGGGCCGCGCAACTTATTACAGGTGAGAGACCGGAGTGCGCCCTGTTCAGTGGGGGACCTCCTACCGTCCTCTGCCCTCTCCCCAACTATTGGGCGAGGTCCACCTTCGCGACCTGGCAGTGCGCCCTCTTCGGCGGCGGTGCAGCGGTCACGCTCCTTGCTCTCTCTTGGGTGGACACCATCACGAAGGCACTTCGGGTGCTAACCGTGCCGGTCGGCGTTGGTTTTGGTCTTTGGACCGCGCAACTCCGCTCGTTACCCGTCTGCCCTCCCTTAAGTCGTGGGTGTGGCGGCTTTCTCGGGGTCCTCCCGCTCACGTTCACGCCGTGGCAATGCGCTCTGTTCGGCGCAGGCGCAGCGATCGTGGCGCTACTGCTCTCCTTGGTGGTGTCGCGACTGCCCAGGCTGCGGGCAGGACAACTCAGGCCGGCCTGAAGGCGGCTACCCGTCGCCTTGTCGAGCTCGCGGCCGTCGCCTGGGGGAATCTCGCGACATTGGCGGACCCTCGCCTGCAGCAGGACGCACTGACCTGGGAAGGCTCATGTGACACGTTTGCTACGCGGATGGCGAACGAAGAAGTCGGCGACTATTTCGGACGCTTCGACAGATGCATCCGGCGTACCTGTTGGATGCGCGAAGCCGGGCCACGCATGGGTACCCCCCTCGATTTGAAGGACTTCGACGCACACGCCACCGGGACCTCGCCATCGCCGAGTGGCCGCCGACGGTGAGCTTTCGATCTCCTCGATATCAGAGCAATGGTCCGCTCGTCGCCAGAAGGCAACCACATCGCTCAGCGCGGCATACGTGATCAGGTCATCCTCGAACACTCTCAGCTCCGGACGCTCTTTGAAGTAGGCCAGTTCATCCGGGCCCGCGCCGCCTTCGATTGGTACGTTCCGGTCGTCGGTTCCGTGAATTGCGAGCAAAGAAACTGGCGCCGTTGGACGACATCGCACCGCATCGATATTGCCGTTCCTATCGCTCATATTCCCCGCGACGACCGCGATCGCGGCCACGCGATCTGCCAACTCGCATCCCAGCCGGTACGCCATCATGCCACCGCGAGAAAATCCCGCGACATAGACGCGCGACGGATCTACGGCGTCGCTCCTAGTCGTGGCGTCGATGAGTTGGCGAACGAAATCAACATCGTTTACCCCTGACTGCGCGCAACAGGCATGGGCATCCCAACCGCCATTCGGCCCTGGGTTATGAGCATCTGGGTACACGGCGATCCAGCCCAACCGATCGACTTGCGCATCGAAGTTCGTGAGCCGCGCCATTTCCTCTCCCGAACCCACAGCACCGTGAAGAAGGATAACCAACCCCGGTTGGCGCGCTCGCTTAGCGGCGCGGTAGATCCGTGCAGACCGGTCGAGGGCGCCTTGACGCACCTGCAGCACCTTGCTTGCACTCCTAACGCGGGCGTCGTCCTCGGATGTCGCCCCCTGGAGGTGCGGTTCCTCGGAGGTGTCCACGCTGGCATTCTCACCTTCCTGGACTACCTCCGACAGCGTCTACGTACATTGGCGGGTGCTGGCCTGCGGCACGACGCGGTAATCGGAGGTCTGGCCTGGGCGACCAGGGCGTTCCAAGCCACGGGAACCTGAAATCCCGGCAGGCGTATGAGGGTAGAGAATGAGTACTCCTGCGAGCAGACTTCGGCCTCCGAGGCGCCCAGACCAAGCAGCGTTGTTATGGACTTCACAGCCCTCAGGGTACTGACGCTGTGCGTCGCCGCTGTACTCGTGAGTGGGTGCGCCCAGACATCCGCAGCTGGCTCGCCCGCGGCGGCATCGTCCAGAACACCAGGTAGCGCATGGGTCGTTGAAGATTTCCACGGGGACGGCCTCGTCGTAACCCTCGACCATCCCGTCGCCTGGCGAAGTCAGCTTCAGCCGCTGAGCCTTCATTACACCGCTGTTTTTGGCTTCCTCGCGAACTTCCCGCTGCAGCAGTTCTGCTCACATCCCACGAGCTCGAGCTTCGAATGCATCTCGGCGAAAGCCGGCAACGTTCCCACGGATGGTGTGCTGGTCAATTTTGGTACCGAGGGGTATGGCCCTGGCCCGATGCAAAAGGGTCAATTCTTGTCTCAAGGGACACCCACCACAATCGACGGCCACAGGGCATCGGAGCACTCAGGGAGCGGGGCTGGGTGCCTCGGTAGCGGTGCCGATCACTCCTTGGCCCTCTGGATAGACGATGGGAAACCCGCAGGCGTATTCGACATCACCTTCTGCTGGCTCGGAAATAACCCCACATTAGCCGACGATGTCCGCAGTGTCGCGGCCCGACTAAGTCTGCGGCCCGATCCAACGAATGCCGGACCCTTCCCTTCCTGAGCTGGTGGCGGCCCTAACCTGACAGGCTGCCTTCGCCGCACCACGCCTCTAGCGACATTGGCCAATGCTCGCCTGGGCGAAGTCGCTCACACTGGGTTGCTCGCCGACGCACACTTAGCGGTGTGGCGACCGTGGACCCCGACGATGACAACATCCAGCGCTACGTGGTGCGCCACTATGCTCACGATCCGGAACGTCACGAGCGCCGCCATCAGTTTGTTGCTGCGTTCGACAATGAGCGGGAGTTCTTGAGGCTCCTCCGATGGCTCAACGCGGACCTCGAGCGTCGTCGATGGGCGGGTGACGCCATTGACCTCTCCGAGCACTACAGCGGCGTAATGCTCGAGCCCGGGCACCGTCGCCGGCAGCAGGACGGCCGGATCCTAATGCGGCTAGTGCGATCTCGAGCGGCGATCTCCGATGATCTGCTCAAGCGACTGGATCTGCCTCGGGGAATATACGTCTCAAGTCAACCCGCCGAGAGGGATGGCTAGGCGATCGCCACCGGGACGGGCGCGATCAGCTGGACCATTGCCAGGTCGCCAGTATCCCTGCCAGGGTCGTGGCGTCCGCACTGCTGGCAGCGACGAACTGGATGTCGTACAGGGTCCCGTTGCGGACGGCGAACCAATTCTTCTGAAACGCTCCGCCCCCAACTGCTGTCAACTCCAAGCCCTCTACGGGCTGGCCGGCGACGCAATCGGAAAGCCCTTCTTGCCCGATCTGCGTCGTCGTTTGCTGCGAGAGCATGGCCTGCTCGCGCTGGTAGTAGGTGTCGAGGCTGAGGTCTCCGCTCTGCAGCGGGAACCGGTAGACATCGAGCGCCGGCATCAGCGAAGGGTCAGCGACCTGCACGAAACTCACCGTGCTGCTCGGCTGCAGACCGACTGCCGTCAAGGTCTGGGCATCGAGCAACGGCCCGACCGTCACCGTTACCGATCCGGTGTTGTCCGTCCACGACGCCGGATAGCTGAACGTGAACGGGTAGCCAGCATGACTCAGCGTTGTCGTGGACCCGGTCAAGCTCGCGCCGGTGCTCGACTGGCAGGAACCGCTGGTGCTGCTGCTGGGGCTCGGCGACGCCTGGGTCGACAGTGTTGCGCTTGGAGTCGGGGTCGTCGCCGCGCTGTGCGTTGGGGATGGGCTGCCGCTCCCCGATCCACAGGACGCGGCCACGGCGAGCAGCAGTCCGGCAGCGGGGACGGCCCAAAGACGCGACCTCGGATCGAGACGTCGCGTGGTAACACGCAGCCGATTCTTCCGCAAGACCGTCACCTCGACGCCTCGCCTAGTCTTCACATCTTCTCCGCGTTCACCTTGCTCTCGATCGACGAGACGCCGGTGATCACACCCGGGAGCGTCATCCCGCTGGTAGTCTGGGCGATCGTGATTGTGGAGTTGCCGCAATCAACAATGGGCGGCGTCGACCCCAGAGCGAACGCGGAGGCGGTCGGCCGCGCGTGCATTGGGTCTCCCTCCAGTACGTCGAATTCCGTGGAGCATACGCCTAGCTGACGCCTTCCATTTTGGCGCCGCGAGAGCCGCAGGGTCCGCTCGATCTTGTGATGAGCGGCGGCATTTCTGAGCGTCCAGGTGACGACCCTCCATGATCCGGGCCGGAGGCGCGACCGATGTCTCGGCTGCGGCGTTAGCGCCAGGCGTGCCGCCTGGTTCAAGGGATGTAGATTGGCGGCCTCAGAATGGGCGCCGGCGGCGCGATGGGCCCGGCGTACGGGAAGCAGCACGTGAGAGAGATCTGCAGCGTCAGGTGCCACGAACAGACTGCTGCCGACACCCCGGGGCATGCCTCTGTCAGGTCGAACGTGCCCTGGGCCTGCTTGTCGCCGGTTCGGGTCACGACGACGGTGGCAGGGGTGGGCCGCAGCAGGACCTCGATCGATCCGTTGCCGAGCGCGCCGGTGACTCCCCCCGGCTGGAACTGCAAGCGGAACGTGCTGCCGTCGTAAGTGCCCTTCACACCGAGCGCGATGCTGCCCTGGTTGCGACCATGCGCATAATCGGCGGCTCCCTCCGGGCACGATACGATTCCCGGTGTACTCGCGTCCGCTGAGCCGGAGAGACCGCTCTTCGGAGACACGGCGACGAATATCGGGCTGATGTTCCAGTTCGCGGCGCAGAAATCGGCGGTGGGTAGCCCGATGCCAGGCCCGAAGGCGACCCCCACCCAGACGGTTTCCGTGGGAAATTCGATCGTCAGAGTCGTCGTGCGCCCGGCGAAATCCTTGGCCACCGCGGTATAGCTGAGGACCGACGGAGGGTCAGCGGGCACCGTGTCCGTTGCGATGGCAGATTCGAGATTCCGGTTCGGATTGCATCGAGTCGGCTTGGCACCCTGCGAAAAGTGCTGTTGGCCCACGACCTTGCCGCCGGGCGACCGGGTCACGATGATCGACTGTATCCCGACGTCTGCCTTCGCCTGGAACGTCATAGAGATTCCCTGACTGGGCATGACCTGGGCGCCGTCCTGCGGGCTTGAGCTCGCAAGCACGAGCCCGGGTGGCGGGGTCGTGATCGCCGCCGTGGTGCCGCTGATGGACGCGGAGGTACCCCGGTCCGAGCCTTTGACGATGGTTACGGTGTAGATGATCGGGACCGGATCGAAGCCGAGGGTGGGGTCGGCGACGCACGGATTGCCGCCATACGGCAGCAGCGCATCAGCTGCGCTGAACGTCCCGAGCACCTTGTCGTGGCCGTCGACGTCGACCGAGATCTCAACCGTGTCACCGGCACACGACGTCACGTCGATGTACACCGTTGAGCTCGCGTCCCCGGTGATCGCAAGCTGACACCCGCCGGACGCTGCCTGTGCGGGAGTCGGTGGTGACACCACGCCGCTCGGGCCGCTGAGGGGAGGTCCGCCCTCACCCACCGACGCACCCGATCCCGCCGCGGTCAGGACGAAAGTCGGCTCGGAAACCATGAACGGGGTCTGCAGTCGGACGCCGCCAAGCGAAGCGACGACCAGGTACAGACCCACCGCGAGCCTGCCGCTGCTCGCGCCGACCGAGTACACGTGGTCGCCGGTCGCAACATGCAGCCGGTGTGTGAAGAGCGCGCGCTCGGCGCCATTGGGTTGGAGTTGCAACCACGACACGGTGAGTGAACTCGAGCCGCCAGGAACGACCCCAACTTCCGCAACCGCGACCACATCCGGCGCGGCCGGGCTGAAATCGGACGTTGCGTCGACGGCCGATCCGTGAGCGTCGATTCCCGGAGCGGTCACCAACGAAGCCAGCGGGCGGAGCGCACCGAGGGGAAGCAGCCCTTCGTCGCCAAACAGGGAGACGGATGCTGCCCGCAGAGGAGCGGCGTTTCCGCAGGCGGACCCGAAGATCCCAAGCGCGAACGCAAGCGTGAGGCAACCACGACCACCTCGAAAGCCGCGTCGCCTCACCTCACCCACCTGTAGCGAAGAATTACCCGCTCGGCGTCGAAGAATACGCGCTTGCGTGTCGATTGGGAGCCAGCTGGGCCGCACAAGGTGGTCGTTATGTTGAGCATCACGCGGCAGATAAACCTGTTGCGGGTCGCGGCGGTTTCCTTCCGATGGAGGCGGTCGGCTCGTTGGTTGAACTCGCCAGTGTTGGTCACCTGCATCAGACCCGCGAGGCAGTCGGTGCCACAGCCAGGTCGTCGATATGCAATGCTCGTGCCGCCCTCGTTGAAGGGCCTGACCGGTATGCGGGGAGGTCGAGATGGCGGAGCTGCTTATCACGGAAATCGACGGCATAGGCGAGGCGGAATACGACCAGGTCAACGCCGAGCTCGGCGTCGACATCAACGGAGGCGGAGACTGGCCGGACGGGCTCATTTCACATACGGCGGCCACGACCGAGAAGGGCCTCATCGTCATTGAGATCTGGGAGTCGCGCGAGGCTCAGGAAGCCGAGATGCCGAAACTGGGTGCCGCGATCCAGAGAACCGGCCTCCAAGAGAAGCCGATGCGGGCCAACTGGTCCAAGCTCAAGGCTCACGTCATACCGGACAAAGCGATATCGGGCGCCATGGTCGAAGCACGAGGCAGGGCATCTTCCGCCACTACAACGGCAACGACCTAGGACCGACGCGGGAGCAGTCCCAGGTCACGCTCGATCGCGCCCAACTCTCAAGAAACAAGGCGGCACGCCGGGGTGTCAGACGATCCTTGCGTCGGGCTCGATGCCGCGGAATGGCACTGATCATCCACCCGTCGCGCGGCGGCGTGCGCGCCTTGCCACTCCCGGTTCGCACTCGCTCAAGCCCTCGACGCTAAAGCCGTCACTGACGCGGACGCGCAGTGCTGCGTCAACCTCGACCCGCGGCCCGTCACGATATGGGCCGCGGGCCTCGGTCACAGCGGCCGGCCGCGGGGCTCAGACCTTCGCGTAGTTGCTCGCGCCGTTCCAGTCGATGGCCACGGCCGGCTCGTCACCGACCACCCAGGCATCGTGGCCCGACGGCAGCGCGGTGATGTCGCCGGCACGCGCATCGAACTCGGTCCCGTCGGCCATCAGGATGTGCACCACGCCGGAGACG
>JBIOIZ010000095.1:0-11349 GCA_044450385.1 Candidatus Dormibacteria bacterium
CGCGACTGGCCGAAGTAGATGAGTACCACCGCGAGAATCAGGAAGATCCCGCCCAGCGCCGCCCACCTCGCCCACTCGCTGCCAAGGATATTGAGCCCGGACGGCAACGCCCCCAAGGCCTCGATCACGCCGATCAGCAGGAACACCGCCGCGGCCATGATCAATGCGACCGCGATCGCGAGTTGTATCACCGCTCGCTTCAGCTCCGCGGCGACGACGTTCAGCTCCGCACGGGCGAGCTTGACGGCATCCTCGACCACCTGACGCGCGAGCGTGATGGGGTCGGTGCTGTCAGGCGCGTCGCCGTCCACGGTACCTCCAGGCATTGGATCGGGAGCTCAACGCGACACTGCAGTGCGGCGCGTCGCCCGCAAGCTCACCCAAACTCGCAAGGTTGCATGATACTTGCGCGTACCCGGGGGGGCGTAACCCGACCCACGTCAACCCCGTTGGACACGCAGATGGCGGATATCTCTCCACTTCAACGACTCCCCCGCGGCGGTCCCGATGGTTCTGCTGACCTGGCGGTTCGGGTCCGCTACCTCCGCCGCAGCCGTCGCTTTGCGACCGGCCGCATGTGGATCACCGTCTGGGTCACCGCCTTCGCGGTGGTGGGCTGGCTGTTCATCGCGGGGTTCGCCGGCTTCAACCACTGAGCCGGGAGGACCGAGCGGCGATCGTTCAGTCGATCAGCTCGCGGAGGTCCTGAAGCTGAAGTGATATCCATCGCGTGATGTCATTGGTCCGCACCACGTCGCGAATCTTTGCCTGCCGGGCCTTCTTCTGCGCGTCGTCCATCATCAGCCCGAGGTAGAGCGCCTCGGCGGTCTCGTCGATGTCGAATGGATTGACCGTGATCGCCCATTCACCGAGCTCCTCGTGCGAGCCCGCATTCTCGCTGAGCACCAGCACACCGTCGCGCTCATTGACGAGCGGTCCCTCCTTGGCGACTAGGTTCATGCCGTCATAGATCGGATTGACGAGGAGCACGTCGAAGATTCGATATCCCGCGATTGCGCGCTCCATGTTGTCCTCGATCTCGACACGAATCGGCGTCCATCCGCCGCGACTGTATTCGCGATTGATTCGCGCCGCGACACGCAGCACGCTGCCGAGGTAGGCGCGATAGTCGTCGATGTCCTGCCGGCTCGGTTGCAGAAATGCCCAGAACATGACGTCGCCGGTCAGCTCGGGGTGCGCCTCGAGCATGCGCTCGTATGCGAGGAAACCGCGCACGATGTTCTTGCTCAAGTCCGTGCGGTCGACACGCAGGATCAGGTGTTTCGGACGCCACTGCTCGATGCGTTCGATCTCCGCGAGCACCGCGGGCTGTTGCGAGTGCTGGATGAACGTCTTCGGATCCACGCTGATCGGGTAGTTGCGCACCCACACGGCGCGCCCTTCCGAGAAAACCGTCCGCTCGCGGTGGTCGACCGTCAGACCAACGTTCTGCTCGCACGTCATCAGGAAGTTGCGCACATCGCGTGAGGTCTGAAAGCCGATGATGTCCGCGCCGAGCAGACCGTGCACGATCGCATCGCGGATGTGACGCGGCAGCACCGTCCAGTACTGCGGGGTCGGCCACGGGATATGCACGAAGTGCTGGATGCGCACGTCGGGACGCTGCTCGCGGATCAGTCCCGGCACGCAGTACATCTGGTAGTCCTGCACGAACACCACCGCCGGTTTGTCTGCGCGCTCCACTTCGGCGATCACCCGGTCCGCGACGAGCTGGTTCACCTTCACGTACCCGTCGCGCCAGGCCCGGTGAATGGTCTCGTCGACGACCGGCTCGCGAGCCAGGTCCCAGAGATAGTGCTGGATGAACCAGAGCAGCGGGTTGGCGATGACGTTGTAGTAGAGGTCATACGCCTCGGTGGTCGGCTCCACGAAGGCGACGCGCACCGTCATGCCGTCCTCGGTGGTGAGCTCGGCGGGATCTCCCCGTTCCGCGAGCTTGCGATCCGACGCATCGCGGGCCAGCGCAATCCACACGGCCTCGGTCGCGGAGGCGAGTGAGGTCATCGCGGTGACCAGTCCTCCGGCGCCTTTGACCAGCCGCTCCGATGTGCCCCGATACGGGTCTGCGTTGTGCAGGACCAGCGGGGCCCGGTTTGCGACGATGATCGGCTGAACGCCGCCGAGGATCCTGCGCGTGTACGGCTCGATCGCCGACAAAAGGCTCGACTCCTTCTCAGGCCGAGCGGGGCCTGCCCGCCGAGCCCATGCTACCGGGACCGCCGTTGCGACGGCCCGAGCGGCCACAATCCCGGGACACATGGCCCACCCCCTCACCGAATACCGCCTCGACACGGCGCGCCTGACGCTCTCGGTGCGAGACCACGCCGGCGGCGAGCCCGCCATCCTCGCGCTCCACGGCCTGGCAAGCAATGCGCGCTGGTGGGACCTCGTCGCGGGGGACCTCGTCCCCGCACATCGTGTGATCGCGGTGGATCTGCCGGGTCACGGCAACAGCGATCGCCCGGATTCCGGCTACGACTTCGACACGGTGTCGCGCGACCTCGAGGGTTTGCTCGCTGCGCTCGGCCACCCGGAGCCGGTGGTGGTGGTTGGGCACAGCTGGGGTGCGACGGTCGCCCTCAGGTTTGCGGCGAACTTCCCGGAGCTGGCACTCGGGACCGTCTGCATCGATGGCGGCGCAGGCGACCTCAAGGCGTACTTCGGGCCGAGCTGGGAGATGGCCGAACAGACCATGCGCCCACCGGCGCTGAAGGGCATCACCCGCGCGATGCTGCGCGCGTGGATGGACTCGTCGCCGCTGCGCGACGGGTCCGACCCCGACACCGCGGCCGGGATCCTCATGGGGAACTTCGAGGACGACGGCACCGGCGCCGGCACGCTGCGCCCTCGGCTGTCCCTCGAGCACCACATGGAGATTGCCCATCACCTCTTCGACGCCAACGGCTTCGAGCTGATGGCGAAGGTCCGCAGCCCGATGTTGTTCATCCCGGCCGGCCATCCCGACCACGAGGACTCGCCGAAGGTGCGGTCGATCGAGCGGGCCAGGGAGGTGGTCGGCGATCGCGCCCGCTTTGTCTGGATCGACGGCGTGCACGATCTGCCGGTGCAGCAGCCGAAGGAGGTCGCGCACGCGATCGCGGCTTTCGTCGACGAGCTGGTGGCTCAGCCGAGCAGCACGTCCCAGAAGTAGCGCTCGCTTCGGGGCACGCCCTGGTCGACGTGGATGTGCTTCACCTCGGTGTACTCGAGCAAGCCTGCGCGCCCGTGCTCGCGACCGATGCCGCTCTGCTTGTAGCCGCCGAACGGCGCGAGTGGGTTGAGCAGGTGCCAGTCGTTGATCCAGACCGTCCCGGTGCGCAGCTGCTTCGCGATCTCGATCGCGCCGCGTGTGTCCCGCGACCACACGCCGCCCGCGAGTCCATACATCGTGCGGTTGGCCCGTTGGATCACCTCGCCGAGGTCGCTCCAGCGCTGCACCGCGAGGACCGGTCCGAAGATCTCCTCGGTTCCGGCATGCGACTCGGGCGAGACGTTGGTGAGGACGGTCGGCCGGATGAAGAAGCCCCGATCGCCGGCATTCGGTGCACGCCCACCGCCGCACGCGACGGTCGCGCCCTCCTGCTTCGCGCGCTCGATCGCCGACAGGATCATGTCGTACTGCGCGCGGTTGATCACCGGGCCGACCTGGGTGTCGAAGTCGGCCGCGTCACCGACGCGCAGCGACGCTGCACCATCAACCAGGCGATCGACGAAGGTGTCGTAGATATCGTCATGGACGAAGAGGCGCGTGCCCGATTCGCACATCTGCCCCTGGTGAAAGAAGGTCCCGAAGAGCGCGCCATCGACGGCGACGTCGAGGTCCGCATCGGGGCAGACGATGTTCGCCGACTTGCCGCCGAGCTCGAGCGTCACCTTCTTTATGGTGGGTGCGGCGGCTGCGAGGATCTTGCGACCGGTGGCGGTGGACCCGGTGAAAGCGACCTTGTCCACATCGGGGTTCTCGACGAGCTCGATCCCCGCGTCGACGCTGTCCCCCGTGACCACGTTGAGCACGCCCCTGGGGAGCAGACCGGTCTCGTCGATGGCGCGCGCGACCGCGAGAGCGGACAGCGGTGTCTGCGCAGCCGGCTTGAGAACGATCGAATTCCCCATAGCGAGCGCCGGCGCGATCTTCCACATCGCGAAGATCAAGGGGTAGTTCCACGGAATGATCCCGGCGCACACGCCCACCGGCTCGCGCTGGACGAAGTTCCAGGACACATAAGGGGAATCGATCCAGGGCAGCGGCTCGTACCAGGGCACGCCCAGCGCCTGCTCGGCCATGCTTCGGAACCACTCGATGGCGAGGGGCACGTCGACGACCGACGTCTTGCGCAGCGCTGCGCCCGCGTTCTGCGACTCGAGCAACCCCCAGTCGTCGGAGACCTCCTGGAGGTGCTCGACGATCTGGAACATGATCTGCGTGCGCTGCAGCTGTGACTTGAGGCGCCAGTCCCCGGCGTCGAAGGAGCGGCGTGCGGCAGCGACCGCGAGGCGCGCGTCGGCCCGCGTGCTCGCCGGCGCGACGGCCATGACCTCTTCGGTCGAGGGGTTGATGACGTCGTAGGTGCGTCCGTCCTCGGCGCCGATCCACTCACCGTCGATGTACTGCTGATACGTCGCCACGTCGGGCTCGACGACCGCTGTCACTGACCACCTCCAACCGCCCTGGGCCGCTGTTGACACCGGTGTCGATTATGCGGCGGGGAATCGCGTCGGTCTCACGGCCGGCGCGCATTTGTCCGCGCCCCGCGGCTGACCATACCCTACGATACTGTCATTCTGCGAGCACAAACAGTGGAGTGGCGGCATGGATCAGATCGAGTTCGCCGACGGTTTCGACCGACCAGACACGATCGCCTTCGGGCTCGGCGCCGGGCAGGTCGCCGTGGTCATGGCGTGCGCGCTTGCCGCGTACTCGCTGGTGCGATCGCCGCTGCCGCCCCCGTTCGTCGACCCGATCGCCTGGATGCTCGTTGTTGCGGCGGCAGCGCTCGGGTGGCTGAGGATCGACGGGCGGCCGGCGCTCGACTGGGCGATCTTCGCCGGGCGCTTCTGGATACGGCCGCGGCGGGGGATGACCCGGTGGGAGCTCGCGACCCCAGCGGCGGGTGACGACCCGCAGGCGCCGGGCAACGCCGCGCAGGGAGCTGTCATCGAGCTCTTCGCGCCGCGCGGCACTCCGCCCGGGAGCGACCCGGTGACGCCGCCCGTGCTTCGCCCGATCAGCCGAGGCAGCGGCGCGCGACGGGTGACCTTCTTCTCGCTGCGCGGCGGCACCGGTCGAAGCACGCTGGCAACCGAACTGGCGTGCCTGCTCGCCGCCGGCCGGAGCGAACAGCGGTCCGCGCCGCGGGTGGCGCTCGTCGACCTGGACCTGCGCAGTCCGAGCGTGGCGGTCCGCCTCGGCACGCCGGAGCAGACCCTGCTCGACTACGCGCTCGCACCGGCCGGGGACAGGCGAGTCGTCGATTTCATGGCGACCCACTCGTCCGGCGCCCGACTTCTTCTCGGTCCACAGCGCGCCGTGAACCCCGAGTGGCCGGTGACGCCGGCGCTTGTCCGCGAGGTGCTGCGGGAACTGGATATGGAGGCGTTCGACCTCGTGGTCCTCGACGTCTCACCGGAGCTGTCACCGCTGAATACCACCGCGATCTGCGCGTGCGATGACGTGTTCGTCGTGGTCGTGCCAACAGCAGGTGGCGTGCAGGATGCGTACCGGAGCACGGAGGCGCTTCGCCGCCTCGGTCTGCGCCATCAGCTCCGCTACATCGTCAATCGATCCAGGCCCGAGACGGATCTGAGCGAGCCGATGGCCGACCTCGGCGGTCAGGTGATTGGCGACATCCCTGATGACGAGTCGGTGGTCACCGCTGAGAACGCGCATCGCCTCGTGACCGTCGATGAGTCAGCTCCCGCGGCGATCGCGCTCCGCCGTCTCGCGCGCAGAGTTGGGAGCGAGCTGCACGCCCCGTGGCCGGTCTGAGCGCCCGGGGCTGGCGGCCATCGGCGGTACCCGTACTCGCATCGGCGATCGAGATCCGCGGCGACCATTGCGAGTACGGGGGCCGGCTTTCGGCCGTGCTCGCGACCAGCGAGCTCGACGTCGAGGCTCTGGATCCCGCGCGCAAGGCCGCTGCATCGGCGTCGTTCGCCCGCATGTGCCACACGCTGCAGAACCCCATGCAGCTGCTTGTCCGTGTCCGGCTCCTCGGCGCACCGGACGCACCAATGACCGAAGGTCCTCATACGCATCTCGATGACGCGATGCACCGGCACTGGACTGAACAGATCCTCGACGGAAACAGACACATCCGTCAGGTCCTGGTTGCGCTGAGCGCGTCGACGCCCGCGGCGCTTGACGCAGCGTGCGCGCACGCGACCGATCGCCTTGCCGCGCTCGGCGTCAACGCGACGCGCCTCCAGGACAGCGCGCTGATGGAAGCCGTCACCGGCGGCCTCGACACGAATTGCAGATGGTACGAGCACCCGAAGTACGTCGTGATCGGCGGGACGCTGGTGCGCGGTCACGCGCTGCGCCGTCTGCCGGGTCATGCGGTGGGCGCGGGATGGCTGGCACCGCTGCTCAGCGTGCAGACCGAGTGCGATATCGCCATCCACCTGGTGCCGGCACAACTCGGTGACGCACTCGGCCGCCTCAGCCGGCGCCTGCGTGACTTCTCTGCACATCGCATGCTCGAGGTCGAGCGAGGCGCGCTCGGTGACGTGCATGTCGATATCGGTTTCGACTCGGCAACCGCGCTGCGCGAGCGGCTGGCCCGCAACCAGGGACGTCCACTCCATCTCTCAATCGTGGCAACGGTCCGCGGCGACTCCCACGACGCTGTGCACACCCGCGGCGAGGCGCTGCGCGTCGCATTCGCGTCGTCGCTCATCGGCGTCGAGGCGACGCACTTCCGCCACATGGCCGCGCTGGTGAGCACGCTCCCGCTCGGCGTCGAAGCGCTGAGCGCCGGCAAGCTCGTGGACTCCGCGGCTGCGGCCACGTGCATTCCGTGGGTCGAGGCCGGCTGCTCGGATCCAGCCGGCTACCGGCTCGGTGCGGCGGTCAGATCCGGGCTTCCGGTCAGGGTCGCGCCGTTCGACACCACGCGCCATGCCAACTCCAACATCGCCGTCTTCGCGGCCTCGGGCCACGGCAAGAGCTTCGCGATCGGCACGCTCGTGCTCGAAGCCGCGGTCGCAGGCGTCAACTCGGTGATCATCGATCCCGAGGGCGAGTACCGCGGCCTGGTCCGCGCGCTCGGCGGGCGGTACCTCGAGCTCGCGCCCGGCACCGGCGCCGCAGTCAACGTGTTCGAGGGCGCGAGCGATGATCCCGAAGCGGCGATTGCCGCGGTGGTCGACCTCGTCACGGTGCTCTGTGGCGATCAACTCGGTGAGGTGGAGCGTGCAGTCATCGACGCCGCGGCGCGCGCGGGCCTCGAGCGTGCAGCAGGCGATCACCGCGTCCCGCTCCTGGAGGACTGCCTTCCCATGCTCGATGTCGAGGCACGCCCCGTCGCGGCTGTGGTGCGCCGCTTCTGCACCGGGGGCCTCGGTGCACTGTTCAACCGGCCCACATCACTGGCGGTCGATTCCGGCGTCTGCGCGATCTCACTGCGTGACATGCCGCCCGAGCACGTGGCGGCCGCGACGCTCATCGTCGCGCGGTGGTTATGGGAGCTGGTGCGACGCGAACGGCGGCGCCGTCACATCGTGTTCGACGAGGTTGGCGCACTGTGCGTGCATCGGCCTCTGCGGGACCTGCTCGTGCAGCTCGCGCGGCGCTGCCGCAAGTACAGCGCGTCACTCGTCGTGGCGACGCAGAACGCGCAGGACCTGCTCGGTACCGATGAAGGCAGCGTGATCGCGACGAATTGCGCAGTGGTCCTCCTGGGTGGCCATCGAGCGGCGGAAACAGCGCGAATGGAACGTGCGTTCGGCCTCACCGGCGCGCAGCGAGGGTTCCTCGAGACCGCATCTCGCGGCGAATTCCTGCTCCTCGCGGGCGATCGACGCGTTGCCATGCGCATCGAGGTCCCGGAGATACACCGGTGCATACTCAACGGCGAATTCGGGACGCGGTACCCCCTTGACGGCAGCCCTCGCGACTCGCAAGATATGGGGGCTCCCGGACGCCTGAGCCCCAAGATATGGGATCATTAAGGTGATCTCAGTACGTGGAGATAGGGCTCGAGGTCGCCAGGGCGCGGTCCCGCACACGTCTCTGCACAATGAAGCGCCCACCAGCTAGAAGAGGAAAGACCGTGGATCGATCCGCCTCCAAACCCGTCCCAGACGACTCGCACAGCATCTCGATGGAGCCCCCGTCGGGACGCAGGTCGGGGCGCAGAAATGGGACCGCACAGGCGCGGGTCAGCGCCAGAGTGGAGGTCGAAGGCGGCGGGATTCACGTCGAGCGGCGCTTCACCCACGAGGGTGTGCATCCCTTCGATGAGGTGACCTGGGAACTGCGCACCGCGGCAATCGGCAACGAGAAGGGCGAGACCGTCTTCGAGCAGAAGGACTGCGAGATCCCGACGTTCTGGTCACAGATGGCCACAAACGTTGTGGTCAGCAAGTACTTCCGCGGCAAGCTCGGCACGCCCGGTCGCGAGACCAGTGTCAAGCAGATGATCTCGAGGGTTGCGGAGGCCATCGGGAAGTTCGGGAGGTCAGGCGGCTATTTCGCCACCGAGACCGACGCCCAGGCGTTCCAGGACGAGCTCACCCACCTGTTGCTCCACCAGAAGATGAGCTTCAACAGCCCGGTGTGGTTCAACCTCGGCGTCTCCACGAGCAAGCCGCAAATCTCAGCGTGTTTTATCAATAGCGTCGACGACACCATGGAGTCGATCCTCACGCTGGCCAAGACCGAGGGCATGCTCTTCAAGTACGGCAGCGGCACGGGGACCAACCTCTCCAGCATCCGCTCGTCGACCGAGTCGCTCGCAGGCGGCGGCACTGCCAGCGGGCCGGTGTCCTTCATGAAGGGCTTCGACGCCTTCGCCGGCGTCATCAAGAGCGGTGGCACGACGCGCCGCGCCGCCAAGATGGTCATCCTCAACGCCGACCATCCCGACATCGAGGAGTTCATCACCTGCAAGGTGAGCGAGGAGCGCAAGGCGTGGGCGCTCATCGAGGCCGGCTACGACAGTTCCTTCACGGGCGAGGCGTACGCGTCGGTCTTCTTCCAGAACAGCAACAACTCGGTCCGCGTGACCGACGAGTTCATGCGCGCGGTGCAGGACGACCGCGACTGGCACCTGCATGCGGTCACCGACTCCAGCCGGATCCTCAAGACTGTGAAGGCGCGCGAGCTGATGCGGCTCATCGCCGAGTCCGCATGGCAGTGCGGCGACCCCGGCATGCAGTACGACACCACCATCAACGACTGGCACACGTCGGCGGCAACGGGCCGCATCAACGCGAGCAACCCGTGCAGCGAGTTCATGTTCCTCGACGACACCAGCTGCAACCTGGCGTCGATCAACCTCACGCGGTTCCTCAACGACGACGGCTCGATCGACATCGAGGCGTACAAGCACGCAATTCACATCACGATCACCGCGCAGGAGATCCTCGTCAGCAACGCCTCCTACCCGACCGAGAAGATCGCCAGGAACAGCGAGGAGTTCCGTCCGCTCGGGCTCGGCTACGCCAATCTCGGGGCGCTGCTCATGGCGCGCGGCGTTCCCTACGACTCCCCGCAGGGTCGTGACCTGGCCGCGTGCCTCACCTCGATCCTCACCGGCGAGGCGTACGCGCAATCGGCTCGCATCGCACGCGAGATCGGACCCTTCAGCGGCTACGCCGTCAACCGCCAGCCGATGCTGCGTGTGGTCGGCAAGCACCGTGAAGCCGCATACAACATCCCGACCGACAACATCGAGCCCGACCTCATCGGTGCGGCACGTCATGCGTGGGACGAGGCACACGAGCTCGGCGCGCGTCACGGCTACCGCAACTCGCAGGCCACCGTGCTCGCTCCCACCGGAACGATCAGCTTCATGCTCGACTGCGATACCACCGGCGTCGAGCCGGACATTGCGCTCGTCAAGTACAAGAAGCTCGTCGGCGGCGGCATGCTGAAGATGGTCAACGGCACCGTGCCGGCGGCATTGCGCCGGCTCGGCTACGGCGAGACCGCAATCGGTGACATCGTCGCGTTCATCGACTCCAGCGACACCATCGAGGGCGCACCCACGCTTCGTGATGAGGATGTCGCGGTCTTCGACTGCGCGTTCACGCCGCAGAACGGCAAGCGCTCGATCACGTGGCAGGGCCACCTCCGGATGATGGCTGCGGTGCAGCCGTTCATCAGCGGTGCGATCTCCAAGACGGTGAACATGCCCAACGAGGCGACCGTCGAGGACATCGAGCGCGCGTACACCGACGGATGGAAGCTCGGCCTCAAGGCGGTCGCGATCTACCGCGACGGCAGCAAGCGCAGCCAGCCACTGGCGACGAGCATCGACAAGACGACGGGGCATCGCGTTCAGATCGTCGAGCGTCCGCTGCGCAAGCGCCTGCCCGCCGAGCGCACCGCGATCACGCACAAGTTCGAGGTCGGCGGCCATGAGGGCTACATCACGGTCGGCCTCTACGAGGACGGCACACCGGGGGAGATCTTCCTGCGCATGGCCAAGGAGGGTTCCACGGTCAGCGGACTGATGGACTCGTTTGCCACCGCGGTCTCGCTCGCGCTGCAGTACGGCGTCCCGCTGCCGGCGCTCGTCGACAAGTTCTCGCACACCCGCTTCGATCCGCAGGGGTTCACGCGCAACCCGGAGATCCCCATCGCCAAGTCGGTGATGGACTACATCTTCCGGTGGCTCGCCTCCCGATTCCTGCCTCAGGAGGAGCGCGATCGCCTGGGTATCATCCGCCGCGAGCCGGACGGCAGCGCCACCGAACCCGTGTCAGCCGCCGAGGCCGCGATCGAGGCCATGGCACCGGTCACGGTTGCTCCTGTCGCTGCGGCGCGCAAGCCCACCACCGCGATTCCCCTGACCAGCGCAGGTGCATTCATCAACCAGGAAGACGCACCCACCTGCAGCGACTGCGGCAGTCTCATGGTGCGCAACGGCGCCTGCTACAAGTGCCACAACTGCGGAGCAACCAGCGGCTGCAGCTGATTTCCCAGCACCTCCTCCCCTCTCGCCCGGGGCCGCCTTCGATCGCTGGAGGCGGCCCCTCTTATTCGAACCCTGGTACGAGAGGCGCGAGGCGACTGGATAGCCTCCTGGGTCCAGAGGCGCCCTCCGAGCTTGTCATTTCGGCACCTACGCGGTGCTGCCTGGACCGCTACTGCGCACCTCCCGC
>JBIOIZ010000096.1:0-11255 GCA_044450385.1 Candidatus Dormibacteria bacterium
CGGCGCGCGCCTCCTGGGGGGGTGGGTGGTGGTCGGCGGGGGGGGGCGGGCGGCCGCGGGGGAGTGAATCGCACTCGCGGCGGCCGCGCTCGAGCGCGGCGGCATGGAACACATCCAGGTCGATGTCGGCCACGCGGATTTCATCCCGGGTTTGCTCGACTCGGCGGGACTGGACCCGGTCGCGCGCGAGGAGGTGCTCGCCGCCCTCGCCCGGCGCGACCTTGTTGCGGTCGAGTCCGCGCTGGAAGGCACCGACGCGGCGGATGCAGAACGGCGCCTGCTGCTTGCGTTTCCGACGCTGCGCGGCGGGAGGGAAATTCTCGACACGGCGGCCGGCGGACTCCGCGGTGAGCGGCCGCATCGCGCATTGCAGGACCTCGCCCAGCTCTGGGATCTGCTTGATGCGCATGCCATCACCGACCGGGTGCATCTTGACCTCGGCGCAGTCCGCGACTGGGGGTACTACACCGGACCGACGTTCGAGGTGTTCAGCGACGACTCGGGCTTCGCCCTGGGATCAGGAGGACGGTACGACACCTTGCTGTCGCGCTTCGGCATCGCGCAACCGGCCACCGGCTTTGTCCTCCATGTGGACCGCTGCCACGACAGCATCGCGCGCCGCGCGGGGACCGTTACGGCGTCCGATGCACTGCAACTCAGCTGGGAGCACGACGCGCATGGTGAGGCGCTGGAACTGGCGCGCCGTCTGCGCAATCGCGGGGTCGCCTGTGCGTGTGACCTCGACGCAGGTGGTGGCGGTGGTGTCCGGGTGACAGCCTCAGGTGTGCGCTGGTCGAACCTGGGACGCGAGGAACATGGCACCGTCGACGCGGCGGTGGCTGCGCTGGTGGTGCGGGTGCCGTGAAGGGTCTGCGTGTCGCGCTCCCGGGCGGAACGCTGTTCGAGGCCTCGTGCAGTCTCTTGAATGCTGCGGGGATCGCCCGCCTCGACCCCGCGCGGTTCGACCGGGAGCTGAGTGTTCGAGACGGTGACGACACCTACGTGAAGGTGCGGCCGACGGACGTGCCCGTGTATGTGGAGATGGGCGGCTGCGAGTGCGGCATCGTCGGCAAGGATGTGCTGTGGGAGAGCAGCCGCGAGTGCTATGAGCTCGCCGACCTCGGCTTCGGTCAGTGCCGCCTCGTGCTCGCTGCGCCCCGCGACTCGGCGCTCGCGCATGGAACGTGGCCACAGTCACTGAGAGTGGCCACCAAGTACCCCGAGTCCGCGCGACGCTTCTTCGCCGCACGTTCCCTGAACGTCGTGGTCATCCGCCTGCATGGGTCCGTCGAGCTCGCGCCGCTGACGGGCCTCGCCGATTGTGTGCTCGACATCACCGCGACCGGACGGACGCTGGCGGCAAACAACCTTGTCGAGATCGTCGAGGCGGGCGCGTCCACCGCTCGGTTCATCGCCAACCATGCAGCGCTCAAGACGCGCAACGAGTCGGTGGCGGCAATCGCCGTCGCGCTCAGACGTGCCACGGCGGAACGCCTCACCAAGGGTGCGGCATGAGCATCGACCTGGCGCGCCTCGACGCTGCGCAATTCCGGGCGGTCATCGTCGAGCGCCGGCGCGAGGGTTTCTCCGCGTCCGACATCGACCCGGCAAGCTCGGAACGCCTCGAGCAACTCTTCCACCGCCCGATCGATGCTCGTGACGCGGTGCGCGAGATCATCGCCGACGTGCGAACCGGTGGCGACGCCGCGCTCCGCGAGTGGACCTACCGGATCGACGGTGTCGATGTCGAGGTGGCGCGTGTCGATCCCGCGGCGATGGAGGCGGCGTGGCGTGGGCTCGAGCAGCCGCTTCGCAATGCGCTCGCCGCCGCTGCTGAGCGGCTTCGCGAATTCCATGCCCTGCAGGTGGATGTGTTGCATCGCGGGGCGGGAGGAGCGTGGCTCCATCCGGTGCCGCTCGGACGGGTCGGCTGTTACGTGCCTGGAGGTCGCGCGGCCTATCCCAGCACGGTGCTCATGTCAGTGATCCCGGCGCAGGTTGCCGGCGTCGAGCACATCGTGGTCACGAGCCCGCCGGCACCGTCCGGTGGGGTCCACCCGCTGGTGGCGGCGGCAGCACATCTCCTCGGCGTGCGCGATGTCGTCGCCGCGGGCGGGGCGCAGGCCATCGCCGCGCTTGCCTTCGGCACCGAGAGCATCGAGCAGGTCGACAAGATCGTGGGACCGGGCAATGCCTTCGTGACGCTCGCGAAGCACGAGGTGTTCGGAGCCGTCGGCATCGACCAGCTCGCGGGGCCGAGCGAGATTGTGGTCATCGCCACCGACGGCGCCGACGCGGAGATGGTGGCCGCTGACCTCGTCTCGCAGCTCGAGCATGATCCGCTCGCGTGGGCGGTCTGCCTCACCGACGATGCCGGCCTCGGGGAATCGATCGCCGCGGCGTTTGGCGATGTGGCCCGCGACGCGGCCCGACGATCGATCATCGGCGTGGCCGCGGGCAGGCATGCAGCGGTGGTGTGCTGCGCGTCACCCGAGGAGATGGTCACGCTGGCCGCGGCCTTCGCTCCCGAGCACCTGTCGCTCCAGGGCAGGGTCGCCGAGTCGCTGCGTGACTCGGTGCGCAACGCGGGTGCGGTCTTCGTGGGGTCGATGTCCCCGGTGAGCATCGGAGATTACGTCGCCGGCCCCAACCACACGTTGCCAACCCAGGGAGCAGCGCGATATCGCGGCCCGCTCGCGGTGATGGACTTCATCCGGTGGCCGAGCGTGGTCCATCTGTCGGACGCGGAGTTCGATGCGCTGGCGCCGGTGGCGATCTGCCTCGCCGAGGCCGAGGGACTGGCCGCCCATGAGGGAGCGCTTCGAGTGCGCATGCGCGTCCGGCAGCGATCATGACGGAAGCGATGCGCACGGCCACAAAACGGCGCGACACGCGTGAGACCCAGATCAGCGCACGCGTGAACATCGATGGTGCGGGCGCTGCTGCGATCACACTCCCACTGCCCTTCTTCAAGCACATGATCGAGGCCTTCACGAAATACAGCGGCATGGACGTGACGCTCGATGGCGCCGGTGACATCGAGGTCGACGCCCATCACCTCGTTGAGGATGCCGGACTCGTGCTGGGGGCGACCGTGAGCGACGCGCTCGGCGACCGTGACGGCATCAGACGGTTCGGAGAAGCTCATGCGCCGCTGGACGAGTCGCTGGTGCGCTGCGTGGTCGACTACGGGCGTCGCCCGCACGTGGTCTACGCGATGGATCAGCTGCGCGGACGCATCAACGATTTCGACGTCGAGGTCATCTCCGAGTTCATCAAGGGATATGCCCAAGCAGCGGGTGCGACGATCCACGTGGACTGCATTCGAGGCGACAATCCCCATCACATCGCAGAAGCCGCCTTCAAGGCGCTCGGCCTCGCCACGCGCCAGGCGTTTCAGGTGATCGGCGGCGGCGTCCCCTCGACGAAGGGCGCGCTGTGACGGCGCGAGTCGGCATCTGCGACTATGGGGTCGGCAACCTGCGCAGCGTGGAGCGCGCGCTCCGCGTCGCCGGCGCGGAGCCGGTGATCAGCAGCGACGCGGACGTGATTGTCGCGTGCGACGGTGTGGTGCTTCCCGGAGTTGGTGCATTCTCTGTCGCAGCACGAGCGCTGGCGGAGACCGGGCTTGGCGACGCTGTGCGTGAGCTGGCGGGCCGCGAGCGGCCGGTCCTCGGTGTGTGCCTTGGCCATCAACTGCTGTTCGAGAGCAGCGACGAAGGGCATGGCGGTGAGGGACTCGCGCTGCTTCGCGGACGCGTCGTGAAGCTCTCGGCGGCGAACGGGCTCAAGGTGCCGCATATGGGCTGGAACACCGTCACGACCGTGCGAGCCTCGAGGCTCCTCGAGGGCATCCCGTCGGGCTCGTATCTGTACTTCGTGCACTCCTACAGCGCGGTTCCCGCGCCGGACGACATCGTGGCGACCACGGTGTATGGAGAGGGGCTCGCGGCCGCAGTCGAGAGCGGCACGGTCATGGGTACCCAGTTTCATCCGGAGAAGAGCGGGGCGGCAGGATTGCGGATCTATGCGAACTTCGTTTCGCTGTGCGGCGCGCGTGTGCCGGCGCAACGTGCGGGATGATCCATGGACGTCATTCCTGCCGTTGACGTGCAGGGGGGTCGTTGCGTACGGCTCCGTCAGGGCGAACATGCACGAGCGACGGTCTATGCCGATGACCCAGAGCTTGCGGCGCAACGGTTCATCGCCGCGGGTGCCACACGATTGCATGTCGTCGACCTGGACGCCGCTCGAGGTTTTCCCGTTGAGGCGAGCGTCGCCGCGGTCACGCGGATCGTTGCCGTGTGTGTGGCGGCGGGCTGTGCGGTCCAGGTCGGCGGTGGGATTCGCGGCGTCGATGCCGCGACCCACTGGCTCGACGCCGGAGTCTCGCTCGTCATCCTCGGGAGCGTGGCTGCGCGAGACCCGGCCCTCGCGCGCACGATCTGCGGTATCGCACATGGCCGTGTGCTCCTCGGGCTGGATGTTCGCGCCGGGGTCGCTCGGGTGGAGGGGTGGACCGAGGATGGATCCACTCCGGCGGAGCTCCTCCGGGCGTGGCGGACCTGGCCCGCCGCGGGGGTCGTCTATACGGACACGACCCGAGATGGGCTGCTGGCGGGCCCGGATCTCGACGGCCTTCGGACATGTCTCGAGTTGTATGGGGGACCGGTGATCGAATCCGGCGGCATCGGCAGCGTGGAGGACATCACCGCATGCGCAGCCGCCGGGGCCGCCGGTGTCATCGTCGGCAAGGCGCTGTACGAAGGTCGGGTCGACTTCGCGAGCGCGCTCCGGGCCGCTGGAAACGCCGGCCGATGACCCTCGCCAAGCGTGTCATTCCATGCCTTGACGTCATCGCAGGCCGGGTGATGAAGGGAGTCGCGTTCGTCGACCTGCGCGACGCCGGCGACCCGGCCGAGCTCGCGGCTCGCTACGACCAGGATCGGGCCGACGAGCTCGTCTTCCTCGATATCACAGCATCGAGCGACGGCCGCGCCATCCTCCTTGACGCGGTGCAACGAACTGCCGACCGGGTCTTCATCCCGCTCACCGTCGGTGGCGGCGTGCGAACGATTGCCGATATCGACGTGCTCCTCCGTGCAGGCGCGGACAAGGTGTCCATCAACACCGCGGCGCTCGACGAGCCGGCACTCATCGAGGACGCGGCGAACCGATTCGGCTGCCAGTGTCGTGATCGCCATCGATGCGAGGCAGACAGAATCGGGCCACGAGGTCTACTCACACGGCGGTCGCCATGCCACCGGCCGGGCGGCGGTGGCATGGGCGCGGGAGGCGGCTGAGCGTGGCGCCGGTGAGATCCTGCTGACGTCAATGGACCGCGACGGGACCAAGCATGGGTACGACCTGGAGCTCACGGCAGCGGTGACCGCGGCCGTGACCATCCCGGTCATCGCCAGCGGTGGCGCCGGCAGCCCCGAGCATCTGCGAAGCGTCCTGAGCGATGCCGGCGCCGCCGCCGCACTTGCCGCATCCATCTTCCATTTCGACGCTCACCCGGTGCCGGAGACCAAGCGGTATCTGCGCGCGCACGGCGTCGAGGTGCGGTTGTGAGTGACCCCCAGCCGCCGCGATTCGGGGACGATGGGCTGATCACGGCGGTCGTGCAGGATGCGACGACTGCCGAAGTGCTGATGGTCGCGCACATGAATCGAGAGGCGTGGGACACGACGCTGCGGACACATCGCGCGACGTTCTTCAGCCGCTCGCGACAGCGCCTCTGGGAAAAGGGCGAGACCAGCGGGAACACCATGCACGTGCGAAGGGTTCGCATTGACTGCGACCTTGATGCGGTGCTGCTGCAGGTCGACGCGGTGGGGCCTGCGTGTCATACGGGTGAGCGCTCGTGCTTCTTCGCTGTGGTGAGCGACGACGTAGCAACCGAGTCCTGTCAACGAAAGTTGACTCGTGGAGTGGAGATTCCGTAGGATGGGCCACCAGATGAACGGCGCGGATCTCCCTACGCTGACTCGGCGTTTCTGGCTCGACTGGGGACGTTTCCGCTCGGGCATCGCATTCTGTAACAGCTAGTACCTCGTGTTGAGGCACCGAGGTGCCTCGCCGACGTGCCGCGGCCACCGTGCCGCCCCCAAGCAGTACAAGCCAACACGCGCGATTGCGCCGCGCGCCAACACCAGGTCACAACAGAACAGCAATGCCCGGGACACGGAGCCGTTTCCGACCGCTCACCGGCGTGGGGTCGCGCTGATCATGTGCGAGACGTGCGGCTGCACGACTGACGTCGAGCGCATGTCGAGCGCGGAGCAGGTCAAGGCGAGCAGCAACCGGCTCCGCGGCACCATCGCCGGCGAGTTGCACGAGGACACCGCGGTGTTCAGTGACGACGCCGGCGTGATTCTCAAGTTCCACGGCGTGTATCAGCAGGATGACCGTGACCTCCGCAAGGAAGCGCGGAAGCTCGGTCGCGACAAGCACCACATGATGATGATCCGCACCCGAATCCCGGGCGGCATCGTCAGTCCCGACGCGTATCTCGCTCACGATCACATCGCGGAAACGTGGGGCAATGGCACGCTGCGGGTCACGACGCGGCAGGATCTGCAGCTGCATGGCGTGCTGAAAGGCGATCTCAAGCGGGCGATCCGTGCCATCAATAACGCGCTGCTGACAACGCTGGGCGGATGCGGCGATCAGGAACGCAACATCATGTGCTGCCCGGCGCCGTGGCGCGACCGCCTGCACGGTGATATCAACCGCACGCTGACCGCACTCGTGAGCGGGCTCACGCCGACCACGCGCGCATATTGCGAGATCTGGCTCGACGGCAGTCTCGCGGCGTCGAATCAGCCCGACCCGCCGGACACCCTGTACGGTGAGCGGTACCTGCCGCGCAAGTTCAAAACTGCGATTGCCATCGAGGGCGATAACTGCGTCGACATCTACGCCAACGACCTTGGTTTGGTCGCCCACACCGACGATGCAGGTGACCTCGTCGGCTTTGACATGCTGGTCGGCGGCGGCCTCGGCCGCATCGCGAACAAGCCCAACACCTGGCCCGCGGTGGCGCAACCGCTCGGCTACGTGCAACCCGAACACGTTGTCGAGGCAGCCCGCGCGGTCGTCGCCGTGCAACGGGACTTTGGCGACCGGACCGATCGTCGCCACGCGCGCCTCAAGTACCTCATCGCTGATCGGGGCCTCGACTGGTTCCGCGCCGAGGTGGGTTCCAGGCTGCCATTCGTGCTCGCACCCTCGCATCGCCTGCACTGGAAGTCGGCCGAGGATCACCTCGGATGGCATGAGCAGGGCGATGGCAACCACTGCTATGGGCTCTTCGTCGAGAACGGGCGCATCCACGACACCGGCGCGAGCGGGCTGCGATCCGCGCTTCGCGAGGTGGTCGAGACGCTGCGACCCGAGCTCCGGCTCACGCCCCAGCAGAACATCCTGTTCACCAACCTCACCGACGAGGGGCGGAGCCTGTTCGCCGCCATCCTCGACCGCTGGGGAGTTGCCCGCTCGGAGTCACTCCCGAACGCGATCCGGCATTCGATGGCCTGCCCCGCATACCCGACGTGTGGCCTTGCGGTTGCAGAGTCCGAACGGGCGATGCCGAGCCTGATCCGCGAGATCGCGCTCGTGCAGCGCGACGCGGGCGTCGAGGATCAGCGCATCAGCTACCGCATGACCGGTTGTCCCAACGGGTGCACGAGGCCATATCTCGGTGACGTCGGCTTCGTGGGAACCACGCTGGGTAAGTACGACGTGTTCCTCGGTGGTGACTTCGACGGCACGCGTCTCAGCGAGCTCTACATGCACAACGTCAAACTCGAGGAGATCCCCCGGCTGTTGCGCGGACCGATGTTCGAGTACGCGCGCACGCAGCTTTCCGGTGAGGGTTTCGGCGATTGGTGCAGGCGCCAGGGGGTCACCGAGCTTGCCGAGCGCCATGCCCTGGTGGAGGTGACCGCGTGAACGCGACCGACCTGCAGAATGCGACGGCCGAGGACATCCTCGCATGGACCTACAGACGGTTTGGTCGCGTCGCACTGGTGGCGAGCTTCCAGGCCGAGTCGCTGGTGCTGATCGATCTTGCGTGCAAGATCGTGCCCTCGCCCGAGGTGCTCACGCTCGACACCGGACGGCTGCACGAGGAGACCCACGACTACATCGAGTACGTGCGCACCCAGTTCCCGATTCGCCTGCGCATCCTTGCGCCGGAGGCAAGCGAGCTCGAGGCGATGACCGCCGAGCACGGCCACATGCTGTTCCGAAAGTCGGTGCCGCTGCGCAATCAGTGCTGCGCCGTGCGCAAGGTGAACCCCCTGACACAGGCACTGCGCGAGTACGACGCGTGGATCACCGGGCTGCGTCGAGATCAGACCCCGACGCGCGCGGCGACCCCGGTGGTCGCCAGCGATCCCGGGCACGACGGCATGATCAAGGTGGTGCCGCTCGCGGCCTGGAGCCGCGACCAGGTGTGGGACTACCTCCGCGTCCACGACATCCGCCAGCACCCGCTGTATGCGCGCGGGTTCATGTCGATCGGCTGCGCTCCCTGCACCCGGGCGACAGGACCCGGCGAGCAGGAGCGCGCCGGCCGCTGGTGGTGGGAGAGCGACACCCACAAGGAGTGCCTGCTCCATCCACCTCTGGAGGTCAGCGGCGCGCCCGAGCCTGCCGTGCCGGCACGGCAAGGCGCCGTGTGAGCAGCACGTCGTACTACCCGATCGTTCTGGATCTTCACGAGCGACGCTGCGTGGTGCTCGGCGACACACCGCTCGCGGAGGAGAAAGCGCTCGGCCTTCGCGCCACGGGGGCAACGGTGATCCATCTGCATCGCGGGTTCCAACCGGGCGACCTCGTGGGCGCATACCTGGCCATCGATGCGAGTGACGACCAGGACGGTCAACGCGGCGCTCGTGCCGAGGCAGACCGCGAGCGCGTGCTCCTCAATGTCGTCGACGTAACGCATCAGTGCGATTGGATCGCTCCCGCAATGGTCAAACGTGGCCCGCTCCAGATTGCGATCTCCACATCCGGTGAGAGTCCGTTTCTCGCCCGCGCGATGCGCGAACGTGTCGAGGCCATGCTCGGGGAGGAGTGGGCGCCGTTCACGCATCTGATGGGGCGGATGCGACGCCGGCTCCGTCGTGCGGGAGTCTCGGGCGATGCCCAGCAACGCGCCTACCGGCGGTTGCTTCGCTCTGAAGCGACAGCGATGCTGCGTATGGGGAATCCGGATGCCGCGTCCGCGCTGGCACTGACGATCGAGCAGAGCGCACGGGAGGCCCAGCACGCGCTGCCGATGGGGGAGGTCGTGCTTGCCGGCGCGGGACCGGGTGATCCGGACCTGCTCACGATGGGCGCACGGGCCGTCCTCGCCGACGCGGACGTCGTCTTCCACGATGCGCTCGTGGCTCCCGAGGTGCTGCGTCTGTGCGGGCCACGGGCGCGGTTGATCGACGCCGGCAAGCGCTCTGGCCGGGGTTCCGCCTCGCAGGAAACCATCAACGAGGCGATGATCGCCGCCGCCCGCGCCGGTGACCTCGTGGTCCGCCTGAAGGGCGGCGATCCCTTCCTCTTTGGGCGGGGTGGCGAGGAGGTCGAAGCGCTGCGACGCGCGGGAGTCCCCGTGCGGGTGATCCCCGGCGTGAGCGCAGCACTGGCCGCCCCGGCTGCGGCTGGGATACCGCTGACCCATCGTGGCGTCGCCGCCTCAGTCGCTTTCGTGACCGGTCATCGGGCCGGTGGGGACGTGAGTGAGTTCGACGCCGTGGCGCGCAGCGTCGACACCCTGGTCGTGCTGATGCCGGCCGAGCTCGAGGCCATCGCCGGGAGGCTGTCGGAGGTGCTTGGAGCCGACCGTCCCGCGGCGATCATCTCGAAGGCCACGACGCCGGGCCAGCAGGTCGTCCGGGCTCCCGTCGGGCGAATCGCCGCCGCTGCGCGCGCGGCTCGCATCGAGCCACCTTCGACGCTCGTGGTGGGAGATGCCGTCAACGCTCTCTCGGAGATCGGGATGCTGTCGCGGGCGGCGCGGCAGACCTTCGCCGGCGCGTTCGCCTCGGAGCGGTAACCGCCTCGATCCCGGGTCGAGGTCGCGTGCGCGAGCCTCGACGTTAGGATGGTGCTGCTTGTCCACCCAGGTCACCAAGGTATCACCCGCTTCGCTCGCGTCCGCCCCGCATGGCGGTCCCGGGCTCATCGAGCGCATCCTCAATTCGCTCCCCTGGTGGGTGCTTCCGGCCACGGTCGTCACCGTGCTCAGCCTGTTCGGGGTCTACTCGGTCTGGACCGCATTCCTGTCGGGTGCCATCAACCAGAGCGGGCCGTATCTGTCGCCGTTCTACTCGCCGACCATCTGGAAGACCGGTCCGGTGAGTCCGGCGCTGTGGGTGCTCGGCTCACCGCTCCTCTTTCGCGCCACCTGCTACTACTACCGCAAGGCGTACTACCGCTCGTTCTTCTGGGATCCACCCGCATGCGCGGTTGGGGAGCTCCGACACCGCAAGTACCGGGGCGAGACGGCGTTCCCGCTCTTCCTCAACAACCTGCACCGGTTCCTCTTCTACCTGGTGCTGATCGTCACCGGGTTCCTCTGGTATGACGTCTACCTGGCGTTCTGGGCGCCGAACGGCCACGTGCAGCTGGGCCTCGGGACCGGGATCATGCTGGCGAACGTGATCCTGCTGAGCGGATACACCTTTGGCTGCCACTCGTGGCGGCATCTCGTCGGCGGTGGTCTCGACTGCTACTCCAGGTCACGGCTCGGTCAGGCGCGCTATCGCGCCTGGAAGTGGGTGACGGTGCTCAACGAGCGCCACCCGGTGTGGGCCTGGTTGAGCATGTTCAGCGTCGTCATCACGGACGTGTACATCCATCTCCTGCGTGCGGGGATCGTCGTCGATCCGCACATCGTTTTCTGAGATGGCAGCGACCCCCGAGCCCTACGACACCATCGAATGTGACGTGCTCGTCGTCGGCGCCGGCGGAGCGGGCATGCGCGCCGCGATCGCTGCCGCCGAGGCAGGCTGCACCGTCAGGGTCGTGACCAAGTCGCTCCTCGGCAAGGCGCATACGGTGATGGCCGAGGGCGGCATCGCCGCCGGCATCGGCAACGTCGATCCCGAGGACAGCTGGGAGGTGCACTTCGCAGACACCATGCTCGGCGGCCAGCTGATCAACAACTGGCGGATGGTCGAGCTGTATGCGCACGAGGTGATCGATCGCGTCCTGGAGCTGGAGCGCTGGGGTGGCATCTTCGATCGCAC
>JBIOIZ010000097.1:0-11177 GCA_044450385.1 Candidatus Dormibacteria bacterium
CAAATCTGTATACTTCGGCGGCCGGGATCGTCCGGTGCGGCCGGAGGGGCGACCGTCGAAGCGAGGCCTTTGGAGGTAGCCCATGCTCCGTCGTCATCGATTCCATCTGCTGGTTGGCGGGGCTGCGGCCGCCGCCATGGTTGCGCTCGCGGTCCACGCCGGTGCACAGGCTCCGCCGCCCGGCCGGTACATCAGTTGGGCGCCACCCGCGGTGGCAACGGCAACACCGGGCACAGGTCCGGCGCTCCCGGTCGCAAGCGCGTCCCCGGTTGCGGATGCTGGACCGCTCGGAGGGCTCACGTCACCACTGTCGGGCCTCTTCAAGCAGTTGAATACCAATACCGCCGCCACCGCGACCGGCGAATATTCCGTCCTCCAGAACCTCCAGCAGGCTCTGGCGGAGCACATTCAGCAGTTCTTGCACTGGGTCACGGGCGGCCGATGAACGCCGGGCGGTCAGAATCGGGAGGTGCCACCTCCTCTCATCCCCGGCGAAGAGCGCCGGGCGGACATCCGCAACGTCGCGATCATCGCGCACGTCGACCACGGCAAGACCACGCTGGTAGATGCCCTGTTGAAGCAATCGCGCGTCTTCGCGGCCCACGAGCAGGTCGGCGAGTTGATCATGGATTCGAACGATCTCGAGCGCGAGAAGGGAATCACGATCCTCGCGAAGACCACGTCGGTTCGCTACAACGGCGTCAAGCTCAACATCATCGATACCCCCGGACACGCGGACTTCGGGGGCGAGGTCGAGCGGGTCCTCGGCATGGCCGATGGCTGCCTGCTCCTCGTCGATGCCGCTGAGGGCCCGATGCCGCAAACCCGGGTCGTGCTTCGCCAGGCGATGGCGCTCGGTCTCCAGCCGATCATCGTGGTCAACAAGATCGACCGCACCAACGCGCAGCCCGCAGAGACGGTTGAGGCAACCCACGATCTGCTGCTCGAGCTTGCCAAGGAGCCGTGGCAACTGGACGCGCCGGTTCTCTACACCAACGCGCGCGAAGGCACGGCCACCGCCGACCTCACCCACGCGGGTGTGACTCTCGAGCCTCTCCTTGATGCGATCATCGAGCACGTACCGCCGCCCCTCGCCGACCCCGACGGGCCGCTGCAGATGCTGGTGAGCAACCTGGATCACGACAACTGGAGCGGCCGGCTCGCGCTCGGACGGATTCAGCGCGGCACGGTCCATCCGGGACAGAGCGTGGTGTGCTTCACGGCATCAGGCGCGGGCAGAACCGAACGCATCGCGACGGTGCTCACTGTCGAGGCACTGCAGCGACTCCCGGCGGAATCGGCATCCGCCGGAGAGATCGTCTACCTCTCGGGATTGGCTGCGGTGGCGATCGGCGACACCATCGCCGATGCAGAGCACCCCGAAGCGTTGCCACGCCTCGAGATCGGCGAGCCGACATTGCGCATGCAGTTCTCGGTCAATCAGTCGCCGCTCGCCGGACGCGAGGCGACCGTCAGCAGCACGTCGCGACAGCTGCGCGCGAGGCTCGAGCGCGAGCTGCTCACCAACGTGGCATTGCGCGTGGAGGACGGGCCTACCGCGGATATCTTCGACGTCAGCGGGCGAGGCGAGCTGCACCTCGCGATCCTCATCGAGACGATGCGCCGCGAGGGCTACGAGTTCGAGGTATCGCGGCCCGCAGTCATCACCAAGGAGATCGACGGGGAGCGCGTGGAGCCGGTCGAGGACTGTGTCATCGACTGCTCGGCAGACGTCGTCGGGGCCATCACCGATGCGCTCGGCACGCGCGGCGCGAAGATGACCGCGATGCGAACCGACGCGGGCGGAGGAGTGCGGCTCACCTACCACGCGCCGACCCGGGCATTGATCGGGTTGCGCAGCCAGATACTCACGCTCACTCGCGGCACGGGCGTGATGGCCACGCGATTGCTCGGTTGGGAACGCATGTGGGCGCTGCCGACAACAACGCGGACGGGTGTCCTCACCGCGAGCCAGCCGGGGGTCGCCGTCGCGTACGGCCTGGTGACCCTCCAGGAGCGCGGACAGCCGCTCATCGCGCCGGGGACGCCCGTCTACGAGGGCATGATCGTCGGACTCAACCGCCGGCCCGGCGATATCCACCTCAACGTCACCAAGCAGAAGCAGAAGACCAATATCCGGTCATCCACCGAAGACATGACCATTCGTCTCGTCCCCCCACGGAAGATGTCGCTCGAGGAATGCCTTGACTTCATCATCGACGACGAGCTCGTCGAGGTCACCCCGGTGGGCATTCGAATGCGCAAGCGAGTGCTGAATGCCGACGAGCGCAACAAGCTGAGGAAGCGCTCGCTGGCCGCAGAAGTCAGTTAGACCAAGAACGCCCCGACGCTGCCGTCAGCTCTGATTCGGCGACTGAGCCGCGGTCTGAGCGGCTGCCTTCTTCGCTGCCTTGGCAATTGCAGCAGCCTTCGGCTTCTTCCCCTGCCGCTTGGGCGCTCCCCGCGATTTCTCTCCAGCCACGCTCTTTCTCCTCGACGGTGTTTATCAGTGGCTACTGAGATTAGTACAAGTTTTGGGTGCGGCGCGACGGCGTGGCAGGAGGCCCGTGATCCGGATCACCGACACGCCCCCGGCCGGCGGGATAAGGTGCGTCGCCGCGGCCCGGATCGGGCGGCGTGATCACGTGGCCCCCCGATACTCATTCCCTTCCTGAAGGAGGCCCCTGGCATCCGCGCCAGGGGCCTCTCATGGGACCAACCCGGATGCCGACCCGAATCGTCCGGCCATCGCAGCGTCACCGTGATGCGTTGGTAAGTCCCGGACGCGTTGGTCGGTCCCAGCGCTTCCTATCAGGAAAAGAGCGAGCTGTATCCGTTGATTGCGGGCTGCCCGCCGAGGTGGGCATAGAGGACCTTCGAACTGCTGGGGACTTCCTTGCTGGAGATCATGTCGATCATGCCCGCAAGTGACTTGCCCTCGTAGACGGGGTCAGTGATCATTCCTTCGAGCCGCGCACCCAGCTTGATCGCCTCGACGGTTTGTTCGTCGGCAAGCCCGTACGTGCCCGCGTGGTAGCGGGCATCCAGGATGATCTCGTCGCTGCGCAGCTCCCGGCCGATGTCGATCAGCCCGGCTGTCTGTCGAGCGATTCGGGTGACCTGGTCAAGCGTTTCCTCAGGCTTGGCCGATGCATCGATGCCGATGACCCGCCGCGGTCGGTCCTGCGCGGCGAAACCGGCGATCATGCCCGCCTGGGTGCTTCCCGTAACCGAGCACACGATGATCGTGTCGAAGAAGATCCCCAACGCCCGCTCCTGAGCCTCGACCTCCTGAGCCCACCGGGCAAATCCAAGACCGCCCAACGGGTGATCCGATGCGCCGGCCGGGATTGCGTAGGGTTTGCGACCCGCATTCCGAACATCTGCAAGTGCCTGTTCCCAGCTTGCCTTGAAGCCGATGCCGAACCCCTCCTTCACCATCCTGATGTCCGCGCCGAGGATGCGGCTGAGCAGGATGTTGCCAACCTTGTCATAGACAGGATCAGACCAGTCGACCCAGCTCTCCTGGACGAGGACGCATCGCATCCCCATGCATGCCGCCGCTGCGGCAACTTGACGGGTGTGGTTTGACTGCACACCCCCGATGGAGACCAGCGTGTCGCAGCCCTGCGCCAGGGCGTCCGCAACCAGGTACTCGAGTTTCCTCGTCTTGTTGCCTCCGAAGGCGAGACCGCTGTTGCAGTCCTCGCGCTTGGCCCACACCTCGGCGCCGCCCAGCGATGTGGTGAGCCGGTCAAGGCGATGCACAGGAGAGGGTCCGAACAGCAGCGGCTGGCGGGCGAATGCCGCGAGTTTCATAAGCCTCCAGCAGAGCAGGACGGCGCGAGTCTATCGTCCGGCATGCCTCCACGGCCACGGCGCGTGGGCGCGATCTCGAACGGTTCGCGATCACGGTTGAGGACTGGCAGGTGCACGCCAGCGACCGATGACTTTGCGATGAGCATCGGTCCATGCCTCTGGACGGGTTCGGTCGTGCAGACGCCCTCGATGACGCGGTGCCTTCTCGAAGGCCGACGGCACCGCATCGGAAGCGTCGTTGCTCTCGCGCCGGATGACAAGGGCGAGGCCGTACAGTCGCTCGCGCTGAGCCAGGTATGTCGCGGACCGGTCCACTTCCTGTCTGTCGGCGACCCCGGCGATATCCGCTGCCCGCGCTGCTTCCACTCTGCTCATCAATACGCGCGACGCGGCCGCTTCAATACTCACCCGCCCAGCGATGCTGCACTTGACAAACATACACAAATCCGTATAGTCTGCTGGTTGTCCGGGTGCTAGCCCGGAACGGCCGGAGGGGCGACCGATATCGCATCGCATCTGTCGGAGGTCGCCCATCATGGTTCAACTCAAGGCTCTCATCGACAATTGGATTCTCATCGCCCAGGGGCTGCTGGCCAGCGTCGGTGCACTCGCGTTCCTCATCGCGTTCATGTACAAGATCGTTGCCGTCGATCCTGCGAGCGTGGCCCAGGCGAAGAAATGGATCGGCCGCATCGTCTTCGGCACCATCGGCGTCGAGGTCGCGGGCACGCTGACCCACGCGCTCATCGCCAGCGTCCCGGCAACGATTCACTGAGCCGGCTTGATGCAATCGATTCCTGGAATCGTGCAGGGGATCCGCGATCCCCTCGGCACGATCCTCCAACTGTTGACCGGCGTGCTCTCACATTTCATCGGAACGGCTCGCGCCGACCTCGACTCCGAGCTGAGTCGCTACCTATTCACCACTGTCGATCCGACCGCGTCAGGGATCCGGCCCTTGACGGCGAACCCGGCCATTGCGCACCTGAACGGATCGCTCACGCTGGTCGCGGATGTCCTGGTCGGCGCTGTGCTCGTGTACGCCTCGCTGCGGAGCATCTTCGAGCACTCGATCCGTGCGCGCTACGCGCTGCATCTGGTGATCCCACGCGTCATGGCGGCACTCGTGATGGTCCATGGGTCGATCTACTTCATCCAGATGGCCATCGATCTCAACAATGCGATCGGCGGCGTGACGCAGTCACTCGGCGGTGCCTTGTCCATCGATTCGCTTCCCTGGTCAGGGTCGATGAGCGCGACGACCGTCTCGATCATCCAGAGTTCGCAGGATCTCTTCCACGCGGTGTTCGCGCTGGGCGTCGTCGTGGCGGTCGTGATTCTCGTGCTCTCGTATGTCATCCGAATGGCGATGCTTGACATCCTCGTTGTGCTCGCCCCGCTTGCCGCGCTGTGTTCGGTGCTTCCTGAGACACGCCGTTATGCGTCCACGTGGCTTCGCTTGTTCATGGTCGCAGTGTTCATGCAGGCCGTCCAGCTGATAATCCTTCGGGTCGCGACCGCGGTCGGATTCGGCGCCGGGAGCGGCATCGCCGAGAGCCTGTTCGCGCTGGCGATCCTCTGGATCGTGCTCAAGGTTCCAGGTACGCTCCACGCAGCTACGCACGTCGAGACCCACGCGCACACCGCGATGCGCCACATCCAGCGTTCGATGCACAAGGCGCTGGCGCCCGCACACCATGTCGTGCGCCACCGGGCCGCGCCGTGATTCGCGCTTTCGCAGCGCTCATCGGGCTGCTGTCACTCGGCCTCGTTGGCGGCACTGCACTTGCGAGCGCTGCCATCGGAGGCAGTGCGACAGGCGCTGCCTTCGTCAAACCCGTGACGCATTCGTGGATCTCCCAGGGGTTCGGTTGCACGAGCTACGCGTTCGAGCCCGTGGACCAGGCGTGTCCCGGCGGCCACTGGCATTCCGGAATCGACCTGGCGGCGGCGCGGGGGACACCGGTGGTGGCGACGCTCCCGGGCACCGTGACCGTCATCGTCTCGGCGACGGGGTACGGACTGCACGTGGTCATCGATCACGGCGGTGGGCTGAGCACCCTCTACGGGCATCTCGACACCGTCATCGTCGCGAACGGTACGTATGTGGCATCGGGCCAGGTCATCGGAACCATGGGGTCAAGTGGTAATGCCACCGGCCCGCACCTGCACTTCGAGATCCGGCGCGATGGCATCGCCGAGGATCCGCGTCAGGACGTCGCACTCCCGTGAACGGGCTATCCGGTGCTCACCCCGGGCGCGCTGCGCGTCTCTGCTGCGCTGCGTCGCGCCTGCTGCCACACGACCCAGATCCGCTGCACCGCAGTCACGTTGGTGAGGATGGCCAGGATCCACAGCGCCCAGATGAGCAGCGGCGCGATCACGAGACCGATCACGGTGATCACCACGCGCTCCGGACGGGCCAGCAGTCCGCCGTCGCCATTGAACCCGAGCGACTGTGCGCGTGCGCGAACGTAGGACACGAGCAGCGAGCCGGTCAGCGCAAACACCACGAGCATGGGTTCAAGGGTGTGATGGCCGTGAAAGAGGAAATACGCAAGCAGCGCGATGGATGTCATCGCCTCCGCGTAGCGATCCACCGTCGAGTCGAGAAACGCTCCATAACGCTGCTCGCGGCCGCTGACCCGCGCAAGGGCACCATCAAGGATGTCGAAACCGCTGGCGATCAGCAGCAGGAGACCGCCGGGCAGGAGAAACCCCAGGGCGATCAGGACGGCGGAGCCGGCACATATGCCCAGCCCGAGCATCGTGAGGATGTTCGGCGTCAGGTGCAGTGCGCGAAGGGCAGGAACGACGCGGCGCGCGCCGGACCTAACCCAGTCCTGGAGCCTGGACGTGAACACCGGATACCACCGTGCTTGCCCCGGCACGCTCACGTGCCACGCGATACACGTCGAGAACCTCGTCGACGACATGTTCCCAGTCATACAGCTGCGCCTTGGCGAGCCCGCGCTCGCTCATCTCGGTGCGCCGCGGCGGGTCATCAAGCAGTGCCCCGAGCGCCGCCGCCCACTCTTTCGGGTGGCGCGGGGGAACCAGCACACCGTCCACGTCGTGGAGGATCACGCTGCTGAAGCCGGGTATGGACGACGCGATCACCGGGACCCCGCTTGCCATCGCCTCCAACAGCACGATCCCGAAGCTCTCACCGCCGGTCGCGGGAGCGCAGAAGATGTCAGCGGAGGCGTAGTAGCGGGGCAGCAGCTCCGGGGAAACCCTGCCCGCGAATTCCACGTCGGGGATGCCCATCGCCGCCACTTGACTCTCGTACCCCCAGCGCATCGGGCCGTCTCCCACAACGACAAGTCGCGCATCGTCACGCGCGCGACGCAACTGGCCATAGGCTTCGAGCAGGGTCGGCAGTCCCTTGCGCGACTCGAGACGCCCGACAAACAGGATCGTTGCCTTGCCAGGCGTACGAAGCTCCTCGAGCTTTGGATGATTGGGATTGAATCGCGAGCAGTCGATGCCGTTCGGCACCACCCGATACTCTCCCTCGAAATACCTCGCGATGAAATCTCGAGCGGGAACGCTGACCGCCACATGCACGTGAAGACGGTTGAAATAGCGCTTGAGAAACGGCCTGCCGTAGTAGTAGCCGAGGTTCCGCCGCGCCATCGCGTGGAACGTTCCGACGTTCGCTCCACTATGGAAGCGGAGCACGGTGATCGGCAGCGAGGGCACCAGCGGCTCGTGGTAGTGAACGACGTCGAAATGGTTCTCGTCGAGCAGCGCGCGAACGCGTCGCACCAGGTGGAATGAGAGGGCGATGCGCGCCACGGAACCATTGGTCCGCACCGGGACGCTGCGGCCGATGCGCACGTACCCGGGGATGCCGTGATCGTCGCCGACGCGGCTCGACGGCGCGAGCACCGTGACATCGTGCCCGCGCGCCCGAAGCTTCGCCGAGAGGTGGCGGACATGCTCCGTGACTCCCCCGGGATGCATGAAGTCGTAAGGGGAGACCAGACAGATCTTCATCTCGTTCCGGCCGCCGGCCAGATTGGATCGAGGACGTGCCATTGCTCGGGATGCTCGCGGATCGCCCCCTCGAAGATTCGCAGCAGCATCTGCGCAGTCTTGCGCACCTCGGCATCTCTGGGGGCGTCTGTGGAGTAGGAGATCTCGGGATGCACTACGGCATTGACCCGGTATCGGTCGCGGAAGAGCACGATGGGGACGATCGCCGCCCCGGCTCGGATGGCGATCTCCACCGAGCCGATGGGGATCGGCGCCGGCTGGCCGAAGAACTCGAGCGGCTCGCCATTGCCGATCAGATCCCGGTCGAGGGCCATGGCCACGACACCGCCGGAGCGCAGCACCTTGAACACCTCGCGCATCGAAGCGGCGCCGAGGCGGCGAGCGGCCTGGGGGTCGCCCTCACGCATCGCCTGAGTGTCGATCGGAATGATGTGGACCCCCTGCGCTCGCCGTGCGCCGACCACTCGATCGAAGAGCTCTTTCGGACGGAGCACCTCGGCGAGGAGTGCCATCTTGCCGCCCATCTTGTTCCAGCCCGCCAGCCCAACCTCCCATGACCCGAAGTGCATCGACGCGACCACCACGCCGTTGCCCCGCGCGATTGCGTCCTCGAAGTGGTAGAGATCCTTCATGTCGATGCGCGATGGCAGGTCGGTCCGTCGCGATGACATCTCCATCACATCGACCCAGCAGTGCGTGAGGTTGCGAAGATTGCGACGGATCAGGTGCTTGAGCGATCGGTCGCCGATGCCCGGAAGGACGTGGCGGAGGTTGTCGCTGAGACCATCGAACCGGCTTGGCACGGCGGCCAGGAGTGCGTCGGCGGCGCGGTCACCGAGCCAGTACGAGACGGCCTGCGGCAGCGCTCCCACCAGCGCCTCGGCGCCGCGATACGCGTAGTACGGCAGCATCGGATCCCGCGCGGCGCGCTTGCGCGCGCCCGCCTTCACCACCACATCGCCGGCCTGCATCAACGCTGTCGGCTCCGATCGCTCGGCGGGTTAATTCGTCGCGGGTGTGGCGGGTTCCGCCTCCGCAGCTTCGTGCAGAACCTCAGCCCGGCCGTTGCGCCGCCCGCCGCCCGTATCGACCCCCGCGATGAACTCCTCGGTCGCGCGGTGGGCTTCGTCGTCGGAGACCTGGCGAGGCGGGGACTTCATGAAGTACGACGCCGGGCCCTCGAGCGTGCCACTGAGGCCGCGGTCGAGCCCGAGCTTGCAGCACCGCACCGCGTCGATGACGATTCCCGCACTGTTCGGGGAGTCGTGCACCTCGAGCTTCAGCTCGACATTCAGCGGCACATCGCCGAATGACTTGCCCTCGAGGCGGATGAACGCCCACTTGCGGTCGTTGAGCCACGGCACGTAGTCAGATGGTCCGATGTGAATGTGATCCTTCTCCATCGGCGTCGCGAGCTGCGACTGCACGCTGTTGGTCTTGCTGATCTTCTTGCTCATGAGGCGTTCGCGCTCGAGCATGTTGAGGAAGTCGGTGTTGCCGCCGAAGTTGAGCTGATAGGTGTTCTCGAGCTCGACACCACGTTCACGGAAGAGGTGGGTCAGGACGCGGTGGACGATGGTTGCGCCGACCTGCGACTTGATGTCGTCACCGATGATCGGCATGCCCGCCTTACGGAATCGCGCCTGCCAGTAGTCCTCGCGAGCGATGAAGACAGGCATGCAGTTCACCATGGCGCACGGCGCCTCGAGGATCTGCTCGGTGTACCAGCGGGTTGCGGCCTCACTGCCGACCGGCAGGTAGTTGACGACCACATCGGTGCCAGTGTCCTTGAGGACCTGGGCGATGTCGACGGTGGATCCCGGCGCCTTGGTGATCACCTCGGACAGGTACTTGCCCAGTCCGTCGTGGGTCATGCCCCGCTGGACTGGGATGTTCAGCCTCGGCACGTCGCTGAACTTCACCGTGTTGTTCAGCCCGCTGAAGATCGCCTCGGAGACGTCCTTGCCGACCTTCTCTCTGTCGATGTCGAACGCCGCGGAGATCTCGATGTCCGAGATGTGGTACCCGCCGAGGTCCACGTGCATGAGACCAGGCACGGTGTCGTTCGGATCAGCGTTCTTGTAGTACTCGAGTCCCTGGATGAACGACGAGGCGCAGTTGCCCACGCCGATGATCGCCACTCTGACTTTGTTGCTCACGACGCGCCCTCGTGTATCGGTGCTGTTGATGTGATCTCGGCGGGCATCCCTGCTGAGGAGATCAGCCGAGCGAAGCTCTTGAAATGGGTGGCAATGGCGTCCCGGTCGAGCCGGCAGAACACCTCTCGCCCCTCGCGACGGGTGCGGATCACCTCCGCCTTGCGAAGAATGCGCAGGTGCCAGCTCATCCGTGGCTGACTGACCTGACAGAAATCCGCCAGTTCGGACACGCGCATCTCGGAGGTCGCCGCGAGCCGCTCGACAATCAGCAGTCTCGTCGGATTGGCGAGCCCCTCGAAATAGACAGACAGGTCACTCGCGCCGATGGCGATGCTTCCCGGTAGCGCACGCCGCGGGGGACGCGCTGGGGCTTCAGAACTCATAAAGGAATCTTTCATAAAGGATCGCTTATGAATGTTAGCCCGTCCGGGGAGTGGAGCGCAACCCCACAGGTCACGCCTCTGGAGCATCGTCCGCCTGAGGTGCCGCCGTTAGCGGTTCGGCGGGTTCTCCAGCGACTGGCTCGTCGGAGGTCTCCGCCGGGGCGGTCGCCTCCTCGTAAGACGGAAGGATCACAGCCAGCAGCCGAAGGATCAGCACACAAACGGCGATCACCACGATGAAGGTAACAACCGCCAGGCCGATGCCGCCCAGCACCGATCCGATGTCGAGGAGCATCAGGGCAAGAGGCATCCGGGAAGGATGGCAGGCACGGCTACGATCGAACCGATGACCGAGCTGCCCAACCCCGCCGAGCTCCCCGCGGCGCTCGTGGTTCGACGAGGCAGGATCGTGTTCCGCGCCCGAAGACCGGTTGCGCTGGTGCTACCGCTCCTGGCGGTTACGGAGATCGCCGGGGTCATCTGTCTGCTGGTCGGCGCCACGATCGGCTGGTTCATCATGGCCGCCCCGCTGATCGGCCTCGCGACCACAGCCGTGGTCGTCCGCCCGTCCCTGGAACTCACGCGCGATGGCATGATCCTTCGGCAGTATCCCTACAGCAGCCTCACCCGCTGGGACGTGATCGATTCGGTCGGGATCGCGAGGGCGGGCAATCGCACGATCCTCGCCTACAAGCTCGTCCCCGATGTGCCGCCACCTCGGCACCAACCTGCCGCGGACTTGCTCCGGGCCGTCAACGCGCCCTATGACGGCGGGTGGTTCGCGGATTCCCTCGCAGGCGGACCAGATGAGGCG
>JBIOIZ010000098.1:0-11057 GCA_044450385.1 Candidatus Dormibacteria bacterium
CGATGAGCGGGGCGCAAAGCCCGGGACGCCGGGCGCTCGGGTCTGATGAGATCTTTGCGAATGCGGTGACCTCTCTTCCGGGCGGGAACACCAGGTCGACGCTGTCTGTTCCGCCACATCCTCCGTATGCGTCCTACGGCCGCGGTTGCCTGGTCGTCGACGCCGACGGGCACGAGGTCATCGATCTACAGGCGAACATGTCGGCACTCGTGCATGGTCACGCCCACCCCGCGATCGTCGACACGATCAAGGCAGCGGTTGAGGACGGTGCGTCGTTCGGGTTGCCCACAGCGAGCGAGGTCGAGCTGGCGCGGCACCTTGTCGACCGGATAGAGGCTCTTGAGCTCGTTCGGTTTGCCAATTCAGGAACGGAAGCCGTGATGACGGTGCTGCGCCTCGCCCGAGCCTACACCGGACGCGATTCCATACTGCGGTTCGCAGGCTGCTACCACGGGACGTACGACGCGGTACTGGCCGACGACTCTGCGGGTGTCCCTGCGGCATTGCGGGAGACGGTGATCACAGTCACCTCCGACGACATCGGTGGATTTGAGAAGGCAATCCGAAAGCATGCGTCGCGTCTCGCCGCCGTGATCATCGATCTCATGCCGAATCGGTTGGGTTTGAAGCCCGTCTCGATGGAGTTCGCGCGCGCGGTGCGCGCACTGACTCGTGAACTCAACGTGCTCTTGATCGTCGACGAGGTGATCACCTTCCGCGTGGAATACGGCGGTCTCCACGCGACCTATGATCTCGAACCCGATCTCATAACGCTCGGCAAGGTGATCGGAGGTGGACTTCCGATCGGGGCATTTGGAGGCCGGCGCGCGCTCATGGAGATGTTCGATCCTCGAGTGCCTCACCCCCTCGAACACGGTGGAACCTTCACCGCGAATCCGCTCGTGATGCGCGCCGGTCTCACGGCGCTCCAGCTCCTCACGAAGTCGGAGATCGAGAGGATCAACCGGCTTGGCGACATGCTCCGTGTGCGTCTGACCGGACTCGGTTACGAGGTGAACGGGCGCGGCTCGCTTTCGCGTGTGATGAGCGACGACCCGACCGGCCTCTGGTGGAAGTTGTATCGAGCCGGGATTCTCATCGGACGAGGCGGATTGATGTGCATTGCCACGGTGATGACCGAGGCGACGGTCGACGAAATTGCTCGGCGCTTCGAAAGCGTTGCTGAGCAGGGCTGACGTGGAACCACTGGTCGTCGTGGCAAGGGTGGACGCGCCGCCACCGGGCCTCCCTGAGCACGCGTCTGGCGTCCGTTACCAATTTGCACGCAACGAAGAGGAGCTGCGCCGTGCCCTGAGGGAAGCCGAGATCATGTTTGCGTGGAACTTTGCAACGGGTTTCGGGGACCCGGCGATCTTCAGGAACACATTTGCAGACGCGGCCAAGCTGCGCTGGATACACACCGCGGGGGTCGGCGTCGAACGGTTGCTCTTCCCAGAGCTCGTCGCCAGCTCGGTGATTGTCACGAACAGCGGTGGCGTGTACGAGCAGAGCATGGCGGAGTACGCCGTGATGCTGATGCTTCAGATGGCCAAGGATGCTGTTCGCACCTGGGACGACCAGCGGGCGCACCGATGGAACTTCAGGCGGGTCGACACGCTCGAAGGTCGCGTGCTCCTGATTGTCGGCGCCGGCCCGATCGGGCGGTCGATTGCTCGCCTGGCTCGAGCCCTCAGGATGGAGGTGATTGGGGTGGCGCGGACCCGACGTGACCACGACCCCGACTTCGGAGTTATCCATCCATCAAGCGACTTGCTCGAGATTGTCGGTGCGGCAGACTACGTCCTGCTCGTAGCGCCGCTGGTCGCCGCAACCACGGGCCTCATCGGGAGGGATGTTTTCAACCGGATGAAACCCACGGCGCGGCTGATCAACCTGGGCCGGGGTCCCTTGATCGACGAGGCCGCATTTCTGGAGGCCATGCGCGAGGGACGGATTGCGGGCGCAGCCCTCGACGTCTACTGGGACGAACCGCTGCCGGCGGGCCACCCCGTTTGGGACTTGCCCAACGTCATCGTGTCGCCGCACATGGCCGGTGATGTGACTGACACACATGAACGGTTCGTGAGCGGTTTTCTGAAGAATCTGGAGCGGTGGATGGCCGGCTCCTCGCTCCTGCACGTCATCGACAAGTCGCTCGGTTACATCGCCTCGGCCTGAGCGAACTCGCGTTGGATGGGTGAGAGCTGCAACCCATCGAGCGCGGCTAATCCGTTATGGCGCCGTGGTATTCTTGTGGCGCTTGCGGGTCTGGTTGTCCGCGGGAATTTGCAGCCGCACTGGTACGCCAAGACCGATACCCGCTGGGTCTTGCAATCATCGAGGAACAGCATTGAGATTTGTTCGCTACATGTCCAAGGTGGGTCCGAGCTTCGGCGTTCTCGACGAGCGTGAGGCGGTCACGCCGCTCTACTCTCTCTTCGAGGAGGCGCTTGCGAGTAGGCCGGCGCTCGGCATCTCGCGAGAATTCATCCAACTGGCGCTCGATGATCCAAGGGTTTTCCTTGCCTCGCTCGACCTCCTCCGCGCTGCCATCGACGAGGCGCGTGACGTGCTGGAGCAGGTTCCTGTCGAGGCCGACAAGCTCAGTGACCTGTACGTGCTCCCGTTCGTGGATGCCCCTGAGAAGGTCCTCGGGGTCAGCTACAACTACCGCACATTCAAGAAGCAGGAGGGGATCGAAGACACCCCAATCCCACAGGTCTTTCCGAAAACGCCGAGCAGCATCCTCGGAGCACGCGTGCCTGTTCGCGTGCCGTCTGCCATCACCCACGTGGACTTCGAGGCTGAAGTAGGGGTGATCATCGGGAGCACGGCGCGTCGGGTCGGTTTGGATCAGGCTGCCAGGTGCATCGCCGGTTACACGGCTCTCAACGAGATGACGGCCAAGATCCTTCCACGACCGAAATTGGACCTTGAAACCATTCAGCTGAGGCTCAAGGGCATTGACAATTTCTGTCCAATGGGTCCCGTGCTCGTGACGGCGGACGAGTGGGAGGCCATGGGCACGGAGATCCATGTCAACTGCAAGGTCAACGGCGAAGTCCGCCAGCACTATCCCGCCTATGACTGGGTCCATTCACCCGCTGAGGTGATCGCGTTCCTCTCGGGATTCATGACCCTGCGTCCGGGTGACGTGCTGAGCATGGGCACGTCGTCCGGGGTTGGCATTGCAGACATTCCTCCGCGGCTCCTGAACGATCGCGACGTCGTCGAGGTCTGGATCGACGGTATCCCTGGAACCAAGAACGTCATCCGGTTCAACCCATGACAGACATCGGTTCTGGACCGGATCGGGAGTCACCGCCAGTCGGCGTTCTCTTGCTCGAGAGCACGTACATGGATCTGCCCGGTGGCATGGGGCGCGCCGATAGCTTCGACTTTCCTGTGATGCAACAGCCTGTCCCGGGTGCCCAAACCGAAGTCATCGCGAGCTCTCGGTTCGCCGCACTTGAGGATGGGTATGTGGCTGCGGCTCTGAGGTTGCGCGAGGCGGGCGTGAGCATGATCACCGCAAATTGCGGGTTCAGCGTGGCATTCCAGGATTCGGTGGCCAGCGCCGTCGAGCTTCCCACGATGCTGTCGAGTCTGATGCTCGCGCCGCTCTTGAGCCGCGTCTTCAACGGAGAGCTTGCGGTACTGACATTCAGCGCCGCCGACATCGATGAGACTCGCCGTGCGGCGGCCGGCTGGCCGGCTGACCTGAGACCTGCAATCGCCGATGTCTCCGGCAGCGCGGCATGGATGGCCATGCGCTCGCGAACCCGTCCTGAGTTGGACTACAACAGAATGGAGGACGACCTGCGCGATGTCGCGTTGAGGATGTGTACGGAGCACACGCCCAAAGCCATTCTTGTCGAATGTACAGCCATGCTCCCGTTCGAGTCAGCTCTGCACAAGTGGACCAACCTGCCGGTGTTCGGAATCACGACGTTTGTCCACTATCTGGTCGAGCGAATCAACGGGGTTCGCAGCGCGGACGAAATCGCCGTTGCGGTCGGAGCGGCTCGAGCCTGATCGGCTTCAGTCGACCGCGATCGCGTCAAGCTCGAACAGCAGATCCGGCGGTCGGAGTCGATCGACAACAAGCAGCGTCGTGGGCGGGTACTGGTCGTCGGGGTAGATCTCCCTGTAGATCTCTTGACGCGCAAGAGTGAACGCCGGGATGTCGTCCGCGTTCACCAGGTACGCCGTGAACTTGACGACATTCCTGAAGGTCATCCCGCAATCGGCCAGGACCGCCTCCATATTCTTGAAGACCTGGCGAATCTGGGCGTCGGCGTCGCCCTTACCCACAAAGACCCCATCAGCGTCAGTTGCGCCCTGACCGGCGGTGAACACCATGCGCTGCGGATTGGTGACTTCCGCCCCGTTGCTCCAATGGTAGGAGGGCTTCGGCAAAGTCTTCGGGTTGAACATTCTGATTTCTGCGCTCGGCATATTCGTCTCCCTTATTGCCTCTCGCTCGCCGGCTCCGTCTCATCCACGCGACTCGCGACCACCTGACCAAGAAACATCTCCCGCAGGCCCGGACGCGTTGCCAGATCACGTGCCTGTCCTGAGAGTTGCACTTTCCCAGCGACAAGCAAGTAGCCCCAATCGGAGATCTCCAGAGCCTCCAATGCCTTCTGCTCAACGAGCAGGACAGCCACGCCGGACTCGGCGAGCCGTGGCACCTGCTCCCGGAGCACCATGCGAGCAAGTTTCGGTGAGAGATTGGCGGTGGGTTCATCAAGGACAAGCAGGCTCGGGTCCGGCATGAGCACGCGCCCGACGGCGAGCATCTTTCTCTCGCCTCCACTCAACGTTCCAGCTCGCTTGGGGAGATGGGTGGCAAGATCCGGGAAGATGGAGAACACCTTTTCCATCGCGGCTGGAAGATGCGAACTTGAGAGTGAGTAGCCACCCATCTCCAGGTTCTCGCGAACGGTGAGCGTTTCGAAGATGTCCCGCGTTTGAGGGACGTAGCCGATCCCGAGCCGGCTCAACTCGTGAGCACGCATACGGGTGATCGGCGTACCCCTGAGCAGGATTGACCCGGCCATGACTTTGACCCGGCCCATCACTGCGCCGAGCATGGTCGACTTGCCGGCTCCGTTTGGGCCGATCACGGTAACGATCTCCTTGCTCCCGACGGCCAGATCGACCTCCGAAATCACCGCGGAACCACCGTAGCCCGCCGTCAAACCGTTGATCACCAGCAGCTGCTCGGGTCGACCGTTTGATTCAGCCGATAAGGTAGGCATCGAGCACCTCTTGGTTCCGTCGCAATTCCATCATGGTGCCCTGCGCCAGAACACGCCCCTGCGCCATCACGATGGTCTGATCACACAAGCGGTCGACGACGCCCAATTCGTGCTCGACCATGAGGATGGTCAAGCCCTCGGCACGCAGCTCCAGCAAGTGATGCTCCAGCCGCCGGCTCAGCGAAGGATTGACGCCGGCCATCGGTTCGTCGAGCAGCAACAGCGCGGGTTCCGCCATCAGTCCGCGAGCTATCTGAAGGAGGCGCTTCTGACCGCCGCTCAGGTTGCCGGCGTACTCGTCCTCTTTGTCGGCGAGCTCGAATCGCGCGAGTAGCTCTCGAGCTTGCGCCAGAAGCCGCGCCTCCTGTGCCTTCCACGTCCACTTGCCAAGGACCACTCTCGCGAGCGATTCGCCCCGTTGGTGGGGTGCTGTGACGAGCAGGTTCTCCAGCACCGTGAGGCGTGGAAACTCACCGGAGATCTGGAAAGTGCGGACGAGGCCCTGGCGGGCGCGTTGATGCGAAGGAGTCGCGGTGATGTCGGCCCCACGAAAAACGACGGAGCCTGACGTCGGCTGGAGCGCACCTGCGATGAGCGCGAGCGCGGTCGACTTGCCCGCACCGTTGGGTCCGATCAGCCCGGTGATTGCTCCGGTCTCGACCGAGAAGGTGGCTCCATCCACTGCGTGAAGGCCGCCGAAATCTTTGTGCAGATCGACAACCGAGAGCATCGGCTGCGGCACGAGTTGCGCTTGAGCCATCCAGGTCAGCCGCTGGGCAGGACGGGTTCGGAATGTGGCGTTTGTGCTCCATCCCCGGCCGGACTTGGTTTCGCGTAACGGCGACGTCGTTCGGGAAAGATGCCGACCGGTCGCACCCATAGGAACACCGCTATCAGAAGGCCGATGACGATCCATTGCACCGATTCGATCAGCCCTGGACGTCCGAAGGCGGGAATGTATTGACTGGCCTCGATGAATGCCACCGGGACCAGAGCCGCACCGACGATGGCTCCGAGGTTGTTCCCAGCGCCCCCCACGATGACCGCGGCGAAGTACACGAACGTCTCGGCCGGCAACCATGAGGAGGGAGACCACGCGGTGATGAATTCGACCAGGAGCGCGCCGCTGACGGCGGCGATCGCCCCACCAAGTACATACGCCATGAGCTTGAGTCGAATCACGTTCTTCCCAACCGATGCTGCTACGGCTTCGCTCTCGCGCACGCTTCGAAGCGTTCGGCCAAGGGGCGAGCTTGTGATCCTGTGAACGAGCAACCACGTCAGCAGGAAGAACGCCATCGTGATGGCCACATATACCCACGCGTAACTGATGGGATCGAGGTTGAGCACATCAGAGAGAGGATGAGGCACCAAGCTCAAGCCGCTGGCGCCGTTGAACAGGCCGACTTGGTTCGTGGCGATCGTCGCACCGATGAGGGACACTGCCAACAGCACGATCGCCTGGTAGTCGGTTCGAAGCCGGCGTAACCCGACCAATCCAACCAGGAGCGAAAGCAGGGCTCCCACGATGGCGGCAGCCAGGATCGGCAACGGGAAGGGAAGTGAAGCTCCCCCGATGTATTGCTGGTACCCGCCGTTGGCGGATGACGGCCCCAACGTGAGCACGGCGGCCGTGTACGCGCCGGCAGCTTGAAAGAGGATGAATCCGAAGTTGACCAATCCGGTGACTCCGAATTGGAGATTCAGCGCCAAACACGCCATCGCATCCACGCCGAGGTAGATCAGCAGGATGGTGAGGTAGAACTGAACAGCCGAGCTCACGCCGCCAACTCCTTCTGGGTTGCGACTTCGGACAAGATGCCCTGGGGCCGGAACAGCAGGACCAGCACCAGGATGATGAACGCGACCACCGTCTTGTACCCCGGACTGATGACAGCCCCTGCGACCTCGCTGGCAATTCCGATCACCAGGGCGCCGAGCATCGCGCCACGAGCCTGGCCGATGCCGCCGAGTATGGCCACCGCCAGGATTGGGATCAAGAAGCCGTTCCCGGTTGTGACGTCGAAGCCGGTGACGTTCATCACGAGCACCACTCCCGCCAGGCCGCAAAGGGCCCCTGACACCAACCAGACGAGGTCGATGACCCGGTCGGTGTTGATGCCGCAGTCGCGCGCCAGATCAGGGTCGTTGGCCGTCGCGCGCATCGCCTTACCGAGCTTCGTATATGTGAGGAGAAGATGAACTGCGAGCATCGCGACTACCGCGATCACGATGATCGCTATCTGGATTGCGGTGAAGATGAAGGGACCGATCTTGAACGAAGACCCAGACGAGCTCTGGAGGTTGTAGAAGTCGGAACCGTAGATCGCCATGAGCCCGAACTGAACGATGATGCTCACCGCGATGGTGAGGATCACCATGCCGAAAAGCTTCGTACCTCTCCGGACGTATGGGACATACACGAAGCGGTTGAGAGCGAAGGACGCGACTGCCCCGAAGACGGTTCCCGCGATCAGGGCCACCCAGATGCTCAGGCCCGCGTGCGTGACCATGTAGGCGATGAACGCGGCCGCTGTCATCGTGTCGGCATAGGCCAGATTCAGCACGTTGGTCGCACCGAACTGCAGCGTGAACCCGACCGCGGCGATCGCGAGAATGGAGGCCGTGATCAGCCCAAACCCGATTGCCGGAAGGACGATGCTCATCGTTCACCCACTCGACAACCGGTCCGTCCATGACCGCCGCCGGGGCCGGATTCCTCTTGCAACCGGGCAGGCTCAGCTTGGAAGCGCGGCGATCTGCGACGAGGTGATCATGCCGGTCACCAGTCGATTGCCGGCGACGTCATATGTGGCGATTGCAAAGGTGCCGGCAGAGTCGTGGTACTTGTTGAACGTGATCGGCCCGACAGTGCCCACGTACTGAATCTGATGGCCCGCCTTCAGTGCCGCGACTCCGTCTGCGTAGGACGAAACGACCACCTTGCCCGCGCCTGGGTTGACGACCGCATTGATGAAGTTGTTGAAGTTCGTCGTGCTGTTCGCGGCCACCATTGCCAGAGCCATGATGTTGACACTGTCAAACACGTTGGCCGGGAATGGGTCCGATGAGTACGAGGCAATGTTGCTGGCGGACAGGCCGGGTACCAGCTTCAACGCATTCGCGAACAGCTTGAATGGCGTTGACGTTGGATCGACGAAGTTCTGGATACCGCTGAAGTTGGGCGCCAGCAGGGCGGCTCCGACGGCATTCGAGATCGCCTGTCGATAGGTTGAGTCCAGGGTGGTCTCGTCGCCGATGATGGGAATCAACCCTCCGGTCAACTCCTTCCACTCGGCGAAGAATGTGGCGCTCGTCTGCGGGTCTGTCTCGGTGAAGATCACCTGAGGCTTCGGGTTCGCGGCAAGTATCTGTTCGATCTCGGTGCGATACGAAGTCTGATCGAACGTCAGCTGGACGTCTTTGACGATCGTTCCGCCGAGAGCGGTGAACGTGGCCTTCACCGGAGTATCAACAGCCTGACCGCCCGGGTCGCCTCCGAAGACGGTCGTCGCGTATCGATAGCCCTTCTGGTATGCCAGAAACGCCATGGCCTTGGCCTGCAGATCGTCCGCTTGGGACAGTCTCCAAAAGTACGGGTACGTCGAATGATCGAACTGAACCTGGCCGGTGTCTCCGAACATCGGGATGTGCGACTGATTGAAGACGGGGACGGTGGCCAGTGCCTCATCAGAGCTCGGACCAACCACACCATCCAGATGGCTGGTCGTGGCGATCGCGCGATTCGCTGCCACCACCGCATCCGCTGGATCGCCATGCGTGTCAACCGAAACGCAGCTGACCTTTCCACCGAGAATCCCCCCGGCCTGATTGATCACCTGCACGGCCGAGTCGCACCCGCTGATCATCAGCGATCCGAAGACCGCATCCGCGCCGGTGAATGGGTTGAAAGCGGCAAAGGTGACCGGGACCTTCGTCGCTGTCGAGGATCCGGACCCGGATCCGCACGCCGCAATGACCATTGCCGGCAGTGCCGCCAGCGCGAGCACCCGAAGCCGCGATGGGATTGCCCGCTGTCGGGGTTGGAATCTATCGGCCGTCATGTGTCACACCTCGTCACCGTCTGAATCTCAACCCACTGAGACAGTCCGCAGCCCTGACGGATGCCTCTCCGTATCAGGCGACCGAAGTCTATCGACCCATCTGGTCAACTGTCAACCGGTTCTGGAGCGCTGAGGCCTCGTTCTAACGGCGGTCGACGGTGGTCGCCAGACGTTGCGTGGAAACGGCATCGATGCTTTCACGGATTACCCCAGCGAGATCGCCGAGTTCGGCAGGTGTGGTGATCAGAGGAGGGGAGATGTGCAGGGCCCTGCCGACCAGCCCTCGCGTCAGCACGCCTCGCTCGTGGGCGGCGCGCACGACGCGATCGATGATCCCAGGATGATCGCTGAGGGCGCTGGAGGTGAGCTCAACGGCGCCCGTCAGGCCGGCGGTCCTGACCTCGGCCACGAGCGGGTGACCTGAGAGCGCCGACAGTGCGGAGGACAGCGTTCCTTCTAGAGAACGCACACGCGCCAGCAGGCCCTCCGCTTCGATCACGTCCAGGTTTGCCAGCGCCACCGCAGCCCCGGTGGCGTGCCCGGAGTATGTGTAGCCGTGCCGGAGCAAGCCGGCGCTGCCTCGCCAGAACGGTTCCTGGATTCGCGGTCCGCAGATGACCACTCCAACGGGAAAGTATCCCGACGTCATGCCCTTGGCGCCGAGGATGACGTCGGCTCGGATGTCATAGCGCTCGCTCGCGAACCAGTGGCCGAGGCGGCCAAACCCGGTAACCACCTCGTCGACAACAAGGAGGATGTCGTGGGCGCTGCAGAGCTCCTGAACGCGAGCCCAGTAACCGTCCACGGGGGGATAGACGCCGCCCGCACCGATCATCGGCTCGGCAAAGAATGCGGCCACCCGGCCGGAATGCTCCTTGAGGACGCGCTCCAGGTCCGCAGTGTCGTCACGTGCAACCTGGACGACTCCGGGAACCAGCTCACCGTAGCCCGCCGCGTTGGCCGGTATCCCAGCAAGGCTGGTGCCATATGTGTTCATGCCGTGATACGCCCCGTCACGGACCACGATCATTTGCCGCTCAGGGTGCCCCACCGCATGCCAGTAGCGGCGGACCAGCTTGGCAGCGGTGTCGACAGCGTCCGATCCGCCGGTGGTGAAGAAGGCCACCGCCTCCGGGATCGGAGCCAGGGAACAGACCCGTTCTGCCAGCTCGAGAACGGGCTCATTCGCATAGCTGCCGAAGGTGGAGTACGAGTCGAGGCGTCGCATCTGTCTGGCTGCGGCTTCGGCCAGCTCGGCGCGGCCGTGGCCCACGTTGCAGTACCAGAGGCTGGCGGTGGCATCGTAGTAGCGTCGCCCGGCGCGATCCCACACCCACGCTCCCTCGCCGCGATCGAGGATCACCTCGTTGCCGACAACATTGCTCATGTCCGAGAAGGGATGCCAAAAGCGCGTGGAACCCGTGGTCATGGACGTCTCCCCACTTTCGCGCTACGGACGAGTCGGCTGACCGTACTCCATCGTGACGTGATTCCGGCCGCCTCTACGCCTGCAGGCGTTTCAACGCCGCGTGACGGGCAGCACCTCGCGCAGGGCCGGGTCCTTCAGATAGCGGCTCACAACCGCCAGCGCCTCATCTGGTCCGCCTGCGAGGGAATCCGCGAACCACCCGCCGTCATAGGGCGCGTTGACGGCCCGGAGCAAGTCCGCGGCAGGTTGGTGCCGAGGTGGCGGCACATCGGGGACGAGCTTGTAGGCGAGGATCGTGCG
>JBIOIZ010000099.1:0-11054 GCA_044450385.1 Candidatus Dormibacteria bacterium
GCAGGCGAAACCTCGACGGTCACGCTGACCACGGACTTCACGGTCGTCGGGCGGGTTGCGCAATTCGGCCGCGGCATCATGGAAGACGTCTCGCGCCACCTGGTGGCACAGGCGGCCGAGTGCATCCAGTCGAAGCTCGAGGCACCACCGGCGGGCACCACGGCCACCGGCGGTGATCCCGCGTCGGCGACCGATCCGCCGTCCGGCTCAAGCGCTTCCTCGTCAGCGTCCGCGGCAACGGCCGCGTCCCAACCCGCAGCGCTCGATGCCTTTGCCCTTGGCCGGGCGGTGGCGAAGGACCGCATCAGCCGGGTCAAAGTGCGGCCGCAGATGATCGGGGCGGCGTTCGCGGGGCTGATCAGCCTGCTGCTGCTGCGCCGCCTCCGGCGTTCGCGGCGTCGGCGCCGCGAGGCGAGCGGCTGACCCGCCGCGGGAGCTGAGCGAGCAGCTTGCCGAGGGCGTCGAGCGCATCGACACTGTGGGCGCTCAGGAAGTCATCGCAGTGCGGCAACGCTGCAGCCATACCGCGTGTCTCGGGTTGGTAGGCGGTACTGCCGAGCAGCGGGTTCAACCAGATCAGGCGATGGCAGCTGCGGCGCAGGCGGGCCATCTCACGGCCGAGCTGATCCGGGTCACCGCGGTCCCAGCCGTCGCTGATGATCAGCACGATGGCGCCGTGACCGAGCACCCGGCGCGCGTGGTCCCGCTGGAACGTATGCAGTGCCTCAGCGATGCGCGTCCCGCCGCCGATGTCGTGCACCCGGCTCGCAACGTGGTCGAGCGCCGAATCGAGATCGCCGTGGCGGAGCAGATGCGTGATTCTAGTCAGATGTGTCGAAAACGCAAAGGTCTCGACGCGCTCCTTCCTGCCGATCACCTGCGCGAACACGAGCAGATGGCGCGAGTATCGGTCCATTGATCCGCTGACATCACACAGGATGACGATCGGCCGGCGCTTGGTGCGAGCGCTCGCGCGAGCCAGACGATGCGCGTCACCCCCCTGGCGCGCCGCAGCGCGCATCGTGCGGCGCAGTTCCACGGTGCCGCGGCGGTCGGCGCGCAGGCGCCGCGTCCGTCGCTCGGCCACCCGCCACAGAGACTGGCGAAGCAGCCGGCGGACCGAAGCGAGTTCGTCCCAGCTCATCTCGCGGAAGTCCCGCTGGCGGAGCAACTCGTCGGCGCTGTAGCCGGTGCTCGATGCTGGAGGTCCCTCAACCTCACGAGCGACGCCGGGCGACGAGAGCCCGAGCGCGTTCATCCATGCGAAGGCCATCATTGGATCGAGCGCGAGGGGACGGCTGCGTCCGGGGATGGAACCTGCCGTGCCTTCGCCCCCCGGCCTCGAGAAGAAGAGATCGAATGCTGCGTCGAACACCGGACCTTCCTCTCGCCGGCTGACGAATACCGCACGGAGCGCATAGCGCACCTCATCGGGCCGCTCAAGGTCGATCGCGAGCAGGGCCTCGCACGCGTCACGCACGCGTTCGGGTCCAGTGGTGAGCCCCGCGTCGCGAAGCAGACGAGCGAACAGCGTCACGCTCTCGACGGGATCCGCGGCGCTGCCGATCATCGTCCCGCGTGCTCTGCGATCGCCTCCTCGCTCCGTTCGAGGTCCTCCTGGTGCTTGATCGCCGCACCCATGGTCTCGCGGAGGGCCGCCGGCGTCGCTTCCGTGTGACCAAGCGCGGCCAGCGCGCGCGCCCAGTCCACTGTTTCTGCCACTCCTGGCACTTTGTAGAGGTCGAGGCCACGAAGCCGCTGGGTCACCTCTGCCACCTGGCGGCCGAGCCGCTCGGAAACCTCCGGCGCGCGCACGCGCACGATGGCCACCTCGCGCTCCAGGTCCGGGTAGTCGATCCAGTGATACAGGCATCGCCGCTTGAGTGCGTCGTGGACTTCGCGGGTTCGGTTCCCTGTGAGGATCACCAGCGGTGGATGCTCGGCGCGGATGGTGCCCATCTCGGGGATGCTGATCGCGAAGTCGGCGAGTACCTCGAGCAGGAACGCCTCGAACTCCTCATCCGATCTGTCGATCTCGTCGATGAGGAGGACCGGCGCAACCGCGTCGTGGTTGTCGATGGCGTCGAGGAGGGGGCGCCGCAGGAGGAACTCCGGCCCGAACACGTCCTGCTCCGTGCGCACACGATCCTCTCGCTCACCGACCAACCGGATGTGCAGCAACTGACGCGCGTAGTTCCACTCGTACGCGGCGTGGGCGAGGTCGATGCCCTCGTAGCACTGCAGCCGGATCAGCCGTGCGCCGAGCCCTGCGGCAAGCGCTCGGGCGGCCTCGGTCTTGCCGACACCGGCTTCGCCTTCCAAGAAGAGCGGCTTGTTGATGCGCATCGCGACGAGGATCGCCGTCGCAAGGCGGCGGTCACACAGGTAGTCGTTCGCGGCGAGCAAATCGACCACCTCGTCGACCGAAGCGGGATGCGCGGCATCCACCGGGGCATTCGTCACAACTCTCAGCGTGACGGGTCCGCGCCAGCGCGGTCAAGGCGCAGGACGCTCACTCAGACTGGGTACACGTCAATCTCGGTCGCCTTGACCACTGCGAAGACCTCACCGCCGTCGGCAAGGCGCAGCTCCGAAGCGGCTGCCGGCGTGACCTCCGCCACCAGCGGATATGCGCCCTCGAGGCGGATCCGCCAGCGGTCGCCCTCCGGATCGATGCCGGCCACAGTACAGCGCAGGACGTTCCGCGGACTCCCGTCCTGAGCCTGACGGTAGAGAGCGATCGCGCGCGGCTGGATGGTCGCGAGCGCGGGGCCCTCCACGTCGGTTGCGACGGTGAGCCAGGACCCGTCCTCGAGCAGCATCGCCCCGCTCGAAACCGCCCCGCGGAGCAGGTTCAACCCCGCCATACGCGCGATCCACGCCGAGCGGGGCCGAGCGGAGACATCGCTGAAAGGTCCTTCCTGGGTGATCCGACCGTCCTCCAGGATCACGACTCGTTCGGCGAGCGATGCGGCTTCCAGCGGGTCGTGGGTCACGATCAGGCGCACGCCGCTGAACGTGGAGAGGTGCTCGCGAAGTGCACGTCGCAACTCCAGGCGCCCCGAAGCATCCACCGCGGCAAGCGGTTCGTCGAGCAGCAGGACTCGCGGGTCGGTGACGAGCACCCGAGCGAGCGCTGCTCGCTGTGATTGACCGCCGCTGAGAGCGCTGGGCCGCGACGCCGCGTATCTCGCGAGGTCCACCCGCTCGAGCCAGTCAGCCGCCCGCGCGTGTGCGGACTTTGTGTCGACCCCGCGTGCGCGCAGTCCGAACGCCACGTTGTCCAGCACGCTGAGGTGCGGAAACAGTCCGTGGTCCTGGAACACGAATCCGACGCGTCGAGTCTCGGGTGTCAGCCAGGTGCCTGTCGCCGTATCCTCGAACACAACGCCGTCGACCTCAACCCGTCCGTTATCGACGGGCAGCAGACCCGCGATGACGCGCAGCAGAGTCGTCTTGCCGGCGCCGTTCGGTCCGAGTACGGCGACCGTGATACCGGACCCCACCGAGACATCGCACTGTAGGCGGAGGCTTCCGAGCTGCGTGCGGACCCGAGCCTGGAGCGTCACCGCAGGGCACCCAGCCAGCGGTCGCGCAGGACGACGAGCACGAGGACCGAGATCGCGAGCAGCAGGAGTGAGAGCGTGATTGCCATGCCGATCTGCCCCGAGCCCTCGAACGAGCTGTACGCGGCAATGGGGAGAGTCTCGGTGGTGCCTGGAAAGCTGCCCGCAAAGGTGATCGTCGCACCGAATTCGCCGAGCGCTCGCGCCCAGCACAGCGCGGCGCCGGCGGCGATCGATGGCGCTGCGAGCGGCAGCGTCACCTGCCAGAAGCGTCGCCACGGCCGCGCACCGAGGGTGGCGGCGACCTCCTCGAAGTGGTCGTCGCGCTGCCGGAGTCCGGCTTCGACAGTGATCACGAGGAATGGGAAGCCCACGAATGCCTCGGCGATCGCGGCTCCCGCGGTGCTGAACGGCAGCACGATGCCGAAATGATCGAGCAGCGTCCCGATCGGGGTGGTCCGGCCGAGAGCCGTCTGGAGCGCGATCCCGCCGACCACCGGCGGGAGCACCAGCGGCAGGGTCACCAAGCCGCGGACGATACGGCGTCCAGGAAGCGACGTGCGTGCAAGAAGGTAGGCCAGCGGGACGCCGATCAGCAGCGATATCACCACGGCGATCACGGAGCATTCGAGGGACAGGCGCAGTGCCGTGAGCACGTCCGTCGACACCAGCTCGGACGGGAGATTGCTCCAGTCGACGTGGACGAGCAGACCGATCAGCGGCAGCGCGATGAATAGGACCGCGACCGCGGCCGGGATGAGGAGACCGAGGAGTGGACGTCGCGCGACGCCCCGGTTCACGACGCCTTCAGGAATCCGACGGACAGCAGTTCTGTCTGGATATCCCCTGACACGGCCGAGGTGACGAAGGCCTGGGCAGCTGTCATGTTGGTGCTCGACTTCACCACGGCGATCTCATAAGTGCCGATCACATTCTGTGCGTCCGGTATGGCGATCCCGGTCACCTTGCTTCCCGCGCTGAAGCTGTCGGTCACGAAGACCAGAGCGGCGTCCGCGTTCCCGGATTCGACCTGCTCGACCACCAGCGCGTCATCAGACTCGAGCGACTTCGGCGTGACCTTGACGTTCGCCGCGGTGAGCGCCTTGGCCGAATAGTCGCCGACCGGAACGCCTGCCATCGCGAGCACGACCGAGAGGCCCGGTGTGGCGAGGCCGGCGAGGGTTGTGATGTTCTTGGGGTTTCCTGGTGCGACGATGATCTCGAGCTTGTTCTTGACAAAGGCCTGCGGGGTATCGACAAGCCCTCTGGCCACAAGTTGCTGCATCGTCGTCGTGTTCGCCGTAGCGATGACGTCCGCGGGGGCGCCGTTGATGATCTGCGTGACCAGTGCCTGCGAGCTGCCGTACGAGTACTGAGCTGCGAAGCCCGGGTGATCAAGCTCGAGGCCCTTTTCGGCGGTGTTGAACGGACTCGTCAGCGACGATGCGGCAAACACCGTGATCGACCCGGAGAAGGGGTCGGGCGACGCGGAGGGGCCGCTCGTCGAGGTCGATCCGCACGCAGCGAGCACCATCGCGCCTGTCGCGAACAGCAGGAGGGGTCGGAGACGCGGCTTCATGGCTTCCTCGGCTGAGAGTCCGCCGGCGGGGGCATCTCGATGACGACATTGGTGGCCTTCACGGAGGCGACGGCGAGCATCCCCGGCTCGAGACCAAGCTCCCGAACTGCCTCGCTGCTGATCAGGGAGCTGATCCGGAACGGCCCGGCCTGGAGTTTGACGTGCGCCATCACGCCGTCGGTGGCCACGTCGGTCACCAGCCCGAGGAAGTGATTGCGCGCTGACTCGGTCACGGGAAAGGTCGGGTGGTTGCTGGCAATCTCGACCGCAAACCTGGCCAGGGCGACACCGTCGACCAGCCGGTGGCCACCCTCGGTGCGAACGGTATCGATACGCCCCGCGTCGGCCCAGCGGCGCACGGTATCGACGCTGACGCCGAGCAGCTCGGCGGCCTGGCCCATCTTGTACGTCGGCATGGGCGCGACCTTAGCGCAAAAGCGGTCTTCCTCTCAACTGTGCCTTGCTCTTGCGGCTTGCCTCAGGGACTATTCGTGCGCTACCACGGTGACCGCGTGCACCACATCGCTGACAAAGAGCGGCGCTGGGTAGATCACCCGCACGTACCCCTGTGGATCGATGACCTCGAGATAATTCGTATGGGGGGGTTGGATCGGCTCACCCCACTTCAACCAGGTGATCTTCAGCTCGGCGTCAGGCCCGAGTAGCCAGTGCCAACCGGGATCCCACTTGCTTGTGAGGTTTGTGCGGATGAACTGCGCCACGTCCTTCGGGGTGCGGTCGGCGACCACGCTGACGATGAGCAGAACCGGATTGATCCCCTTGGGCAGTGCTTGCTCGACGGCGACGATGTCACGACCGAGGAGCGGGCAGAGGTTGACGCACAGCGGGTCCATGAATGCCAGGAGCACGACATGGCCCTTCTCGTCCGCCAATGAGACTGGTTGGCCGTTCTGGTCGACGAGCCCGGTGAGCGGAGGCGTCGGCTGGCGTGTCAGCGGTGAGCCGATGATGTTCGCCGAGGGCGTGACCTCCAATGGAGCACTCGTCGTTGTGGCCTGCGGGTGCACCGTCATGGACATCAGCGCCCCGATGCCGAGCCCGCCCGCAAGAGCGATCGCAACGATCAGCGCCTGCCCACGCTTGGAACGAGTGAGGCCTCCGAGGCCCCCCGAGGCTTTCATCCACAATCCTCGCTCTCGGCAACGGCTGGTAAGGGGTCGTGTCCGCACCTGCCCGCGGCGGTTTGCCCGCGAGCGCGGCGCCAATTATGGCTCGCTGGACCCGCTCGGGTGACGCCACCGAAGCGCGAGCGTATGCTCGCGGCGTGATCCCCAATCGGCAGGCGAGGATTGCTGCGCCAGGGGTCGTCCTCCTGGCGGTGGTTGGGCTGTTCGTCGGCCACACCCTCGAGTACCTTCGCGTCTGGGGAGCCGAGGGCGTGCTCGCGTCCATGACCAACCCCGTGCACGCCTACATGCTCCCGGTGGCGGGCGTCGTACTGCTCCTCAGCGCGATCTTCGCTTTCCGCTTGGCGCTGGCGTGGCAGAAGCTCAACGACCGGCTCGATCGAGCCGCCGCGAGTGTGCGGCGGATCTGGCGCGGGCGAGCCGCTGAGGCGCCCAGCTCGTCAATTCGTGGATCGACTCCGGGAACTCGCCTGGTGGCTCTTTGGCTGCCGATCGCCGCGGCTCAGATCGCCCTGTATCTCGTGCAGGAGAACCTCGAGGCGGTGGCGCGCTCGCAGCCGGCGCCCGGCTTGGGGGCGATCACCGCGGTGCACTGGGCGGCCCCGCTCATCCACCTGTATGTGGCCCTCCTGCTTGCCTGCGTCGTCCGCATTTGCGAGATTTTGATCCGCCGGCGTGAGGTCGTGGTCGAGCGGGTCGAGGCCATGCTCCGTTCTGCGATCTGCAGGAGGCGGCACACGGTCGCCGGTGCTGGGACGCCTGTCCCCCCTCAGTGCGCATCGCCGCTTGATCAGCTTGGGCGACACCTCTGGCGAAGGCCGCCCCCGCGACCCCTCGGAGTCTGACCGACCGTCCGTGAGCTGCGGCTCACCAACGATCCGTTCACACCTTGAGGAGATATCAAGTTGTCCAGAACTCGCCTGCGTTTGTCCGCGGTTGCCGCGGCGGCGCTGCTCGCCCTGACCACGTCATTCGCTGTTGCGTCGGCGCATTTTGTGTTCACCGCCGGCAAGTATCGGATCGCCATCGGCTGGCAGTTCGAGCCTGCGGGTGGCACCGATACGTATGTCGGCGCCCCAAATGCGATCCAGGTGTTCATCGACGTTCCGTCGGCATCGAACCCGATCGGGACCCCCGTCAGCACGCTCAACCAGGACTGCACGCATCCGGATTTTCAGGTCACCGTGACTGTCGGGAGCACGACAAGCAGCCCATTCTGCCCGGTGCCCCTCCACGACGCGGATACCGGCAACGGGAGGCTCGACGAATACGACTACGGGCTCATCCCGACGGTCGTCGGTACGTACACCTTTCGCCTCTTCGGCACCATCAACGGCGTTCCGGTCAATCAGACGGTCGCGTCAGGCCCGACGACGTTCGACTCCATCGCGGATTCGAGCGCCGTCCAGTTCCCGGTGGTCATACCGGCAGCCGCTGCCGTGGCAACCAAGGTCGACACCGTGAGTCAACGCGCGGCGAGTGCGCTGTCGAGCGCACAGTCCGCATCAACAACAGCCAGCGACGCGAAGACGAGCGCATCCGGTGCAACGACACTCGCGATCATCGCGATCGTTGTGGCGGTGCTTCTCAGCGCACTCAACCTGGCGATCGGGTTGCGCCGCCGGAGCACCTAGCGTGCGGGTGCGGCGTTCACTGATCGTCGGTGCGACTCTTGCGGCGGGGGCAGCCATATGGATGCCCCTGACCGCGGCCGCCCACGCGCTGCCGCAGAGCGCCATGCCTCCCGAGGGCTCCGAGGTGCAAACAGCGCCGAAGCTCGTGGAGATCACCTTCGGTGAGACACCTGACCCGAAGCTGTCGACGATCACCGTGATCAACAGCGCAGGGATGACCGTCGACGCCGGACCGACCGTCGTTGTGCCGGGTCATCCACTCGAGCTGGAGGTGCCGCTGCAGCCCATCGGCAACGGCGTGTACACGGTGACGTGGAAGACCGTCTCCGAGACAGACGGTCATCTCGCCACCGGCGCGTACGCATTCGGGGTCGGGGAGTCCGCCGCGAGTGCCAGCGCGCACGCGAGCAGGTCAGTGGTGTCACCGCCGCCGTCCGTCCTTGCGGTGGTGGGGCGCTGGCTGTTCTTCGTCGGCGTCATGGGCATCGTCGGCATCGCGTCGACGTGTCTGTTCATTCTGGAGGCTGTTCCTGCCTCGATCACGCGAATGCTGGCCGGCGCCTGGATCGCCGGGGCCCTCGGCGTTGCGGGCGTCGTCGAAGCAGAACGCGAAGCCGCGGGAATTGGCTTCGGCTCGTTGTTCTCGACGTCACTCGGAACGACCACGTTCGAGCGCATCGTGGCGATCGCGGCCACAGGACTGACCGTGGTTGCCGCATCCGTGGCGCCGGCCGCCGCGAAGCGGATCGCCGTGGCATTGGCCGGTGTCGGAGCGGCAGCGTCGATGTGGGTCGACGTCGCGGCGAGCCACGCCGGTGCTCAAGCCCCGATCGCGCCCAATCTCATCGCGCAGTGGGCTCACATCGTTGCGAGCGGCATCTGGATCGGCGGGCTGTTGGTTCTGATCGTGGCCGTCCGAGGACAGCCGTCTGAACTCAAGGGACGAGCTGTGCGCCGCTTCTCAACGATCGCGGCTATCGCCATCGTCCTGGTCGCGCTCACTGGGACGTTCCGAGCGGTGATCGAGGTCGGGTCGATCGGGCAGCTCTTCGGCACCGCCTTTGGCGTGCTCATCCTCGTGAAAGTGGCGCTGTTTCTCATGCTCGCCGCTCTCGGCGCGATCAATCGCTACCGCAACGTGCCTCGCGCCGCAAGGGTGCTGCGAGGCCTGCGGCGGGTCGGGTCCACCGAGGTCGTGATCGGCGCCGCCGCGGTGCTCGTCGCCGCAGCGCTCGTGAATGTCGCGCCGCCGGTTGCTTCCGCGGCTGCAGCGTCAACCGCACGGTCGAGCCAGGTAGTCGTCACCGGCAGCGATTTTGCGACCACCGTGAAAGTCCGTCTCGTTGTGTCACCAGGGACGGCCGGTTTCAACAACTTCGTCCTTCGCGTCACAGACTACGACACCGGCGCGACGGTGCATGCCACGTCGGTGCAGCTCGAGTTCACGCAGCCTCTGCGACCGCAGCTCGGCGACTCAACGCTGACGCTCAAGCGTCAACCCGATGGGAGCTTTGCAGCCCGCGGTGGCAACCTCGCGATCGCCGGAATCTGGGAGGTCGCCGTGATCATCGAGAACGCAACGAACTCCACCGAAGTCCACCTCCAGCTGACGACGATCACCCCCGCACCGATCGTGACGGCAACCCGGTTCAGCGGATTGCCCACCCTGTATTCGATCCAGCTGCCGAGCGGTGGGATTGCACAGGTCTACATCGATCCTGACAAGGCGGGTGCCGACGAGCTTCATGTCACCTTCTTCACAAGCTCGAACGAGACCAGCGAGATCCACATCGTGTCGCTCACCGTCGGCATGACGCCTCCCGGAGGCACGCCCATCATCCTGGTCAGCCACCGGCTCGATCCGATCGGCCATTTCGTCGCGGATGCCACGGTCCCCGCGGGCCCCACGCGCTACGACATCATCGCCACGACGCAGACCGGGGTTCCCATCGCGACCTACGTGACGATCACGCCCGGGGCATGAGCCGAATCACCGAATCGCGGCGTTGATCAACTCCGCAACCACCTTCGGCTGTTCGAGATATGGGAGGTGCGCCATCCCTTCGAACATGTGAAACCGCGATTTGGGGAGCCAGTCTGCGAGCTCCTTCGACTGCGCGATCATGAATGGTAGGTCGAGGTCGCCGCACGCGACGGTCACCGGGACTGCGATCTCCTCGAGCCTCGACCACGCGGCGATCCCACTTTTCCCCGATTCCTCGGGGATCTCGTTTTTCAACGCGATGGCGTTCATCGCCAACGCGAGCTCTCGAGCCGGTCCCGAGACACGTCCCTCCGGGCCGCGCGGCCCATCGAGCCAGAGCCACATCTCGATCCGGTTGATCTCGTCGATCTCGCCGGACGTCTGGGCCGCCTCCCACATGCGCACGAGCCGGTCGGTGTTGGCGTCGAACGTGCTCGGTTCGGGGGCGCCACTGACCGCCGGGGCGAGGAGCACCAGGCCGGCCACCCGTTCCGGGCTCGTGAGGGCGGCGTCGATGGCGATCTCGCCACCCATGGAACTGCCGACCAGCCATACGGGGCCGGTCGCCACCTGATCGAGGACCGCCTTGAGGTCATCGAGGTGCGAGAACCCGTAGGTGGCACCCGAGGTCTCGCCGTAGCCACGCAGGTCGTACGCCACGACACCCGTGGTCGGCTGGAGCGCCTCCGCGACCGCGTACCAGGAGCGGCGGTCGGTCACCCCGGAGTGGAGCAGGACGACGGGCTGCCCGACGCCCGCCCAGCGCTCGCCGGCAAGGGTGGCCGTCTCGCGCTGCACCGCGAACCTCTCGGAAGGCACCCGCCCATTCTGACCGGAGAAGCGCCCTGCCACATGCTGAGCGCTGCCGGATGGACTGACCCGGCTCGGATCGCCCGTCAGCGCGTGACTAGTCACGAGGTTGTACAGAAGCGAGCGCAGGTCACTGACGGTGCCGGCCGCTGTGCGTCCTGTTGACATGAGTCCGGTGATGGCAGTCGACGAGGAGGAGGCCGACCAGTCGCTCAGACCGGTGCACGGACAGCTGTCATACCTGCAGATCCCGGCGATCGACGTGCGGCGATCAGCGGAGTTTTACGCGCGAGTCTTCGGGTGGCACGTCGAGCACCCGCACCCCGGGTTCGA
>JBIOIZ010000100.1:0-10577 GCA_044450385.1 Candidatus Dormibacteria bacterium
CACTTGTGCGCGCGCCAACGTGGAAGGCGATCACGAGGGCTCCTGCGCCGGTGCTCACCAGCACAACTGCAACGACCCCTAGGGCGCCGATGACGCGCTTCATCACCGTGCCTGGCAGCATCTCACTCTGAACGTCTCCATGATCTACCATGCCCCGCACAGTTTCCAGGTTCCGTGGATACATGATTCACACGATCGCCTCTCTAGAGAAACGGTCTTAGCGAGATCGGTCCGCGCGGGAGTAACTCAACGGTAGAGTGCAACCTTCCCAAGGTTGAAGTTGCGGGTTCGAGCCCCGTCTCCCGCTGAGCGTCTCTATCAGGGCCGATTTGAATACAAAATAACAGCTTTCGGCCTGCGTGTGGGCAGTGTCGATTATGGCGGAATTAACCGGAAAGTTGAATTGACACCGTTCTCTCAATCGATTTGTCAGCGAATTGATTGAGGTGCTACGCTGAGAGCGTGAAGTCGGCTCGGGCATGGGACACGCCGATTCGGCGGCGGGGAGACGAGGCAACCCCGTTGGTGCTGCCGTCCATCGGCGGGAAGCCCACGTTTGAGCGCGCGGTCGAAGAATGGCTCGACGAGCACATCTCGACCAAGACCGGCCGACCGTATAGCGCCACCACCAAGAACGTCGCCCGCTACAACCTCACCGGCGGCCGGCTCACAGCGTGGCGCGAGGCCCGGGGCATCCGCACCGCCGAGGACTGGACGGCCGCGGTCGCCGCCGACTATCTCGCCTGGTACCAAAGGGATATGGGCGCCGACTCCGACACCGTCAAGAAGGTACGCACGCAGCTGCGGCAATTCGCGGGGTTCTGTGCGCGCCAGTACGGCAACCGTGGGGCCACGGGGTCAGCACTGGAGAACCTCAGGATCTCGAGTGCGCACGATCAGGAGCCGGTGAAGGAGCCTGCACTGACCCAGGCCGAGGCGACCAGGCTGCTACAGAAGGCATCCACGCAGCGCGACCGTCTGATCGTCGCGATGCTGCTCTACACCGGGATGAGGCCGAGCGAATTGGTCGCTCTCGAGGAGAGCCACATCAGGCTCGACCGCACTCCCCCGGTCGTCGAGATCCGTGGAACGGCGCACAACAAGCACCAGACGAAGACACAGGCCGGATATCGAGATATCCCGCTGACCATCGGCCAGAGCATTCTCCCGCGTTTGCTGCGTGAGCACTTGACCGCTCCTTCGCGCCCGAGGTCGAGCTACCAGCTCTTCCTGTCTGCCCGTCGTGACCATCTCGGGAGCGTTGCGCCGCTCACGATGGTGGGCGTCAGCCTGATGCTGCAGGCGCTCGGCAGGACGACGGGCATCCACTGCAATCCGTATCGATTCCGGCATACATTCTGCACCTGGTGTGCGGACGCTGGGATGCACATGCTGCACCTGCAACAGCTGTTGGGGCACGCGAACAGTGAGATGGTCGCCTACTACTACCGCGGCCGAACGAGTGAGGCGGTACTCGCGGCCGCCGCACGGATCCGGTTCTAGCGCCCCGACCCCTCACGATCGAGGACGACCGTCATTGGGGCGCGCTTCTCCAGAGCCTCGAAGATTCGGATCGTCGTGCCATCTCTGACCGGTTTGCCATGCATCGCGTTATAGACGGAGCAGATGTTGAGCCGCGCCTGGCCGGCAAAATCCCTCACCGTCCAACCGCGGGCCACGATCGCGCGACGGAGGAGGGCACCGTGAAACGTCCCCGTCGCGGCGTCCCAGAGCCCAGGCGGTGCGGTTGGCGAAGGCTTCTGGGGGTTTGATATGCCAGTGGCGCGGCGGTCGTCGGCAGTGGCTGGACGTGGAGCGCTGATGGGGAATGAGTCTATCCGGTGATCGCTTACGCGACGCCTACACTTTGGTTGCGGAGGCAATGGGGCGATGCCGCAAGAGAGAGGCAGTGCTTGGCCACGTCGGAGATCGTGAGCCGCCGGATGATGGGGCGCGACGCGTTGCGGCGCTTGCGAAAGGACGTCACGGCCGCGGCGCGTGCTCATACCGCCGCATCGTGGTCACGTCAACCGTGATCGGGTCAAGGGGGGCGCGTCACGATACGTCCTCCGACACCGCTGAGCGATGTGTCGAGCGGACTGTGTGTTGACTCGATGCAGCGCCTCGCTCCATCGGATTGCCGAGCTGGGGTCCGTGGCCAGGTCAGATTCCAAGGGCGTCAAGCTATCGTCGCCCGGTGCTCTAGGATGCCCGCTGATGGGCCAAAGACGGAGTGACGGGCCTGACTGAGGTTGTTGGTGGCTGACCTCACAGACGACGATCTGCGCGAGATGGGACGGATGGTCGTGTCGTGCGCTCACATCGAGGGCACTGTGCGGGTGGTCCTCGCCTCGCTGATGAACCTGCGCGAAGACATGATGTACATCGCGTTTGACGGTCGAACACACTCCTGGATCTTGGATGCGCTGGCCACAACCGTGGCGCTGAAAGTCGATGAGCCGTCGCTCCTCAGCGAGTGGCAGGCATGGCTCCGGGACGCCAAGGATGTGAATACCCGGCGGAACGAGATGATTCATGCCTTGTGGATGTCGAGCGGCGGCGACGGATCGCCTGCCATCGCCAGCGCGCGGCTGCGTCGTAAAGATGGGGTCAGGCGGCTCACGCTCCACTTCTCTGACCCGAGCGCGCTGACCGCCGTGGCGGACGACGCCGACAGCCTCAATGCCCGGATCTTCAAGCTGATGCTCAAGACGCCCGGAGTGCTCGCTGGCAGCGACAAGCCCGCGACCGACAGCACCGCGAACGCCACCGACACGCCGACCCCCGCGACGCCGCGCACCGACATGGTCGTCGGCGGTCGCATCGAACCCGCAAGCCCAACGCCCGCGAAACGCCGGCGGTCGTCGCGCCGAGGGTCAGGACCTACCGATCCGCCAGCATCGCTCGCGCCCTGACCAGGACTTCGGATCGCGGCTGACACACCGTCTCACGGGCCGGCATCCGCACCGCCGTGTGCAGCCAAGTGCCGTGCGATGTGCGCTCGCGGGCGATCACCACGTCCGCGAGATCGCCCTTAGCGGCGTTGGGATCGGTCAGCGGATACAGGCAGTCGCCCACCGCAGTGAGGCTGACGAGGTCGAACGTCTCGGAGTTCGGGCGCTTTCGCGACGGCAGCTCACAGCTGATGTACGCCATCTACCACGATCGCTACCAGCGGACCTCGGAGGGCTGGAAATTCGCTGAGCGCGTCTATGAGGTCAGATACCTCGACACCACTCCGCTGGTGGGCAACGGTCGGGCTCACGGAGACCCTGAGCTGACGAGAACGACTCTGCGGAGTTCTTCGCAATGAGGACCTGAGAACAACCCTTCTCACAAAGAAGGCCCAGAGAGGTGAGGACTGCGCAGGCGAGCATCCGTGAATGTACCCAGGAGGGAGAGGTCGGCGCGACGACGCGGTTAGGAGCGTCGATGCAGCCAGCGATGAAAGCGGGCAATCCGGCGAAGGGCAAGCCAGCCCAGGCCACCGAGCACAGCGAGGTAGAGGATCACAAGGCCCACAGGTGCCGCGATTTCGACCATGGTGACCAGATCGTAGACCCTCCCGGGCCGCACCGTTGGAGATGCTGCCGTCGCACGGTGCGTCAGGCCAGCGGCTTATAGCCAGTCCATTGTGCTTTTCGCCGCAGCCATCCCCGCCGCTTACCGCCCTCAGCCGCCAGAACATCGTTGCACATGGCGACGCATCCATCGCAAATGAAGCCACCCGCCCCGGCAATCAGCGTGTTCACCTGCTGCTCAGGCTTGCCGCACCAAGAGCAACAGTTTGCGGCGCTCGGCTCACCACCTTTCATGGCCGAGGAGTCTACACCGGAGCCTAGTGCGTCAAATATGTCGTCGCCAAGGCGACCATCGCACACACGAGCATGCTGTCACCAGACCCACGCCGACTAAGAGTGTGAGGAGGCCGACGGTTGCATTGGTGAGCGGGGTGCTCAACGACAAAAGAGAGGAGCGAGGAGCGATCGGATTGACCTAATGAAGCCTGTGGATGTCGACGCGATTCCAATGGAATCCAATTAGCGCGCTCTAGTCGTCATTCCAACCAATTCCCCACAAAACCACTCTAAATCGCACTCACCACTCATCGGAAAACGAGGACTAGTCTGGGGGACCAGGGGTCGTACTGGCGACCACCAGGCATTCGCGCTCGAAATCCAAATCGACGGCACATATGCTGGTCCCGATACGTATGACTTGCCAGCAGGGTCTCGTCCGCTGGGTACAAACCCCGACGTGCCAAAGGTCGCCGTGTTTGCGAACGGCGTGTTCTGGCAATCGATCGCCGGAATCCTAACCGTTACTGGCACCGATGGGCGGTCGGGATGGATGGTCGCTACCCTCCAGACCTCCAATGGCGCCACCGTCATGCCGGGCGGCCCTATGCTCAACGTTTCTGGATCGTGGAGGTGCCCCTGAGCGCTGCGGGATCAGTCATGAAGGCACGCGTGACCGAGTTCCAGCCTTCATTGGCGTGAATCGAACTTGACACCGGCGCACAGCCAGAGCGCGAATCTAGGGAACTCCGTGAAGGCGGGGCAGGAGAAGGACGTGCAGATGAATCTCGTCTGCAGCTGTGCGGTCCACAACCGACCCCAACGCCTATCGGCAGCGAGAGTAGTCGGAGCGCCTTCTTGAGGGTGAGCTTCACGGTGTCGATTGCTCCCGCCACGTCGATTGCGACCGTCTGACGCCGCTAGGACTGGGTTGGCTGGTGAATCCGCCGGAGATCTCGGCGGGAGATCGACAGCCGAATAACGTGACCGCACCGTCAGCGGCCCGAGAACCATGCCTCAGCTTGAGAAACGCCGTCGCGCCACGCCACGCGGACGAGCCGGGCGAGCCGAGGCGTGTGCCTCACGCGGCCTTGATCGAGGTTGCTGACGGCAGTCGCGCGACCGCCAGAGAGAGGAGAAGCACCACGACCGCCGCGCCCGCACCAAAGAGGGCGCATTCCCAGCCCGCGAGTATTGGCAGGTGAAGCGGCAGAGCGCAGGAGATCGACGTTGGGCCAGTGAGCAGGCTAGCGCCCGCCTGCCGCACTGCGGGAGGACGTGGCGCTGCGCTTCAGCGACAGGGTGCTTCGGCGAGGTCGCGCAAGTGCAATTCCGTAACCTTTGGCCAGCCGACGCCCAATCTCACTCGGCGGCTCTCGAGGGGGTCGTATTAACCATGATGAGGTTTCGCCGTGTCGGTGTCGCCGCCCTCGCAGCGTCGGATGAGCGCTGGTCCCGCAACTGTCGGCACACTAAAGGGAATCTCTTCGCCCCGGCGGTGGGTACCATTCCGAAGCGTCGGGCTATGGTAGGAGGCGCGGGTGGTCTGTTCCAACTGCGGTGGAAGCAATGCTCCCGAACGCAAGTTCTGTGGCGAATGCGGAGCAGCGCTCGCCCGGGTCTGCGCAGCGTGCGGTGCAGCGAATGCCGTCGCCGTCAAATTCTGCGGTGAGTGTGGGGCGCCCATGCGAGCCATCAGCGACGTTGACCAAACCGCGTCACCGAAACCTGAGGCGACTGCTCATCCGTCCGCCGCCGTGGTTGCTGAGATCCGTTTGGTCTCGGTGCTGTTCGCGGATCTCGTCGGGTTCACGGCGCTCTCAGAGTCCCGGGATCCTGAGGAGGTACGGGAACTGCTATCCCGGTACTTCGACGTCTGCCGTGAGCTCATCGAGCGCTACGGGGGCACGGTCGAGAAGTTCATTGGGGATGCGGTCATGGCGGTGTGGGGCGCACCGGCGGCCACCGAGGATGACGCCGAGCGAGCGGTACGGACCGCGTTGGAACTGGTTGCGGCGGTGGCGTCGCTCGGCGCCGAGGTCGGCGCCCCCACCCTGCGCGCCCGCGCGGGAGTGCTGACCGGCGAGGCAGCGGTCACGCTGGGCGCAACCGGCCAGGGAATGGTCGCCGGGGACCTGGTAAACACCGCGTCCCGTTTGCAGGCGGCTGCCGAGCCGGGGAGTGTGCTGGTGGGCGAGGCGACCATGCGCGCCGCCGGCCAGGCGATCGCCTTCACCGCGCTTGACTCGCTCACCCTCAAGGGCAAGGAAGAGCCAGTACCGGTCTGGCGGGCCGAGCGAGTGGTAGCCCAGCGCCGCGGGGTCGGCCGATCGGAGCGGGCCGAGCCGCCCTTCGTCGGCCGGGAGGAGGAGCTCCGTCTCCTCAAGGAGTTGCTCCACGCCACCATTCGAGAGCAGCGGGTCCGACTGGTGTCGGTGACCGGCATCGCCGGGATCGGCAAGAGCCGGCTTTCGTGGGAGTTCCTCAAATACGTGGACGGTCTAGCCGCGACCATCTACTGGCAGCAGGGACGCTCCCCCTCCTACGGTGAAGGGATCACCTTCTGGGCGCTCGGGGAGATGGTGCGCATGCGGGCGGGGATCACCGAGGGTGAGGATCCCTCCCAGGCGCGCGCCAAATTGGCCGCCTCGGTGGGCGAGTTCGTCTCGGAGCCGGATGAACGCCGCTGGGTGGGGCAGGCGCTCGCCTCCCTGCTCGGGCTTGCCGATGCCCCCGTCGGCGACCGCGAGGAGCTCTTCTCCGCCTGGCGCACTTTCTTCGAGCGGATCGCCGAACGCGGTCCGACGGTGCTGGTGTTCGAGGATCTGCAATGGGCAGACCCCGGATTGATCGACTTCATCGAGTCGATCGTGGAGTGGTCGCGGACCCGGGCCATCTTCGTGCTCACCCTGTCGCGACCGGAGCTGCTCCAGCGGCGCCCCACCTGGGGGGCGGGGCAACGCTCATTTACCGCCTTGCACCTTGATCCGCTGGCGTCCGAGGCAATGGCCGCGTTGCTGCGTGGCTTCGTCGCGGGGCTGCCGGAGGCAGTCGTGGAGCAGGTGCTGCAGCGCGCCGAAGGAGTGCCCCTCTATGCCGTGGAGACGATCCGGATGCTGGTCGACAGAGGGCAACTGGCGGAACACGACGGGGTCCTGACTGTTACGGGCACGCTCGGAGTTCTCGAGATTCCCGACACGCTCCATGCGCTCATCGCATCTCGCCTCGACGGGGTGTCTGCCGTCGAACGCTCACTGCTTCAGGACGCGGCCGTGCTCGGCCAGAGCTTCTCCATCTCCGCGCTGGCGGCGGTGTCGGGCCGGGACCCGGCTGCCCTTGCGACGCCCCTCCGGGACCTGGTGCGCAAGGAGTTGCTCGCACTCGACGTCGACCCCCGTTCGCCGGAACGAGGTCAGTACGGCTTCGTCCAGGGGTTGATCCGCGATGTCGCCTATGGCACGCTGGCCAAGCCCGAGCGCCGGGCCAAGCACGTCGCTGCAGCCGGGTATTTCGAGGGCTTGGATGACGAGGAGCTGGTCGGCGTGGTGGCGACGCACTATGCCGAGGCACAGCGCGCCACCGCTCAGGGTCCGGAGCGGGACACGCTGGCCGGCCGGGCCCGTGAGTGGCTCACCCGCGCGGGGCGACGAGCATTGGCGCTCGGCTCGCCGGAGCAGGCGCTCACCTACCTAGAGCAGGCGCTGGCGCTGACCCAGGACCCGGCGGAGCGGGCGTCGCTCTTGGATACTGCTGGGGACGCCGCCTTCCGAACCGACGCATTCGAGCGCGCTGTGGCTCACCTCGAGGCCGCGATCACGGCACACAGGGAGGAAGGCGACGCGGACGCTGGCGGGCGCAGCACAGCCCGGCTCGCCGAGGTTCTCGGCGAGGGAATGGAGCGCGTCGCCGACGCCATCGCCCGGGCGCAGGAAGTCCTCACTGAGCTTGGAGAAACCGGAAGTGAGCGAGCCCGGGCCGATCTGGCTGCCACGCTTGCCTCACTGCGGAGCGGTTCGGGGGCGTCTGAGCAGGCTCTCGCCTGGGCGGAGACGGCCTGCACGTTGGCCGAACGCCTCGACGACACCGAACTGCTTGGGCGCGCCATCGGTGCGAGGTCCGCAGTGCTGTTCCGTATCGGGCGCCACCGCGAGGCCGTGATGCTGGCTCGCGGGCGGATGGCCCTCGCCGAGAACGCCGGCTCCCTCGTCGAGCAGGCGTTAGCAAGCATGTATGTGTCCCTCTTCGTGCTCGATGAGGATCCCCATGAGGCCATCAGACTGCAGCTCGAGTCTGCCGAGCTGGCGCGACGCGCCGGCGCCCGCACCATCGAGACCGTGAACCTCCTCAACGCCGCGGAGGGGGCGACCAACCTTGGTCAGTGGGACGACGCCCGAGCAGCGCTGATCGCCCTTCGCCAGCGGGATCTGCCTACTCCGCGTCAGACCCAGCTCGAGCTCTGTGAAGCCGTGCTGGCGGCGCTCAGCGGGGACACTGCCCTTGCCTTCGAGCGGCTGGACGCGACCGCCGACGCCGATGGAACCGAGGACATCACGGCGCGTGCCAGCAACCATCTTGCTCGAGCCGCAGTGCATCTAGCCACCGGCGATCTCGAAACGGCCCACCGTCACGCATCCGCCGCGCTGACGGCTGAGCCGTCGGGGATCAACAGCGCAGCGGCTCTGGCGATTAAACAGCGCGCAGCACTGTGGGCGGGCGACCTCGGACGAGCTCACGAGGCGCTGACCGGCATGCAGGCCTTTCGCGGCCGATGGATGGCGGCAGTACGGCTGACCGCGGAGGCAGGGGTCGCGGCCCTCGAAGGGCGGCACGATGCGGCGGCGACGGCCTACGCCCGCGCCCTCGACGCCTGGCGGACGATCGACTCGCCTCTCGATCTCGCCCTCTGCGCCCTCGACCGAGCAATACTCCGCGGGCCCGACGCCGCTCCTGGAGGCGACGAGGACGAGGCTCGAGAGATCTTCACAAGGATCAGTGCCATCCCGTTTCTCGCGCGCCTCGACCGGGCCGCCGCCGCCGCACGGAAGGCCGGCTGATCCGCTCGAAGGGCCATGGGGGTGAAGGCATGCCGAGGGCGGTTCTCGCGACTCAGACGGGGTCGTATTAACGATTGACGAGGTGTCCACGTCGGTCGCGCCGCCGTGGCCCGAGTTCACCAAGTGGTGGGCGTTTGGTGTATGCCACCAGGCGATCGCATTTCGGCCACTCGCAGCCGCCCGGAGCGAGCTCGCAGCGCCGACCGGGCAGCAGCGCTTGGCAGGCGGAGCCCCGGCCGACATCGATCACTGCGAAGTTGGGTCCGACCAGAACGCGGCGGACGCGGGCATCGCATGCAAGGCGCTGCACGGTAGCTGCAGTCACCACCCCGTGCGTTGCAGCAGCGCGTCCGTCTCGCTGAGGACCGGAGCGAAGCCCATGGGTGGTAAACAGCGCTCAAGCTTCGCGCAACGGATCGTCGGCTCCAGGGGCGCCGAGGGCGATTAGGCAGCGTCCCTGGCCGACCAGCGGGAAGGCCAGCTCCGGGACGTCGCCGACCCGACGCCAGCGTACGGCCGCGTCGGCGTAGGCGGGATCGTCGTGGCGCGCTCGCCGGCGGCGACTGCGCTGATCATCGCAGTCGCGGTCGGTGTTATCGTCCCCCGGGTTCCGCCCATCGCACGATGGTCATGCGCTCCCGCGGCGCTTTGAGCCACGTGAATGCCGTCCGAGGTTGCCTATGATGCAACCCGTCACAACGGAGTTGGGAGAACGCCATGGCAAGTCGTAGCGCGCAAGTCAACCTGCTGAGCGGAGTCGAGCTCTTCGCCGGGCTGACCAGGAAGGAGGCAGGGTTTCTCCTTCAGTTCATGCGCGACTACAGCTATCCAGCCGGAAAGGTGATGGTGGAGGAGGGCGACAGCGGCGGTCGCTTCTTCCTCATCGTATCGGGCACTGCAGTGGTCAGCCGGAACGGACGCCGCATTCGCCGTCTTGGGGCAGGCGATTCATTTGGCGACATCGCATTGATCGATGGCGGTCCACGCTCCGCAACGGTCACCGCAGAGACACCCATCAGCACGCTGTCGCTGGCGTTGTGGAACTTCAAGGCGGCCCTGCTCGAGAATCCGAGCATCACCTACAAGCTGCTGCTCGTCTTGTGCAGGCGACTGCGTGACGCGGAGTCCCGTGCGTCGATCTGATCCGGGGGGTCGACGCAACCTCGACTCGGAACCACACACGCGTGGTGGATGAAGTCGCTCACATCCGCCAACCAGCCGTCGTTGTCTCCGTCGGCGGCTACCGCACTGGTGCCCGCGACCGGCGTGCTGGTGAACATCCGGCATCTTCGACCAGGTCTCACCATTCCAGTGATTGGCTGATTGTCCGTTCGCCGAATGCCGATACGATCACCGCCAAACTTGAGGTCGTTGCCGATCGCGCGGACACGCTCGAGGAAACGCGCACCATAAAAGTGGTCAACTGAAACCGCCGACACTCACGCGCACTCCGGTTACAACACTCGATCGCGGCGGTGGATGACCAGGCTGCGCAAACGTTGGCCTCGCGCTCGGCATACTCGCGTTGTTGTCAGCGTGCAGTTCATCAGCCGGCCGTCTCACCTCTAAGCGGAGAACCTCCGACCACACGAACGTCCTCTCACCAGACGCAGGGACACCCCGCACCCTCGTGGTGTTTGGAGGCGCTGGGCCAATACTGGGCCAATAACTCTGCCTAGTCACGGCGTCACGTGGCGCTTCCTGGCCGTTCCCTCGAGTTTGGACG
>JBIOIZ010000101.1:0-10265 GCA_044450385.1 Candidatus Dormibacteria bacterium
GGACAGCTGGGAGGTGCACTTCGCAGACACCATGCTCGGCGGCCAGCTGATCAACAACTGGCGGATGGTCGAGCTGTATGCGCACGAGGTGATCGATCGCGTCCTGGAGCTGGAGCGCTGGGGTGGCATCTTCGATCGCACGGAGGACGGCCGCATTATGCAGCGTGCGTTCGGGGCGCACTCGTACAAACGGCTGGCCCACGTCGGCGACCGCACCGGTCTCGAGCTGATCCGCACGTGTCAGGACCGGATGGTTCACACGCAGGGTGTCGACGTGTCCATGGAGTACACGCTGACCGCGCTGCTCACATCGGGCGGCAGGGTGTGCGGCGCATTCGGCTACGACCGCAACAGCGGACGGTTCGTCGCGTTCAAAGCCGGCGCGGTGGTGCTCGCCAGTGGGGGATGGGGCCGGATGTATCGCTACACGTCCAACTCCTGGGAATGCGCCGGCGACGGCGCGGCCATGGCATATCAGGCCGGCGCCGACCTGCTCGACATGGAGTTCGTGCAGTTCCACCCCACCGGCATGATCTGGCCCCCGGGCGCGCGGGGCATCCTCGTCACCGAGGCGGTGCGCGGCGAGGGCGGCCTGCTCTTCAACGCCGAGGGGTCACGCTTCATGCTCGACTACGATCCGGTGAAAAAGGAGCTTTCCTCACGCGACGTCGTGGCACGCTCGATCTACAAGGAGGTGCAGGCCGGGCGCGGCACGCCGCACGGTGGTGCCTACCTCGACGTCCGCCACCTCGGCGCCGACTACGTCAAACGCAAGCTGCCGTCGATGTACGAGCAGTTTCACGCGCTCGCATCCATCGACATCACGCGCCAGCCCATGGAGGTCGGCCCGACCATCCACTACACGATGGGTGGCGTGCGTGTCGAGCCGGAGACCGCGGCCACGACGGTGCCCGGCCTCTACGCCGCCGGCGAGGCAGCGGGCGGGCTTCACGGCGCCAACCGCCTCGGCGGGAATTCGCTCGGTGACATCCTCGTCTTCGGGCGACGGGCGGGGGATGCAGCCGCCGAGTTCGCGAGGACAACTGGAGCGAGCAGGGTCATCGAGGAGACTCAGATTGCCGCCGAACAGGCGGAGCTGCTTCAACCGCTCGGCGGTGATGCCAACGGCTCGGCGCCCGGTGAGAACCCGTACAAGCTGCACGAGGATCTGCAGGTTGCGATGCAGGACGACGCCGGCATCGGGCGCAGCGAGGAGTCTCTCCAGCGGGCGCTCGCGGCGATCCTCACGCTGCGCGAGCGGAGCGCGCACATCCGCGTCTCCGGCGGGCGTGCGCTCAATCCCGGCTGGCACTCGTGCCGCGAGATCACCAACATGCTGGTGATCTCGGAGGCAATCGTCCGCGGCGCGATCGAGCGCCGTGAGAGCCGCGGCTCGCAGTGGCGTTTCGATCACCTCGAGCAGGAGGTGGAGTACGGCAAGATCAACTTCGTGACCCGGCGCGGGGACGGCGGGATGCAGGTGGTGCGCGTGCCGCTGGATCCGCTGCCCGAGCGGATGCGTCCGCTGCTCGAGCGGAGCCGGTTCTACGATCCCGCCAAGCTCCCCAAGGGGTATCTCACCGAGACAGTCGTTGCTGACGGCACCAAGAGGAAGAACAAGTAAATGGCAGTCGTGGATTCGCCGGCGCCGGCCGTCGATCTCCCTGGTGAGGACGTTCTCACCGCGAGTGGGCTGACCGGCGAGACGCTGACGCTCAAGGTGCTCAAAGGCGTCTCTGGAGGTGAGCAGGCCGAGGTCGCGTACCAGGTGCCGGTCGTGACCGGCATGGTGATCCTCGATGCCGTGCACTACGTCCAGCACAACCTGGACACCGACCTCGCGTGTCGCTGGAACTGCAAGGCGGCCAAGTGCGGCTCGTGCAGTGCCGAGGTCAACGGTCGCCCGGTGCTGATGTGCAAGACCCGCCTGGACGACCTTCCTGCGGGACCGGTCACCGTGCACCCGCTCAAGTCGTTTCCGCTGATCAAGGACCTGGTCACCGACGTCTCACGCAATTACGAGGTGAATCGTGAGATTCCCCCGTTCACCGCGGCGCCCGACGACGGCACGCCGTGGCGCATCCCCCAACACGACATCGACCGCATCTACGAGTTCCGCAAATGCATCGAGTGCTTCCTGTGCCAGGACGTCTGCCACATCATCCGGAGCCACGACTACGCGGATCGCTTCTATGGTCCGCGCTTCTTCGTGCGCGTCGCGTCGCTGGAGATGCATCCCAAGGACATCCTCGATCGCCGCGAGCAGACGCGCGAGCAGGGCGGTCTCGGGTACTGCAACATCACCAAGTGCTGCACCGACGTGTGCCCGGAGCACATTCACATCACCGACAACGCGATCATCCCGCTCAAGGAGCGGGTGGCGGATGTCCACTGGGACCCGGTGCGGTTCGTCGGACGCAAGCTCCTCGGTCGCAGCGGGGATTGATCGGCGTCATCGTCCTGGTTGGAGTCCTCGTGGCGATGGTCGCCGTCTTCGCCTGGTTCTACCACTACTCGCGGACGCCGGAGTGGGGTCAGTCGGACACGCGCAAGGCGTTGCTCAACCTGATGGTCGTCGTCGGTCCAATCTTCGGCAATCACTACCGGCGAGAGCCACCGGAAGTCCCGAGCGTCTCTGCGCCGGGCCCCGACGATGACGATGACCGGCCAGCCCGGATCAGTCCGCCCGGGCCGACCGAGTAGCATCAGCCCGCATGGGGAGGACGATCACAGCCTGCGTCTTCGACATGGACGGAGTCCTCATCGACACCGAGCCGGTGTGGCGTGAGGTCGAGCACGATGTGTTCGCCAGGGTCGGCGTCGAGCTGACCGATGCGCAACTGCGGGAGACCTGGGGGATGCGCATCGAAGAGGTTGTCGACTACCGCTACCAGGTCCGGCCGTGGAATGGCATCCGGCCGCGCGCCGTGGAGCGCGAGATCATCCGCGAGATGGTCGAACACGTGCGCTCGCATGGCGTTCCCATGCCGGGTGCGGTCGAGGCAATTCGCACCGCCCGCGACGCCGGGCTGCGCGTGGCCATCGCATCATCATCGAGTCGTGAGTTGATCGACGCGGTTGTCGAACGGCTGGGCATCGGCGAGCTCGTCGATGCAGTGTGCACCGCGGATGACGAGGAGCGCGGCAAACCCGATCCCGGTGTGTACATCAGCGCTGCGCGAGCGCTCGACGTGATGCCGTCCTCATGCGTGGCGATCGAGGATTCGCCCGTGGGTGTGAGCGCCGCGATCGCGGCGGGGATGCGCTGCATCGGGTTGCGCTCGGAAGGAGCGCTCGCCGGCGATATCGGTCACGCACACGTGATCATCGACTCGCTCGTCGAGGTCACGCCGGAGCTGTTGCTCAGCCGATCCTGATCCTGGTCGTCAACGATTCGAGGCTCGGATCGATCTCCTCGCGGCGCGCGTCCATCACCTGCACCACCTGGTGCACGGCCTCGGCACTCCGATGGAGGGCGGCTCGCTCGTCGTCGGTGAGCGCAACATCGACCACCTCGATGAAGCCGCCGTCGCCGAGCCTGCAGGGGACGCCGGTGAACAGGCCGGTGATGCCGTATTCACCCTCGAGGTGGACGGTGCACGGCAGCACCTGGCGCGTGTCGAGGACGATCGCGTCGATCATCTGAGCCACGGCCGCGCTGGGCGCGTAGAAGGCGCTCCCCGTTTTCAGCAGGTTCACGATCTCAGCCCCGCCATCGCGAGCGCGTTGCACGATGCTCTCCAGGCGCTCGGCGGGGATGAGGTCCGCAGCCGGAATGCCCGCAACAGTCGTCAACCGGGTGAGCGGAACCATCGTGTCGCCGTGTCCGCCGAGCACGTACGCCTGCACGTCGCGAACCGAGGCGTCGAGCTCCTGGGCGATGAAGGTGCGATACCGCGCAGTGTCGAGGACGCCCGCCATGCCGATCACGCGCGAACGCGGAAAACGCGAGACCGCCATTGACAGCTGGGTCATGCCGTCCACCGGGTTCGCGACCACGATCAGGATGCACTCCGGGGATTGCTCGACCACCTGACGGACCACGCCGGACACGATCTTTGCGTTGGTCATCACCAGGTCGTCACGCGACATCCCCGGTTTGCGCGGAATCCCACTCGTGATCACCGCGATCTGTGATCCGGCCGTCTCTGCGTACGCGTTGGTCCCGGTGACCATCGAGTCGTACCCGACGATCGGACCCGACTCGAGCATGTCGAGTGCCTTGCCCTGGGGGAGGCCTTCGACGATGTCGACGAGCACCACGTCGGCGTAGTCGCGCTCGGCCACGCGCTGGGCCAGCGTCGCGCCCACGTTGCCGGCGCCGACCACCGTTATCTTTGTTCGCACGGCTCGCGATTCTACGCGGGCGCTCTGGTGGCCCGGGCTAGTTCTCGCTCAAAGGCGGGTCCTGTCATCGTGGGTCCGGGCTGGCGAACGCTCAGTGGCGGGTCCTGTCATCGCGGGGACCCCTCGCCGTTCTGCGGTTTGGTCTGACCGCTCGGCCGCGTCGGGTTCTGGGAACGGGCATCTCGGCGCCAACCCTCCGACCGGCGCTGCCCCCCGCGATGCCACCCGCCGCGGCCGTGTGCCCGGCCGCGCTCGCGCTGCGTAGCATGCGGGCGATGGCGACAACGAAATCGACGGCGAGGGTGAGGCCGAAGGTGCGCAAGCGGCGCTTGCCGGCCGGGGCACGCGAGCGCGCGCCGATTGTGGTTGAGCGGCTGAAGCTCGAATACGGCGACGCGCACACCGAGTTGGACTTTGGCAATCCGTGGCAGTTGCTCGTTTCGGTGATCCTCAGCGCGCAGACGACCGACGTCAATGTGAACTCGGTGACGCCGGTCTTGTTCGCGCGCTACCCGTCTGCCGAGGCTCTTGCCGCTGCCGACGAGGAGGACGTCGAAGCGATCATTCACAAAACGGGGTTCTTTCGCTCCAAGGCGCGGGCGATTCGGGAGATGAGCCAGGACCTGGTACTCCATCACCAGGGTGAGGTGCCGTCGCGGATGGAGGACCTCGTCAAGCTTCGCGGCGTCGGACGCAAGACTGCGAACGTGGTGCTCGGCGTTGCATTCGGGGTCCCGGGCTTCGCCGTTGACACGCATGTGACGCGGCTGACCAGGCGGCTGCGCCTCACCGCGGCTACCGACCCCGTCAAGATCGAGGAGGATGTGTGCAGCATCGTCCCGGCCAGTGAATGGACGGGTCTGAGCCTGCGCCTCATCCTTCACGGCAGGCGGGTGTGCATCGCCAAAAAGCCACGCTGCCACGCGTGTGTCCTCTCGGACATCTGCCCGTCGGCGCAGCTGGGCGTGACACCTCGCCCCGCCTGACGACATCGAGCCGTGACGGCTCGCTAGACTCTGGTGGGATGCTCAGGCGCTGGATCGTGAGTCAATGGGTATACGGGGAAGTCGCGAGACCCCCGCAGCCGGGTACGATGCTGATATCGCAGTGATTCAGACGAGGGCACGTAGCCAGCAGCAGGCTCCCCTCACGACCGCCTTCCCGGCCATCGTCCGTCCAGTCGGAGCTCCTCGGGCAACGACGCCAGCGCCGGTGGCGGAGCCTTCGCACCATCACCTTCCCGCGTGGGTGAAGCGAGCATACGCACAGTCACGCCCCATCCTCGCCGACCTGCTGGGCAGTCTCGACGGTGAGCCTCGCGAAGAGTTGCAACGATCGATCGATGACATCACTGCTCGCATCAATACCGGGAAGTTCAGTCAGGCATTCCAGTACCCACAGTTGATCGCAAGCGGCATGGAGCTGTATCAGCAACAGCGCGCGACCAATGCGGAACGCGCTCGCGCCGCACATGCGCTCGACCTCCTCCGCCGTCGCGGCAGCGACATGCTTCGAGATGCGGGCCCGCAGCTGCCCCCCGAGGTCACGTCCCGTCTCGGCCGATCCTTGCGGTCCGCCGCGAGCGCTGAGGAGATCACCGAGGTTGAGACCGAGGTGCGCCAGGCGGTGGAATCGGCCCGGTCGGTCCAGGATCGCAAGCGCGAGCGTGAGATCACCAAGACGCGCACGAAGATTCAGCGCGCGGCGCCACGTGCACAGGCGCGGCCTATGGAAACCACGGAGACATGGCAGGACGTCCTTCGCCGCTTGCAGGAGCAGATGGCGCAAGAGGCGGGAGCGTGACCTCGGCCCCTCTAGCGGCCTCCCTGGATCCCAACAGCCTGGCGCCTGAGGCTACCGACCCAGAGGTGGGATCGGTGATGCGGAGAGAGGTGGTCTTCTGCCTCCCGAGCACGCCGGCGGATGCGATCGCCAAGTTGCTCGTCGACAACATCCTCAGCGAGATCGTCGTCCTCGTGGACCGCCGTCCAGTCGGATACGTCGCCAAAGAGGACATCATCGATCGCCTGATTGCGGGCGACATCGTGGTGTCCGGCAGCGACTTTGCGGTGCGCCCGCCCTCCACGAACGTTCAGGCTCGCAACGTCCTGCGCCCGTCGCCGCTGCTTGTCGACGAACACCAGCGGCTGAGCGAGGTGGTCTCGCTGATGGCGCATCACCACCGCCGGCTTGCGATCGTCACCCACGAGGACGAGACGGTGGTCGGCATGGTGACTCCCCGCGAGCTCGCCGATTTCGCGCTTGCGCCGCGCACGGCCGTCCATGCCTGAACTGGAGAGCATCGCCTCCCCACTCGGTGCCGAGTGCGACCCGGAGGACACGCTGTCCGACGTGCTCGAGGTGCTGCGCCTCCAGGACCCGGTGCCACTCATCGTCGTCAGGGGCGACGAGATCCTCGGCACCATCGGCCTCGAGGTCGTCGTCTCGTCGTTCCACGTCCTCGACCACACGAGCGTTCGCGACGTCATGCGTCCGGCGCCTGAGATCGACCTCGGCGAGCGCATCGAGCGCGGCGCGGACGTGATGCGCCGGGCGGGCGCAGAGGCGGCAATCGTCACCGCCTCAGACGGTGGCGTCTTCTCGCGCCGGAGCACACCTGCCGGCATGGTCAGCGCCGCGCACGTGCTCGGCGCCATCGCGAAGAACGTCATCGACAAGGCGCCCATGAAGATCATGAGCGGGCACCTCGACCTCGGATTCAACGTGCCGATCACGCCATGCCAGCGCAACTGTCCGATCCGCCAGGACATCGCCACCTACATCGACTACGTGAGCCAGGGCCGGTACGTCGACTCGTGGGCAGTCATCCACGAGACCAACCCGTTCCCGAGCATGCTCGGCAGGCTCTGCAATCACCCGTGCGAGACCGACTGCAAGCGCGGCTGGGATCCCGGCGAGGAGCCGGTGACGATCAAGTCGATCAAACGGTTCTCGACCGACTTCGCGTTCCAGCAGGGACTGTGGATCAACTACAAGATCGCGCCTGCCAAGGGCAAGCGGGTCGCAGTGGTCGGCGCAGGACCTGCGGGCCTGACGTGCGCGCTCGACCTCCGCGTGCAGGGCTACGACGTCGTGCTCTACGAGCGCGAGGCGAAGGTCGGCGGTCTGCTGAGCACATCGATTCCGCCGTTCCGGTTCGATCACCGCCAGCTCCAGTGGGAGCTCGACATGATCCTGTCGACGGGGATCGACGTCCGGCTGAACAGCAACGTCGGCAGCGGACCCGACGACATCAAGACCAAGGACCTGGTCGACGAGTACGACGCCGTGTTCTTCTCGATCGGGATGATGAAGGGCCGGATTCTGCCGATTCCCGGCAGTGATCTTCCTCAGGTCACGGATGCGATGAGCTTCCTGCGCACCGTGTCATACGACAGGATCCCCGAGCACTTCCCCATCGGCGGCACCGTTGTCGTGGTCGGTGGCGGTGCCGTCGCGACCGACGCGTGCCAGTCATCCATCAAGCTCGGTGCGAAGGACGTGTGGATGGTCGCGATCGAGCCGGAGGACCGCCTCCCGGCGTTCGGCAACGAGCTCCACGAAGCGAAGGAGATCGGGCTCCACATCCAGTGCGGTGTCATCGTCAAGCACATCGAGGCGGACGAGAACGGCGACGTCAAGTCGGTGTCGTTCGCGCCGCTGCAGGACCTGCAGTTCGATCCTCTCAACGGCAAGCTCATCTTCTCGTCGGTCAAGGAGAAGGAGAACGCAGCGCTGTGGACGGTCCCTGCCGACTACGTGATCTTCGCGTCAGGACAGATCATGGAGCGTCCCGACGAGCTCGTCCCGGTCACCCCGCGCGGTCTGCTGTCGGCCGATCGTGGGGGCCATACGGGGGTCCCGAAGCTCTTCTGCGGCGGGGACTGTGTCCAGGGCCCATCGTTCATCGTCGACGCGGCGGGATGGGGACATCGCGTCGCGCGCTCGATCCGCGAATTTCTCGGCGAGGACATGGAGGCGGCCGGCAATCGGATCTACCAGACGATCGTCGAGCGAACCGACGACCACCGTCAGTCCGAGCTGTTCGCGCGCGTCGAACCAGGCATCCTCGAGGCGGACAAGCGCTACGACATGTCCGAGGTCGAGCAGTCCTGGAGCGACCAGACCGCGATCGTCCAGGCGATCCGCTGCTTCCAGTGCGACTCCGTGCATCACTACGACCAGACGGTCTGCGTGCTCTGCGGTGCGTGCGACGACGTGTGTCCGGAGAAAGCAATCGATGTCGTGGTGTTCGGCGAGGATCGCGAGCGATCCTCCGGCGGCGAGACGCTCGTGTGCAGCACCTCCGGCGGCGTGCCCGGCGCGGGCGGCTATGAGGGCGAGATCTACATCAACTACGACCGCTGCACCAATTGCAGGATTTGCGAGGATCATTGCCCGGTGAACTGCATCACGTTCGAGCGTGTGCGTTTCGTTGACGATACGATGCGTGTCGTCGAGCGGCCGGATTTGAAGTTCGAACTGCCGCTCGTCGCGGTGGGGTAGCGATCGACCCTCACGAACGCTTCATGCGTCATGCGCTCCGGCTGGCTCGCGCTGCCGGTGCGCGCGGTGAGGTACCGGTCGGCGCGGTTGCGGTACGCGACGGCGCCGTCATTGCAGCGGCCGGGAACGCCATGGAGCGGCGCGGTGACGCAACCGCTCACGCCGAGATGCTGGTGCTGCGGAAGGCTGCCGCAATGGTGGGGGGATGGCGGCTCGACGGCGTGACTCTGTACGCGACGTTGGAGCCGTGCCCGATGTGTGCCGGCGCGATGGTGCAGGCACGCATCGATTCGTGCGTCTACGGCGCGGTCGATCCCAAGAAAGGCGCTGACGGCACTGTGTACGACGTGCTGCGCAATCCGCGCAACAACCACCGGATCACTGTGGTCAATGGGGTGGACGCGGGAGCGGCTGCGGCGCTCCTCCAGGACTTCTTCCGGGCGCGCCGCTGACCTCAGGAGGCGGTTGTTGCCGCCGCCCTACGCGGGGTGAGGTCGACCTCGTGTGCTCGGATGACCTCACTCACCTGCGACGAGTACCACGAGTAGAACTCCTCGCGCGCCCAGCGCTGCGTCTCGCGGTGCTCCGGGTTGTCACGCCAGGCCTTCACGGACTCATCATTCTCGAACAGCTCCAGGGACACCTCTTCGCCGTCGGGCCCCTCGAACGTCTCGATCGAGATGAAGCCCGGGTGCTGCTGCACGAGATCGTGCATCCGCTTGCTGCGTCGCGAATACTCTTCGAGGTCACCGTCGGGGCGGTTACGCGATCGAAACACCACCAGGATCATGGCCTCATCTTCACACAGCCGCGGTGGCCAGGCGGCGAAGCGCGCTGCGTGCGGCGTGGTAGCCGCACATCCCGTGCACACCGCCCCCGGGCGGTGTCGAGGCAGAGCAGATGAAGATGTCGGGATTGGGGGTGGAGTACGGATCGACGCGCGCCACCGGACGCGCGAAGAGCTGTCCGAGGTCGGTGACGCCACCCGTGATCGCGCCGCCGACGTAGTTGGCGTCGTACTGCTCGAGGTCGGCGGTGTTCATCACATGGCGCGCGAGGATGCGGTCGCGGAACCCCGGCGCAAAACGCTCGACCTGGCGTTCGATCGCCTCGGTGCGGTCGAGCGTCGAGCCTCCGGGAACGTGGCAATACGCCCACCCCGTGTGCTTCCCGTCCGGTGCTCGCGATGCGTCGAACAGACTCGGCTGGACGACGATGATGAAGGGCAGGTCGGGGTGCTCACCCCGCCAGACGGCCTGCTCGGAGGATGCGATCTCGTCGAGCGTGCCGCCGACATGGACGGTCGACGCCTCGAGGCAGGCCTCGTCGGCCCAGGGTATGGGGCCGTCCAACGCCCAGTCGACCTTGAAAACGCCCGGGCCATACCGGTATCCGCGCAGCCGGCGCACGTA
>JBIOIZ010000102.1:0-10246 GCA_044450385.1 Candidatus Dormibacteria bacterium
AACCTTGTAAGGGTTCGAGTCCCTTCCTCGGCACCACCCGGCGCCATCATATTCAGCCCGGGCTTCGTGAGCCGCTGGTGACCCCGGCTGTCGCTGGGAACGAAGTCACGAGTTATATGCAGGGTGCAGAACGCTGGCATCGACGTAATACGTGCCACCAATGTTGTTCCACCAGTTGGCCCACGCTGATCCATGGATGTGGCACGAAGCAGTAGGAGTTGCTGAATACGTCGCCACAATGACCGTCGCGACACAGCTTGCCAGTCTGCCACCCGCAGCGTTGGTGACAGTGATCGTCACTGTCGCGGTTCCACTCCCAGCCTCTGATCCGACGACCGCGGTACCCGCACAACCCGAGCTATTACAGCTCTTGTCATCGACTGACACGATGAAGAAGTAGGGCGGCATGTGGACGAGGTCCGGTGTGACGACATGGGCCGGAATCGCAACCGTGACCGGAGCATCGAATGCATCGAAGTAGATGTCCACGGCCGAGAAGCTGCCCACCAGGTAGTGCACCGCTGTCGTGATCTCCAGGATGTTGTGCGGCCTCGCTGGTGCGAGGAAGATGCTGCCCGCAGCGTCGGTGAGTCGAATCGCTGAGCGCCCGCGACATGCATCCACTACGGACCCGCGCTGTCGGACTGGTTCGATTTCCACCTGGACCTGGCAATCGCGCACTACCGCGGCAGCGTCGAGGCGATGACCGAGGGACTGAAGGCGGACCTCGCCGCGCTCGACTCGAGCATGCCCGTCCCCCCGCCGCCACCGACATCCTGAGGGTCGACGTCACCGACGGTCCCACACCGCCACCGACGCGCAGGTCAGACTCTGCTCGCATGGATTTCCAGACCACCCTCCAGAGCTGGCATGACTTCTACTCGATCACCGGAATGGCTGCGGCCAGCCTGGTCGGGCTCCTCTTCGTCGGTTTGTCCCTCCACCTCCGGATCGTGGTCACGCACGAGGACGTCAAGGCGCTCGCGCGGGTCACGCTCACTGGTCTCGGTGTCACGCTGGTGCTCGCCCTCGTCATGGTGATCCCTGAGGCGAACGATCCATCGTCGACGGGATGGGATGTCACCGGCGTCGGCATCTTCGGATTCGTGCTCCTCGTGCGGCCGCTCCTGGCCGGCATCCGGAGCAGTCATCGAGCGCTCAGCTTTCCGCACCTCATACTCCGATTCGGAGTGACCGCGTTGAGCTTTGCCGCCGTCATCGCAGGGGGCGGCATCCTCGTGAGTGGCCACTATCAGGCGGGTTTCAGCTGGCTCGTCTGGATATCAGTGGTCCTGCTCGTCGGCGCGCTCCGCAATTCCTGGGACCTCCTGGTGACCGTCGGCGCAGCCACCATGGATGCGCCAGCCAGTCCCCACGTCCCCGCCGCGCCGGCTCCGAGTCCGCCGGGTCCGGCGTCATCCCAACCGCGAACGTCATGATCCTCCGGCTGTGACGGCACATCCCCAAAGCACCGACTCGATCGCCCCGCTGGTGCGGTCGATACTCGGCGAGATTGGCGAGGATCCCACCCGCGCCGGTTTGCTGCAGACACCGTCGCGGGTCGCCCGCAGTCTCCGTTTTCTGCTGAGCGGCTATGCCCTCACGCTTGAGGTTCTTGTCAACGGCGCGATATTCGAAGAGCCCTACTCCGAGATGGTGGTGGTCAGGGACATCGAGGTTTACAGTCTCTGCGAGCATCACCTGCTGCCGTTCTTCGGCAAGGCGCACGTCGCCTATGTTCCCGATGGACGCATCCTCGGGCTCAGCAAGATCCCGCGCATCGTGGACATGTTCGCCCGCCGCCTGCAGGTGCAGGAGCGACTCACCACCGAGATCGCCGATGCGCTGCAGAAGGTCCTCGAGCCTCAAGGGGTTGGCGTGGTGATCGAAGCGACACACCTGTGCATGGCCATGCGCGGAGTGGAGAAGCAGAACAGTTCGGCCGTGACATCCTCCCTGACGGGGTGCTTCCGCGAGGACGACAAGTCGCGCAACGAGTTCCTCAGCCTGATCGGACACCGATAGCCGGTCAGCCCGCGCCGACGGTGATCACCTCGACCCAGACGAGCAACACACCCAGCGCGAACATCACCGTTCCGAGCGTCACGTGCCCCCAGTGGACCGGGCGCTTGCCCCGCCGGGTACCGATCACACGGGTGTAGATCGTGAGCCCGACGATGCCGAGACCACCGGCCACCAGCATCGTCGCCGGCACGCCGATAACCGCGCCGAGCACCCCATTCATTGCAGGCAGCCTACGTGGTCGGCGGCCGCTGACGTGCTCGCCCGTACCATGGAACGATGCCCACCCGAGCCCTGAGCACCGCAGGAGAGTCTGCGGTGCTCGACGCGCTTGCGCGCCGCGGAGAACCTGCCTGGCGTGCCCGGCAGATTCAGGCGGCCATCTGGCAGCCGTACGTGGACGACTTCGAAGCGATGCACCAGCTCCCCGCAACCCTGCGTCGCGACCTGGCGACCGAATTCGCATTCTCAACGGTGGCGATCGACACCGAGGTGGTCGCGGACGCCGGGAACACGATCAAGCTGCTCTGCCGCCTCGCGGACGGACAGACCATCGAGACCGTGGCCATGGAGACCCCAGCGCGGTCGGGTTCCCGCCGGCGCTCGACCGTCTGCGTCAGCAGCCAGGTGGGATGTGCGGTGGGCTGTCCGTTCTGCGCAACCGGACACATGGGGCTGCGGCGCAACTGCACGCCGGCCGAGATTGTCGACCAGGTTCGGGCTGCGTCGCGCGCATTGCACCGGCGCGGCCTCGGTCCCGTCACCCACATCGTGTACATGGGCATGGGGGAGCCTCTGGCCAACGTCGCCTCCACGCTCGAATCGCTGCGCGTGCTCACCGGCGACGCGGGGCTGAGCGCGCGACGGATCACCGTCTCCACAAGCGGCGTCGTCCCGGGAATCGCGCAGGTCGCGGTCTCAGGCATGCCGGTGACACTTGCCGTGTCGCTGCATGCGGCAACGGACGGGCTTCGCGATCGACTGGTGCCCATCAACAGGACGTATCCCCTCGGGATGGTGCTCGACGCCGCATCGCGCTACGCGGAGCAGACCGGGCGGCGCATCAGCTTCGAGTGGTGTTTGATCGGTGGGGTCAACGATTCGGTCGAGCAGGCCGAGGGTCTTCGTGACCTGGCTCGACGTGCCCAGGCGCACATAAACGTCATTCCGATGAACCGGATCGATGGGAGCCCGTGGGGGCCGCCAGAGCCCGACGTCGCGCGTCGTTTCCTCGGCGTGCTCCGAGGCGCTCGGGTCACCGTCCGTGACACCCGGGGCGGCGATGCGGACGCAGCCTGTGGCCAGCTCCGCGCCGACCTTGAAGCCCGCCGGCTGCTGCGTCCCGACGGCACGCTCTCGCCGCCCCGGGTGCCGGCTCGAGCGTGACCGGCGCGTCCAGCGCTGACGAGGCGCTGATGGACGCTGCCCTTTCGGCTGCGAGGTCGGCCGATTTCGCGACCAGCCCCAATCCCATGGTCGGGTGTGTCATCGCACGGGGAGCGGAGGTGGTCGCCGTCGGATTCCACAGCAAGGCGGGTGCGCCACACGCTGAGGTGGAAGCGCTCATGGTCGCCGGGGACGCAGCTTCGGGTGCCGACGTGTTCGTCACGCTCGAGCCCTGCGCACACCATGGACGGACACCGCCGTGTGTCGATGTGCTGATCGCGGCGAAACCCCACCGCGTTGTTGTTGCCATGACCGACCCTAACCCGCTGGTAGCGGGTCGAGGCGTCGAGGCGTTGCGCGCCGCCGGGATCGGCGTCGAGGTCGGCATCCGCGAGAGTGAGGCGCAGCGCCTCAATGAATTCTATGTCAAACACGTGACCACCGGACTCCCCTTTGTTACCGCCAAATTCGCCGCCTCTCTCGACGGCAGGATCGCGACTGCCGGCGGCGAATCGCAATGGATCACGTCGGAGGAGGCTCGCGCGGTTGCGCACCGGCTCCGTCACAGCCACGACGCGATCCTGGTGGGGATCAGCACCGTGCTGGCCGACGACCCGGCGCTGACCACGCGGTTCGAGGGCGGCCGATCCCCGCTGCGCGTCGTCGTCGACAGCGCGCTCCGAATTCCCGAGGCTGCGCGGGTCTTGCAAGCGCACGATGGATCCGCCCTGGTCGCGACCACCGCCCGAGCGAATCCGGAGCAGGTCGCGCGATTGCGCGCATGCGGGGTTCAGGTCGAGGTCATCGAGGACGGGCCGGACGGCGTCGACCTCCGAGCCCTGATGGCGATGCTTGGATCCCGCGAGGTGATCAGCGTGCTCATCGAGGGCGGGGCGGGGGTGCTCGGATCCGCCTTCGACGCCGGCATCGTGGACAAGGTGGTCGCGATGCTGGCTCCGCGGATCATCGGTGGCCGTGCGTCGCCCGGTGCCGTGGGGGGAACCGGGGTTCCGAGCCTCGCCGCGGCACCGCTGCTCCGGGACGTCTCGGTGGAGACGGCCGGCCCGGATCTGGTGGTGACCGGATACTGTGTACGCTGAGAGCGAGGAGTGACGCAGAGTGTTCAGTGGGATCGTCGAAACGCTCGGCACGGTACGGTCGCAGCAGCCGGGGCGGATTCAGATCACGCCGCGGATCCCGTTCGCGAACCTCCAGATCGGCGAAAGCATTGCCGTGAACGGAGCGTGCCTCACGGTTGCCGCGGTGTCCGCTGAGCGTTTCGAGGCCGACGTCATGCCGGAGACACTGCATCGCACCACGCTCGGTGAGATGAGCGCCGGTGCCACGGTCAACCTCGAACGGGCTCTCCGATTCGGCGACCGGGTCGGTGGTCACATGGTGTCGGGTCATGTGGACGCAACCGGCGCGGTCACCGCACTCCGGGAGGACGCCAATGCACGATGGGTCACGATCGCCACGCCCGATGACCTCATCGAGCTCATCGCTGAGAAAGGCTGCATCGCGGTCGATGGCATCAGCCTCACGGTGGTCGACGTCTTCACCGCGGCGTTCACGGTGTCGCTGATTCCGGTCACCCTCGCCGCGACAGTCGCCGGTGCCTGGCGAGTTGCGTCCCGGGTGAACGTCGAGGTTGATCTGATGGCGCGGTATGTTGCGCGCACGCTGTCGGCACGGGACCAAGAGGTGGTCCTTGCGACCGCGGCGCACGAGGGATGACGACGATGAGCCTCGCAAGCGTTGAGGATGCAATCGCGGATATCCGCGCGGGGAAGTTCGTGATCATCGTGGATGACGAGGACCGCGAGAACGAAGGCGACCTCGCAATCGCGGCCGATCGCATCACACCCGAGGCGGTCAACTTCATGGCCACGCATGGACGGGGCCTCATCTGCGTGCCGGTCGAGGGGTGGCGGCTCGACGAGCTCGGCGTGGGGGCGATGGTCGATGACAACACCTCGCGCTTTGGGACCGCCTTCACCGTGACCATCGAGGCGATCGGGCACGGGGTGACCACCGGCATCAGCGCCTTCGATCGCGCCACCACGATTCGCCTGCTCTGCGACGAGCACGCCAAGCCGAGCGACTTCGCCAAGCCTGGTCATACGTTTCCACTTCGAGCTGCGGTCGGTGGCGTGCTCGAACGGGCCGGCCAGACCGAGGCGATCGTCGATCTCTGCAAGCTCGCGGGACGCTTTCCGGCGGGCGTCATCTGCGAGGTGATGCGCGCCGACGGCCGCATGGCCCGGCGTCCCGACCTGGACGTGTTCGCCGCGGAACATGCCATCAAGATCGTGACCGTCGACGACATCATCGCGTACCGTCGCCGCAACGAGCGACTCGTCGAGCGAGGCGCGACGACAACGCTGCCGACAGAGTATGGAACGGTCGTTGCGCACGCGTATGAGGACGTGATCAACCACGTGACTCACGTGGCGCTGGTCTGGGGTGACGTGCGCGGCAACGAGCCGGTGTTGGTGCGCGTGCACAGCGAGTGCCTCACCGGTGACGTGTTCGGCTCGCAGCGCTGCGACTGTCAGGCGCAGTTGCACAAAGCGATGGCGATGATCGCCGACGCGGGGCGGGGAGTCCTCGTGTACCTGCGCCAGGAGGGACGCGGTATCGGCCTGATGGACAAGCTGCGCGCATACGCCCTGCAGGATCGCGGGCTTGACACGGTGGAGGCGAACGTGAGCCTCGGACTGCCCGTCGACAAGCGCGACTACGGCATCGGCACGCAGATTCTCTCCGACCTCGGCGTCAAGCGGATGGTGGTGCTGACCAACAACCCGAAGAAGTACTACGGACTGAGCGGCTACGGGCTGGAGGTCACCGATCAGATCCCACTGGTGATCCCGGCGAATGCTCACAACGAACGGTACCTTCGGGTCAAGCAGGAGAAGCTGGGCCACAGCCTCGATTTCGACGATGCCGTCGACCCGGTATGACGCCGGTGCCGGCCGGGCCGGCGCCGCGATCGATGGCGCGAATGTGCACACCGGGAGCCTTGATGCGACCGGGATGCGCTTGGGCATCGTGGTCTCACGATTCAATGACATCATCTCGACGCGGCTGCTCGACGGCGCCGTTCATGCGCTGCGGGAGAGCGGCGTCGGCGCCGGCGACATTGATGTGGTCTGGGTTCCGGGCGCATTCGAGATCCCAATTGCCGCGCGCGAGCTGGCGAAACGTGGTGGTGTCGATGCGGTGGTCTGTCTCGGCGCCGTGATCCGCGGTGATACGCCGCACTTCGATTACGTTGCCGGCGAAGCCGCACTGGGAATCGCTTCCGTCCACGCGGTCACCGGAGTTCCCGCCACGTTCGGTGTCCTGACCGTCGACACCATCGAGCAGGCCACCGACCGAGCCGGCGGCAAACATGGGAACAAGGGCGCGGAGGCGGCGGTGGCGGCGGTCGAGATGGTGTCGCTGCTCCGCGGTTTGCGGCGCTCCCCGGCGGCAGATCCGGCCGTTCCGTGAGCTCGGGAGCGCGCGTCGTCTCGCTCTTGCCCAGCGCGACCGAGATCCTCTTTGCGATCGGAGCAGGCGAGCATGTCGTCGGGGTCACGCATGAATGTGATTACCCCGAGGCGGCCCGCGACCTCCCCAAGGTCACTTCGAGCGAGCTGGTGCCCGAGAACGCGACCCCGCGCGATATCGATCGCCACATCCACGCCGCACGCCACGCCGGATCGAGCATCTACCAACTTGACGAGGCCGCGCTCGCGCAGCTCAGCCCCGACCTCATCATCACGCAGGAACTGTGCGACGTCTGCGCTGTCGCGTACAGCCAGGTGCGGCGAGCAGTGCGCCGCCTGCCCGGCGACGTCCCTGTTCTGTCACTCGAGCCTCGCTCGCTCGACGAGATCTGCAGCTCAGTGGAGGAGGTGGGCGCGGCGACTGGATGCGCCGACAACGCGAGGCGTGTTGCCGAAACGATGCGCCGGCACATCCGCGATGTCCGCGCGCTGACCCCGCCCGACCCGCGATCGCGGGTCGTGTGTATCGAATGGACCGAGCCGCTCATGGTCGGGGGTCACTGGGTACCCGAGATGGTCCGCCTCGCGGGCGGCGTCGACGTGCTGAGCGCAGAGGGAGCGCCGTCCCGATACGTGTCGTGGGACGAGGTGATGGCGTCGCGACCGGACGTCATGATCCTGATGCCTTGTGGCTATGACCTGGCAAGAACGCTCGAGTTGGTTCCCGGAGTCGCGTCACGACCCGGGTTCGACGACCTCGAGTGCGCACGCCGGGGACGTGTGCTCGCCGTCGACGGCTCCGCATACTTCAGCCGCCCCGGGCCGCGGATCATCCACGGTCTCGAGATCCTCGCGGCTGCGATCCGTGCCAAGCCGGGCGAACCCGCGCCGGCGGGCGCCTCCTACTGGAACCAGCCGGCGACGTCGAGGATGGCGTTGATCGAACCGACCGCGTTGTAGAGGTTGAGGTTGCCGACATTGGCCCCGGTCTGGGCGAGGCTGGTCACGGCGAGATTTGCGATCACCTGACCGGCGCTCGGGTTGAGGTCGGACGCCGTCGGCTTCGAGGTCGCATCACTTGGATACAGCGTGAAATAGCTTGATGCCGACCCCGCGATGCCCGTGAGGTTCGCCACCACAGCGATGGGCGGTGGCTGGGCGTGCATGTTCCAGGCCGGCACCGCCACGATGCCCGCGGCATGAACGACCTCACTGTAGTTTGTTTTCAGCGGCGACCCCTGGCAACGCGTGCCGAAGGTCGGACGCGTGTCGCAAATCCGCGTGGGCGGGACCGAGTAGAAGAACGCTCCCGATGCTGCACTCGCCGCCCCAAACCAGCCGTTCACGTCGATGATGAAGTTGATGGTCCCGACGTTGGAATACAGGCAGATGTCCTGGCTCGGGCCGAGGTTTGAGATGACCCGGTTGGGCAGGGTCGTTCCCGCCGACGGGTTGAGGTTCGAGAAAGTCGGCTTCGTCGCCGGGCATGCGTCACCGCTGGTCGGCACCGCTACCGACAGAAATGTCGACGCACTCCCGCCGGTCGCGGTGAGGTTGAACACCGCCGCTGCTGCGGTTCCGTCGTTCGGAATGTCCGGCGTCGTTGGTGGCACGTTGCCTGGGACGCCGGAGAGAACGACGCGACGCCAGGTGCCGGCCGTCAGTGGATCGCTGCTCACGTGGCTGGCTGTCGCACAGAGCCACGGGTTCCCCGTGCCTCCGCGAGAATCGCAGATGCGCAGCGGAGTAATGCTGTGGAAGGCACCCGCCGGGCCGCCGCCCGAGGACGCGAAATAGCCCTCGACATCGACGATCACGTCAGCGCTGCCCGCGGAGTTGAAGATGCTGATCGCTCCGCCGGCACTCAATTGCACGATGGCGAGGTTGGATTCGACCGCGCCGCCAGCCAGGTTGATGTTCGAGGCGACGGGTCGCGAGCCGCCGGCCGGGAAGGCCGTGATGAACGTCGCCCCACTGCTGCGATTGATGGCGGTGATGTTCACGACGGCAGCCTGCGCACCGGACGGTACCGGTCCACCGCTGATCTGCACCGTGATCGAGGCCAACGGGCCGACCGGACCCGACCTCCCGGTATTGCACTGATTGGGGAGGCCGCCTGACCCCACCGCTCGTGTATCGCACGTGCGGAATGGGTTGACGGCCGTGAACGCACCCCTGGCGACGAACGTGTACTGGTCCGGGATGCCCGGGTTCGAGTTGCCCCCCGGTGTCACCACCGAGATATCGACGGTGCCCGCCGCCATTGCGGGTGTGTACACATCGATGATGGTGGTGCCGATCTGTTCGAAGCATCCTGCCGAGCCGGAGCAGGGGAATGTGTTGCTTGCAGGGATGTCAACAGCTGATCCGCCGGTTCCGAAGACAACATCGGTTGCACCAAAGCCTTGGCTCGGGTCCCCGAAGTTGGCGCCCACGACGGTCACGTACGCATCGCCAGCCGTTGCCCCGTATTTTGGCGAGACGGTCAGAACATTGGGCGTCGTAGCAACGTAGGTGTAAGCGTTGGACGCCAACTTCGCGCTGGTGCCGCCCGGCGTGGTCACGGTGATATAGATCATCCCGGTCCCGGCGGGGAGCACTTCGATGGTGATCGACGTCGCACTGTTCACCGTGAAGCACGGAGCGGTTGGTGATGTGCCGCATGGCGTCGATGTGACGGCTGTGGGACCCACGGTGACGGTCGAAACGATTGGAGCGCCCGCGGCCTCGAAGTCGGTGCCAGTGAGAACGACTGTGTTGAGCCCGGCCGGTGCGCCCGCGTTCGGTGACACCTTGGTCACCGTCGGACCGGGTGCAACGAAGGTGTAGGGCAGGCCGCCCGTCGTGCCACCGGGAGTGACGACGTCGACATTGATGGTGCCCGGCGTGTTTGCCGGCATCGTGACGGTGATCTGGGTGTCGCTGTTGAAGGTGAAGCACGGTGCTGACGGGCACGCCGTGAGGTCGTGGGTGCCCACATTCACGTCGGTCGCACCGGTGAAGTTCGTCCCGGTGAGAGTCACGCTGTTCCCGCCGGCGGTCGATCCGGACGGCGGGCTGAGATTCGTCAACGTCGGAGGTGGCGTCACATACGTGTACGTAAGGCTTCCCGTCGTGCCGTTCGGCGTCACCACGTTGACGTTGACGCCACCGGCTCCATGCGCGGGGATTGCGTCGACAGTGATCTGGGTGTCGTTGTTGAAGGTGAAGCAAGGCGTGGGCGGGCAGGGTGTGAGGTCACTCGATCCAAAGTTCACGTCGGTCGCACCGGTGAAGTTGGTGCCGGTCAGGATCACGTTGTTCCCGCCTGAGGTCGAGCCCGACGAAGGGTTCAGATTCGT
>JBIOIZ010000103.1:0-10155 GCA_044450385.1 Candidatus Dormibacteria bacterium
CCTCGAGCCGGCTCGGTTCGATGAAGGGCATCGCATCCTCCTCGTGACATCGCCATGACGGGATTGTGCGCCTGCTGCAAGGATCAACTCGGCGCGAAAGGACGGCGGCTACCATGCCCGGGTGACCACAGCACAACAGTCGCGAGTGATGACGGCTCCCGTCATGCGCGCATGGTATGCAGCCCTTGCGGAGTGGGATTCGACGAGTCCGCCCTCCGCCGACGAGAACATCGCGGTCATCGACCGCCATTACAACGTGGCCCCCGGGGTTTCCGACCTGCCGCCGACCCGGTTGCTCGCCGAGTGGCGCGAAGCGGGACACCCGGACCCGAATTCCTGGATCAAGGACAAACTCGAAGAGATCCTGGAGGCTGGAACCGCGTAACCTCCGGTGTCGGATGCTCGATCCAGGTGCCATCAGAGAGCGGTTGACGGCCCTTGCCGGCTGGACGTTTGAGGACGGAAAGCTCCGCAAGTCGTACACGTTTCCCAACTTCGTTCTGGCCGTCGATTTCGTTGACCGTCTCACCGTGGTCGCCGAAGCACAGAACCACCATCCCGACCTGTTCGTCGCATGGGGCAGGGTGGTCGTGCAACTCTGGAGTCACGACGTAGGCGGCGTTACCGAGCGCGATTTCCGTCTTGCGACAGCCCTCGACCAGCTCTGACCATGGTCACCATCCGTGGGGTGCAAGAGGGGGATGAACGGCGTCCTGCGGTCCGGCGCTGCGGTCCCCGATTTCCCCGGCGTGGTCGAGCGCGTGCCAGGCGAGCCCACCACGACCATGCCGGTTGCCGGCTTGCTCAAGGTGTCGGATTCTGGCAAACGCGGACGCGATCGGAACGGAGCGCTTGCGACGATCCACCCCGCTCGAGCGTCCTACTCGCTACCGTGTAGTGGGTGACGCCATGGTGGGAGGTTGTGATCATCGCCGCCGTCGTGCTCGGCAGCGGGCTGATCGGTGCCGCCGTCGCGATGCGGGTGACGGGACGGAATGTGGATGACACGCCCGATCCACCACCGCCGTCGTCGTACCTCGAACGCCGCGCCGCCGTCTATCTGGAGGTGTCGGCCGGATGGCACGCATACCTTGAATCCGTGCGTACGCTCGCCTTTCCGGCGGAGGGTCTCTCGACCGATCGGCCACGGGACCTTGCGGCCGTCCTCCGGTCGCGGGCCCAGCTCGAGCAATTCGGGTCGCTGCCCACCCAGCGGCTGCACGACGAGGCTCTGGAGGCGGCCGTCGCGGTAATCGACGTGCTTCGAGCTCTGCCCATCGCGGGCACGTCCGGCCATCCCGATCTCAGCGCCGGACGCAAGACTGTGCGGCCCCCGCTGCGCGACCTCGCAATGAGGGTCGACCAACTCGAACGTCAGATGATCGACGAGCTCCGCCCCGCCCCGCCCCCTCTGGATCCGCACGTCGAGATCTTCGGGCGAGCGAGTGCCCCACAGCGTCCGATCTCGGGGCAGACTCGGGGAGTGACGCAGCCGCGTCGCTGAGACCTGTCTCATCGCGGGGTGGACGGGTGGCTATGGATCTTAGCCTCAAGGCTAAGTAGGGGATTTCGGGTTACCGGTCGACACCGACCGCAGCTTTGAGCACCTCGTCTCAGCCCTGACGACCGCGTTCGCCATGGGGGGTGCGCACCCCTGACCGAACCTCCGGGCTCAAAGGTCTGATCAGGGGGTGGGAACGAACTCGACCAGGTATTCGTGTCCTGCAGTTGTCTGCGCGGACGTCCACAGCGCTCCGTTCATGGCCACGGCGAGCGTCCCATCGGAATGAAGTGCCGACCCTCCGGGTGTGGGAAAGGCGCTGCTCCGGTCGATGGTCCCGTCGGCGTTCATACGGAAGAATCGATCTGGTTCGCTGCGCTCGCCACCTGCCTGCCACAGCAAGCCGGCTGAATCGACAGCGAGCTGATAGCTGCCGGAGAGGTTGATCCCGACCGGGAAGATGAAGAAGTTGGCGGTCGCGGCTCCGGGACTGAAGCGATCGATGCGAAGGCAGAACAAGGACGTCTGCCCGATGCACAGGACCGGCCTCGCACCCCAGAACATGCCGCCGGAGCTGGGGAGGAGCCGCACCAATGCACCACCGATCGGGATCTGGATTCCGGTCGTCGACCCAGTCGTCGTGTACCGGCCCATGGTCATGAGGGGGTCGCCACCAAGAGTCCAGATCGCTCCATCGTTTCCGAGGGTCACCGGGCCGGCGTGCGCTCCCGGGCGCACCGGTGGGAGCAGGGTGACAACTCGACTGGGGGAGATCTCTGCAACGAAGGAGACTCGCCTCCCGCAGGTGAATGCCCCACATGGATTCGCAAGGGAGACCCAGAGATTGCCGCCGGCATCCGCCGCCGCGCCGCCGCAATAGCTCGGTGCAGCGATCGCCGGCAGCGTCACCGGCTCAACGACGCCGCCGGGAGTGACCAGCGTGACGGTGCACGCGCCGGCGCTGAAGGTGGAGGTGACGTCGTTAGCGTATGACCAGACCCCCGCGCTGCCCGCCCCTGCGACCACCGCCGGGACGCCGCCATGCGGCAGGACCACGGTGGTCAGCGCTGCCTGCCCGGTCGACGAGATCTTGCCCAGTTGGGAATTGGCGGTGACGAACCATAGCTGCCCGTCGGCGCCCGAGAAGAGCTGTTGGAAGTGATACGTGCCGGACACGGCGAACGCCTGGAGACCTCCCTGGATCGCCGCGTTCGACGACGCCAACGCCGTCTGAGAGCCGGCCGTCGCGGCGGTGATGAGAGTCCCGATGGCGCTCACGCCCGCGACGGTGACGCGAAGCCGGATGTGCATCGACTTCCCCTGCATTGCGCTCCCCTTCAAGCCGACGTTGTCCTGTCCCGCCGGCCGCCGATGGTAGCACTCCCGCGCGTAGTGCCTCCTTCACTTGACCACGGCGAGTCCGGCGGCGTTGACAACCTCCCAATGCGCACCGAAGGCGTCGATCCCTTCGCCACTCGCCGTGCCGGGGCCGCTGTCGGCGACGAAGTAGTAGAGGGGATGTCCGTGGTAGGTGACTTGTAGCGTTCCATCACCTCGGCGAGTGGTACCGAGCAAGCTCTGTGAGATGCCGGCGAGTGCGCGCGGCGCTCCCGATGTTGTGAGCGGTGGCCAGTTCTGCGCGCACGAACCATTGCACGTGGATGTCGTTCCGGTATCAGCGAGGAAGATGTACAGGGTCTTGCCGCCAGGTCCGACAAGGATCGGGCCGAGATTGCCGACGGTGCGCAGCGACGTGGCGGTCCCTGTTGCGGGAGCAGGCGTTGCTCGCACCGGAGTCGGCGTCGGTGTGGCGACCGGCGTTGGGGTTGCCACCGCCGTTGGCACCGCGGTCGGTGTCTGAGATGGTGGTGCGGTCGGCGTTGTTGTGCCCGGCGTTGCAGCACCGCACGCTGCGAGCATGAGCAGACTCACGGTGCCACTCACGATGAGGAGTCGTTGTTTCATGAATCAGTTCTCCGCGGGTCCCACCGCTCAATGTGCCCGGCTGCTGCGCCGTGTTCGTACTGTCGGTACGCGCACGTGTTACGCGGGGACGGGACCATGACGCGCAACAGCTGCACAACATGCGCTCGCCAGTGCGTGGCATCGTCCTTGCGCACCGCGTGTAACTGTGCAACGTATGTAATGCGCGCGTGAAGGACGCGCCATGAGACGTACGGTTGGGCGTTTCAGCCCGCCACTCGGTCCAGCTCTGCCTTGATCACCGCGTAGCACTCGCAAGACACCGCCTCGAGCGCCTGGCGGTCCACGATCGTGACGTGTCCCCGCGAGTATCTGATGAGACCCGCCCGCTGCAGAATGCCCGCGGAAACGGAAACCGTCGAGCGCCGGGCCCCGAGCATCTGGCCGAGGAATTCCTGGGTGATCATGAACTGATTCGACCCGACGCGATCCTGGCTCATCAACAGCCAGCGACTGAGGCGCTCCTCACTCGAGTGCAGCCGGTTGCACGCGGCCGCCTGCGCGATCTGGCCGAACAACGCCTGGGTATACCGATCCACCAGGGTCCGAAACGCGGTGCTTCGCTCGAACCATTCGAGGAAGATGGGTGTCTCCACCCGAAGACCATGGCCGGCGACCTGGGTGATGGCACGCACGGCGAGGCCGCTGACCGGCGCGAGCGGTACCCCGACGATTCCCTCGTTGCCGATGGTTGCCACCTCGACGATGGCCCCGTCGTGCAGCGGCGTGACCAGCGAGATCACGCCGTCCGTCGGGAAGTAGATGGCGCCGATCGGGGTCCCTGGTTCAAACAGGACCGCTTTCACGTGGAAGGTGACGCTGCTCGCCGCCTCCAGCAGTGGCAGGCGTTCGGCAACGGGAAGCAAGGTGAGAATTCGATTCTCACCTATCGATCCAACGCCGTTGCCGGTTGTGCTCAGGTCGCCACCAGTGGGAGGGATAATCGGGGAGGCCCAACCGCCTCCGTCGTCCGTGATGGCCATGGATGCATGAGGCCGCCGCCTGCCAAGGCGCGCCTTCCTGAACAAGAGCAAGCCATTGAGAACCAGTGTGGAGGGGGACCTGCGCCGGCGGAATAGGCGGCCTATCACGCCGACATAGATGGAGTGTCACGGCAGGGCCGAACAGCAACCCTGGCCACGCCCACGGCGGCGTCTTTCTGCCGAGACGATCGCCAATCAGCCAGAATCTCGGTCCGTGACCGACGACAGCGGTTATCGTCCAGCGCCAGACCGATACGCTTCCATGGCTTACCGCCGCTGCGGGCGCAGCGGCCTCCTGCTCCCAGCGATATCGCTCGGCCTGTGGCAGAACTTCGGCGAGGTCCGGCCACTCGACACGCAGCGCGCAATCCTCCGCAGGGCGTTCGACCTCGGCATCACGCATTTCGACCTTGCGAACAATTACGGCCCGCCATATGGCAGTGCTGAATCCAACTTCGGCCGCATCTTGAGCACCGACTTTCGTGGCTACCGCGATGAGCTCGTGATCTCGACCAAGGCCGGGTGGGACATGTGGCCGGGACCGTACGGCGACCTGGGCTCGCGCAAGTATCTGCTCGCGAGCCTGGATCAGAGCCTGCGGCGCATGGGCGTCGACTACGTCGACATCTTCTATCACCACCGATTCGATCCCAACACCCCGCTCGAGGAAACGCTCGGGGCGCTGCACACTGCGGTCCAGCAGGGGAAGGCGCTCTATGCCGGCATCTCTTCGTACTCTGCCCAGCGGACGTCTGAGGCCATCGCCATCCTGCGCCGGCTCGGCACCCCATTGCTTATTCACCAGCCGTCGTACTCGATGCTGAACCGGTGGATCGAAAAGGGGTTGCTCGATGTGCTCGGCGCCGAAGGGGTGGGCTGCATCGCATTCTCACCCCTGGCGCAGGGGATGCTCACCGATCGGTATCTCAACGGCATCCCCGAGGGCTCGCGCGCCCGGCAGAACGGCACCCTCACCGAGGACATGCTCAGCGAAGCCAATCTCAACCATGTGCGCGCGCTCAACGCCATCGCAGAGCGGCGCGGCCAGAGCCTTGCCCAGATGGCGCTTGCCTGGGCGCTCCGCGACTCGCGTGTCACCAGCGTGCTCATCGGCGCGAGCAGCGTCAGCCAGCTGGAGCAGAACGTCGCGGCACTCGGCCACCTCGACTTCTCTCCTGACGAGCTCGCCGAAATCGATCAACACGCGGTCGAAAGCGGCATCGACCTGTGGCGGGCGCCGGCAAGTGCCTGACGAGACCTCGCCGCAACTTCGTCACTGAAAGGACTTCAGGGCAATCCAGAGCTTGTCGGCTGTGACACGTGGCTGAGCGCAGACCACGATTGGCGCTCCGGACTCCTGGTTGTGCAACCCAAATTGGTTGGACACCATGCCGACCGTCGAACAACCGTCGAACAGAGTCGAGAGGAATGCTGCGCCGAGGCCCACGGCGATGACGGAGCCGCTGACGCGTGCGGGCCTCCAGTAGTAGTAGCTGAGCTCGCCTGATACGGCAACCGGAAGCCCGAGCGACGGTCCGTAGGTGTTGACTGCACCGGCTTCGCCGTAGTTGCCCGTCAGGATCATCGGGGATCGAGCGAGCGCGGGCATCCAACGGTAGACGGCGTCGATCTCCGCAACCAGGTCCGGCCAGCCCACGGTGTCCGCAAAATCCGTGCGGATCGACGGCAGAACGGAGCGTGCCATCAGAGGTTCGGGGATCACCGGCATTGCAATCGGCAGGAGCACGGCCGCCTGAAGCAGAAGGGCGATGATCGCCGTCGATCGAAGCCAGGAAACGCGCCGTCGTGTCCAAGCCTCGATGCCGCACATCCCGGCGGCCATCAGGAGGGGATGCAGCGGGCCAATGTAATACCCCTTGCCGGCGAACAAAAAGACAGCAAAGACCACCAGCGCTGCGATGCCGAGTGCACGGCCCCTGCCAGACAGCAGCCAGTACCAGCCACCCAGCCACACCGGGATCGCGAGAGGGCCGATCAGCGCGAGCTGACTGGTGAGAAATGTCAGCGGCCCGAAGTCACCGGCCTGGGCAGCGTGGTGGCTCACCGTGTAGTCGACCGACGGCCAGCCATGCGCCGCCTGCCAGATCACATTCGGACAGACAATCAACAAGGCCAGAGCCAGACCTACCCAGGGCTGCGGACTGCGCAGATGCCGGCGCAGCGGGGTGAGTGCAATGGCGGCGATCAGGCCACCGACGAGAGCGAGGATCGTGTACTTCGTCTCGAGTCCAGCCCCAACGCACGCTCCGAGAGCCACCCAGAGGCGCCGATCCCCGGTCCTCACAATCCTCGCCGTGAGCCAGGAGCACACCAGCCACGCGAGCTGATCGAAGGTCACCGTCTCGAAGAGCCAGTTGGAGCCGAGCAACACTGGGCTGGCGGCAGCGCTGAACGCGGCGAGTAGGCGCGCGGTCCGGCCGCCGCCGAGTTCGCGGGCAATCTGCGCACTCAAGATGATCATCGCCGAGCCGGCGTGGCTAGGCCACAGACGAAGGCCCCAGACGCTGTTACCGAAAAGCACCTCGCTCAACCGAGCAATGGCCGGCGTGATCGGCGGATAGTCGACGAATCCCCACGTCAGGTGGCGCGCGCTGTCCAGGTAGTAGAGCTCGTCGCGATGGTAGCCATACAGCCCATTGGTGGCCAGGTGGAGGGCGAGGACGGACAGGGCCAGCAGAACGACGATCGAGCGCTCGGACGTGAATCGTGACCGAGTAGTTCCGGTTGGATCTGTGATTGCGGCGGCCGACCCGGACGCCGGCGCGCTGAGTGAAGCGGGGGCAATCACGATGCCGGTCGCAACCCGCTGCTCGCCCTCATCACGACGCTCCTTGATGCCGATTGCCGGCGACTCCGGTGCGCACATGGTCCGGCGGCGGCCGCCCATCGAGCGTCATTCGCGATGCTGATTGCAACTCGATCGCTCGGATGAGATCGAGTGTTTAGCTCAGCCCTGGCTCGATCAACCCCGATTCGTACGCAAGAACGACAGCTTGGACACGGTCGCGCAGATCAAGCTTGTCCAGCATGTGCGCCACGTGCGTCTTCACGGTCGTCTCACCAAGAAAGAGACGTCGTGCGATCTCGGTGTTGCTCATGCCACGAGCCACGAGCAGCAGCACTTCACGTTCTCGCTCGGTGAGCGATCGCAGCTGGCGGCCCTCCACCTTCGGCACATGTCCGCTGAAGCGCTCGATCAATCGACGTGTCACCGACGGTGCGAGCAATGCGTCGCCCGATCGTGCGACGCGTATCGCGCGGACGATCTCCTCTGCAGTGGCGTCCTTGAGCATGAACCCGGACGCCCCGGCGCGCAGCGCGCTGAAGACGTACTCATCGAGATCAAAGGTCGTCAGAATCACGATTCGCGCGACGGACCCTTGCGCCGTGATGCGCTTGGTTGCCTCGATCCCATCAACGACGGGCATGCGAATATCCATCAGCACGACGTCCGGGGTCAGTGCACCGACGAGTGCGACCGCCTCGTCGCCATCGGCAGCTTCACCCACCACCTCGATATCTGATTCATCCTCAAGAAGCGTCCGCAGCCCCGCACGCACCAGGGGCTGGTCGTCGACCAGCAGCACACGGATCATGGCGGGAGCGGATCGAGCGGTAAGCGGGCCGAAACGCTGAATCCTTTGGCGGTCGGACCCGCACGAAAGTCGCCATGCAACAGCGCCACTCGCTCCCGCATGCCGACGAGGCCGCTGCCGCTGCCCGATGGAGCCGCGCCGTTGCGCCCGTCATCGGTCACTTCGACAATCAGATCGTCGAACCCATACGTGATCGCGACCACTGCGTCGCTCGCGCCCGAATGTCTCAGCACATTGGTCAAGGACTCCTGCACGATGCGATACGCGGAGAGCTCCACACCCGGGGCGAGCGGCCGCTTCGTCCCTTCGACGCTGAAGTGGACGGAGACACCTGCTTGGCGAACCTGGTCGATCAGAGCGTCCAGCTGGAGCAGGCTCGGCTGCGGTGCAAGCGACGCGGCTTCAAGGGAGTCGGTTTTGAGCACACTGATGGCGCGCCGGAGATCTCCGAGAGCATCACGCCCAGTCTGCTCGATGACGTCGAACGTGGCCGCGGCGCTGCCGGGATCGCGTCGGGCCAGCCGCCGGGCCGCCGTGGCCTGCAGCACCATCACGCTCAGACTGTGGGCGACCACGTCATGCAGCTCTCGAGCGATGGCGGTGCGTTCGGCCACCGCAGCTTCGCGCGCGAGGAGCGTCGAACGTTCATGGAGTTGGGCAATGTATGCACGCCGCGTGCGGACGCCGTAGCCGAGGATGACGGGGAGAGCAAAGATGATGGCGTTGTACCCGATATCGGACACGTAGACCCGGTGCTGAATGCGCCAGCCCAGCGCGATGCCGGCGATCACCCCGAGTATCAACACGACGGTCATGACCCCGATCCGCCATCCTGCGGGTACCGACGCGTAGTACGTGTACAGCGCCAGCAGGATCGCGAAGTTCTCGATGAATGAATTGGTGTGACCGAGCAGCAAGTTCAATATCAGGGCGCCGCCGACCAACACCACGACGGCAGTCGGGAACGATCGCCGAACCGCCACCGGCAGCGTGATGAGCGCGATCATCACCACCTGCGCGACGCTTGGTCTCCCGCTGTCCTGGTAGGCGGCGACGTCCGCGATCGCCATCAGCAGAATCGCGATGACCCCGTCTGGGACGGCTGGATGCAGCCCGCTGAAACGCTTGAACGACTCGGCAATCATGGAGGTGGCCCGAGCGTAGCCGAGCGCCACGGCGGCCGCGTCATCCTTGAGGACGAGTGATCAGCTCGCCGCCACCTCGGTGAACCTGCAGGGGATGCCGGTTGAGACCCATCATCTGGCGCATGGGAGATGCGGTGGGCGGGGTGATCGGGAGGGACCAGGAACGGCTGGCGATTGCGAACTTCCTCAGCGCCTTGGGAGGGGAGTTCACCCAGCTCACCCTGGAGGGCGAGGCGGGCATCGGCAAGACCACGTTGTGGTGGGAGGCACTGCGTCAGGCCGGCGCCCGGGGTGCACGCGTGATCGTGACCCGGCCGAGCGAATCGGAGGCGACTTTGTCGTTCGCGGCCCTCGCTGATCTGTTCGACGGGGTCGACGACTCGATGATCGACCGGCTGCCGATTCCACAACGGGAGGCCATCGCCGCGGCCCTGCTTCGCGCCCCGGCTCCGCCTCGGGGCATCGACGAGCTCGCCCTGTGCGCCGCGGTGCTGTCGGTGCTGCGGTTGCTGGCTGCGGAGGGTCCACTGGTCGTCGCGGTGGATGATGCGCACTGGCTCGACCCGCCGTCGGCGCGCGCCTTGATATTTGCCGCGCGGCGTCTGCACAGCGAGTCCGTGGCCTTGGTTTTGACGATCAGGACGGGCACGACCCGGCCGCTCCGCCTTGATCGCGCCGCCGACCCCAATCGCCGCCACATGATCAAGGTCGGCCCTCTCACGCTCGCCGCGCTGCACGAGGTCATCAAGCAGCGGACCCAGCAGTCGCTGCCGCGGCACGCGCTGGTGCAGATCGAGCGCGCCACCGGCGGCAATGCGCTCTACGCGCTGGAGATTGCCGCTGAGCTGATCGGCCGTCCAGCGGACGACCGCGTCCTTCCGGTGCCTTCCAGCCTCACCGATCTGGTCGCCGCCAGACTGGGACGA
>JBIOIZ010000104.1:0-9747 GCA_044450385.1 Candidatus Dormibacteria bacterium
AGCGGGAGACGGGGCTCGAACCCGCAACTTCAACCTTGGGAAGGTGAGGGTCCGTTTTTGTATTCGGGCGTGCCCCAAGACCGCCTCAAGATGTCTATCCACCCCCCTTTTCGATCGCTGCCAAGTAGCCATCGACGATCACCATGCGCCGATCGAAGTTGCTCGGAAACTAGTCATCCGAAGTCGATGCCGGCGTAACCCAATGGCGCGCTCGGCGCCGCCCGATCAGGCGGCTTGTTGGCGTTGTTCAGCAACCTCGTCAACGGACCCGGTCGCGACAGCCCCTGGGAAGGGACCATGAGTACCCCAACCCGCATCTGGCGGCCGAAGACTTCAACTGGCTAGTCATGTCGATGCATCAAACGTGTGATGCTCTGCGGCAACGCTGCGCTGCCCCTTCCCCCCGAGCTTGACGAGTACGCGCAGGCCGGAGTTGCGGCCTTTCTCGCCGCCTACACGTCGCGCTGAACGTCACGACGCACCCTTCGTCCGATGACGTCCTCCTCGTGGAACTGCAGCACGGCAGTCCAGTAATCCGACTCCGCAAAACCCAGGGCTCACCATCTGCGAACTGCGGCACGGATTCGTGGTCGGAAAATGAAAACGTGGCGATGTCTTGAGCAATTGCGCGCCACCCCTTCTGCCGGCGTCATCCGTCCTCGCTTCGAGCGCCTCCGCACCCGTATCCATCGGCTGGTGCGAGATTCGCGATGTGGGTCAGCTCGCTATGGAACAGGTCGGAAGTGCTCCTGGCGGAGGGTCGTCCAGCCTTCGTAATTGATTACTTCGCCACGGGCGGCGATCCAGTCTCCGGCGGTGACATACGTGACGCGCCACCGTCAAGGCGTACGCTAGCGCACGGACGGATCATCTTTCCGTCTGTACCGTCCTCATACAGTGGCGAGGCGTAGCCCTGAATGGCTGGGAATGACCTGTGCCATCTGTGGCAGCAATCGGATAATCCCGCTGACGTTTGATCAGGCTGAACTGATTCCGCCCGACGAGCGCCCTCTTATGAAGTGTGTCGGGTGTGGCGAGCGGATCTTCATTCCGGTTCAGGCACGCGGCCAAGAGTGAGGTCATGGCATCCTCCCGGAGCGCTTCACGCAAAGGCCTGCCAAACCCACGTCCTGCTGCCTTGGCTCTCTGCGCTCCACGCTGCCAAGGCGCTCAACTGGAGCGGCGCGCAGGGCCGGACCGTGCTTGCGGCATCTCGCGACCGTCGTCGTGACCAGGAGCTGGCGGATCCTCGACGGGGGGCTGCTGGTTATGGTCGTTGTCGAACGCGATGAGGTAGATCGACGCGATCGTCGTCACGGCCAGCAGCCCGAAGATAGCCAGTGTCAGCCGACCGAACATTCCCATTCCGCTCGATATTCCCGGAACGAGCAGTACCATCATCGCGGTGGCGAGGCCGATTCCCGGGGGTAAGAGCCACACCCACACGGTTCGTCCTTCGCGGTCAACACCGAGCGCGCTCTCGAAACGCTTGAACCCTGCCTCGACCCGCGCCTTCATTGAGGACATCACTACTCCTAGCTTCGTACAATCATGCGCTGCTGGCTCGCGGGGCGTCCGCTGTACTGATCCCAAAAGCGAGAGCCGCACGGCGCCGAAATGGCTACTTGGACATGTCCTCGAACTGACAGTCGAACGCCCGCTTCGGAAGTGTCTGGGCCGTTGTGGGCGCAGCTACCTGCAGCGATTGCACAAGTGAGAACGAGCGGCTCTGCCGCTCTTGAGTGTCGGGTAAGCCACTCACAGCCTTCGGGCGATCGGCCGTATAATTCCTGACCGTCTGCGGGACGTTGGCAGACCCCCGTCGCTAGGCGCCACCTGACCGGTGAAGCGCAGATGCGGTGGTACCGAGTCGATTGCACCAGCAACGTCTGGCGTGCACGACCGAACAGCCAAGCCATCTGCATCGCCGCCACGTCCGGGTGTGCCGAGGGCGAACGAGGTGAGGCTCTTGGCAATTGCGGTGAGCCTCGATCAATATGCTAATCTCTAGAGTTACAGAGATTCGTGTGGTGGAGCGTGAATGGCCGGAGCGTTGCAGCGATTCAAGGCAGACTTCTTCAAGGCGCTTGCTCACCCCACCAGGATCCGCCTGCTGGAGTTGCTCGTCGACGGGGAAAAGAATGTCAGTGAGTTGCAGGTCGGCCTCGGCCCCGACGCTGCGGCGGCCTCGCAGCAACTCGCGATTCTGCGCATGAAGAATCTCGTCGACAACCGGCGCACCGGAACCAGCATCTACTACCGCCTCCGTGACCCCCAGGTCAAGGATGTGCTCGATGCTGCCCGTCGAATCTTCGACGCCCACGTTGGGGACTTGCGGAGCGTCGTCGAGGAGGCCCGAGCCGACGATCGGCGCAGTGCCCGAGCGGCGGCCACCGCGCTCGGTCGACGCGGGCGCGCGCGTCTGCCTCGCTGACCCTGGCCCGTCGAGTGCCTGCCCATCGGGCTGATCGGCTGCTGTGCGCGTTCAACCGTCGCGTTAGGCGTCGGCACTCATGGCAGCCCGACGCTCTCGGCTGCGCATGTGCAATCGTGTGACAGCGCTGCGGTCGGAATATGACCATGGTTGCAGTGCGGGTGCACCCTAAGGCGGCCACCGTGCGCCGCATCTGGGACGGGAATACGCTGTCGCTGTGGGTGCTCGAGCCGCCAGAACGTGGCGCGGCGAACGCCGCCGTGATCACTGCCGTCGCCCAATGGCTGCACGTGTCGCGGCGCGCGGTGCGGATGCGCTCCGGACGTTCAGGTCGAACCAAGCTGATCGAGGTCGTCGCGGAGATCACGCTTCCTGCCCCTGACGCCTCGTTCACCTGACGAAGCGGTCACGTCTCACTCGGGCCGCCGCCTCCCGCTACAGGGCGGCATCCCATGAGGCACATCACCGGGTTCGGCCCTCCGATCGCCGCGGCCACGAGGACGTGCGTATGCAGCGCGACCATCCCTGCGACTCCGACGCGCCGTTTCGCCGGTGATCCGGTGCGCGGCTAGTCGCGTCGCGACAGCAGGTGGTACAAGAGCCAGCAGAAGACACCTGCAACCAACATGAAACCAAACGGGATCCCCACCACCAGGGTGAGGTCTGGCGCACGTGTGGCAAGCATGGTCACACCTCCCGAACCGTCGGTCGCATCAGCTAGGGTCCCCCGACACCTTCAGCACCTGACCAGGCATCACCGAGATGGTGTGAGCGGCCCGCAGCGCGAGTTCTGTCTCGATGATCCCCTGTCAGGGAAGTGGCAGCAGCTCATCGCACTCGACGTGACCTGCCCATCGGCATTGCTAGCCTTAGAGTCGACGGGCGCCGAACGCCTTCGGCTCCCCCGTCGTGACCCGCTTGCCGCCCGCTGGATGCCGGCCCTGAGCAGCCGCCTTCGCCGGCTTGCCGACCAACGCTGCTCCCTCGAGCATCGTAGCGACCTGCTCCAGCAGCGCCCGCGCAAGCTCATTGGCGATTCGACGCGTTACTGGTTGTCCAACCAGGCCGTCTCGCCCGTGAAACATCATGGGCGAGAACATGCCGCCGACGCTGAGCCAACTCGAGTCCTCGCCCAGTGGCAGCACAGTCAGCTCCAGTTCGAGAATGGCGCGCGCCGTCGAGGCATCCTCGAATTCCTCGAGCAGCAATCGCCATGTCCGCACTCGCGACCGGCCAAGATCCCTCGCGAACGCGCGCAGCGTGAATTCGCGGAATGGGTTGCCGTCGAGGCGGACCTCCCGCGATCCCAGGGACCCCCTCCTCCCAAGCCACGGCCAGCCCTTCCGGTCCAGAAGTTCGCGCACCTCCTCCGGGATCCGATCGACCGCAAGGCTCGCGCGGACCCCAGGGATCATTTCGCTATCCTCATAAATCTGAAGCTATGATGATTCTAAGTCATCCCCTAACGAGGCGGCTATCGGCACCCCTCCGACGGAAGGATCCTCGTGCTCGTGTGACGGCGTCGAAGACCGCGCTGGGCCCCATCGATGCGGCTGCGTGACGCTGCTCGCGGAACCCGACGGTCTCCGAGCTCGATCCTTGGCGGATCACGAGCTCCCCGCTTGAAAGCTACCCCACTTCCTACTTTCCACCCGTGCGTCTATCGGTGGTGTTGCCCGGGGCTCAAAGCACTTGGGCTGATGTCGCCGAGGAGCGCTAAAGGCGTCTGCGACATCAGTCGAAAAGGTCGTCGCTCAAGCCTTGCCAACGAGGATCGTCCTCGACGCTGACCTCGATGCGCCAAGGTCGATTCGCCGGTATGGCGTTGATCGCCGTGATCGCCCGACTAGTGTCACTAACGCACCAATTCAGTGTCCTCGTGCTCCCACCCGTGACTCGTCCAGCGAAACCACCCCAGGTATCGTCGGCGATACCCGGGCCTCGAAGGCATCGAGTTCCCCTGACTCGTCTCGATCGGGCAGGCCAGGTGGCGAGGCATGGTGAGGTGTATCAGCAGCCGCAAGCGATAGGGTTTGTCCAAGTGGTCGATGCGCTTTAGCGCAGTGTTCATAACAACAATGCGAATACGCCCGTCCAGGCCCGTCATGTGTCCGAGCACGTAACGCTCCCGCGTGGCAGACGCAGACAACGCCTCACCTGCGCCTGAAGGACAGCGCGCTCGATGCCATATATAGCGGAAGGTTCGACGGCGGTCTCAACTCTCCCGCACCACGCCAACAGCATCCTCGCCAAGGAGGCCATGTAACACCAAATAAGTCATTTGTCGACGTGTTCCTTCGTCGAGGCACGGAAAGAGTGTGTGCCATACAGTAACGTTGATACGCTCCCGGTTTTCATCGATGCTCGTGCTGAATCGCAGCTCCGCCGGATCGAGATGGTGCGGCCCGACGGTCAGCGTATAGCTTGAGCCAGACGGCTCCGCCTTTCGGGCAGCGAAGTAATCCCAGTTCGGGTCTGACGGTGCAGCTCGTCGCCACATCTCCCAAACTTCCAATGTACCGGGCCGGATCCACTACCGCCTCCAGACGCCGAATTGACCCCGCTCCCCATTGACGCGACATCGCGTAAGCGACTCGGTGATGTTCAGATTCGCCGCTGACACCAACGCCTCTGTTTGCTCCTCGTACTGTTGAACGTTGTGAGGTAGCCCATCGCTCGCTCACGTCTCTCACGAGGTAGATCGGTTGATATTCGACAGATACGGAGCCAGCCGTTCGACGCGACGAGGTGTCCGCTTCTGGATCCGTGGCGCTGTCTTCGTCGTGATCGCCGGTGGGATATTCGGTGCCCTCGTCGGGTTGCATTCGTGGTCGGACCAGCAAGAAGCGGCCTATCAGGCGACCGCCGGGCTGCGTGCGGTCGTGGCCGCAGAGCACGAGGGTGTGCTCGACCCTCGCGATCCAACGCTGGCGCGCCACGCCGCAACGAGCGCTGCCTTATCAATGGTCGACTCCTCGGCCGTTCCCACTCCCGCTCGCGCCGTCATCCTTAATCTGACGACGGTCTTCCAGACCGCCATTTCCGCGGAAGTGTCCGCCATGCGTCTCGGCAACGCATCGGAGGCAGCGCACCTCGAAGCGACAGCTGGTGATCCGGCGTTCACGGCGCTCGACGCCGAGTTGGTCACCGTCACGCAGCAGGAAGCCTCGAGTGCCGCAAGTGGGTTCACGATCAGCTTTCTGGCCTCACTCTTCATCGTCGTCTTCTCCAGTCTGCTCATTTTCCTGCTCGCTCGTTTCGCCGCGCTTCGCAGCGCGCGCGCCCGGATCCTCGCAGCTGAGTCGGCTGCGTCCAAGCTGGCCCAGGAGTCACGGATCGCTGCGGCGCGCGAAGAGACCTTCCGTTCCCTCTTTGACGAGAATCCACGGCCGCTGTTCGTCACCAGGCCGGCCACGTCGACGTCACCCGGCGGCAACCTGCAGATCTTGTCGGCCAACAACGCGGCGTTGGAGCTCTACGGATACAGCCGCGCTGAATTCCTGGCGCTCACCCTTGCTGACATCCGCCCCTCGGAGGATCGCGAGCTCCTGACCGACAACCTGAGCGCGGTGGTTGGAGGGCGGACGCACTTCGAGAACATCCGGCACAGCACCAAGGCAGGCGTCCTGCTCGACGTCGAGATCGATGTCCGTATGACAACCTTCAATGGCGAGACGGCGATGATCGTCTGCCCCGACAACGTCACCGATCGGGTGCAACTCCAGGGCGAGCTTGAGCATCAGGCGTTCCATGACGCCCTGACCGGCTTGCCGAACCGCTCCCTGTTCGGTGACCGCCTCGAGCATGCCCACCAGCGTCTCCAGCGCGGTACCGGCTGTTACGCGGTCCTCATGGTCGATCTGGACAACTTCAAGACGGTCAACGACAGCCTCGGACATGCCGCCGGCGATGCGCTGCTCATCGAGGTGTCGCACCGGCTCGCGACCGCGATCCGCCCGGGAGACACCGCCGCTCGTCTCGGTGGCGACGAGTTCGCGATCCTCCTGGAGGACCTCGTCGAGGCGCCCGATGCGGCGCTCGCTGCGGATCGGCTCCACGACGCCCTGCGGGCTCCGTTTTCCGTCGACGGACGATCCCTGACGATCACGGCAACGCTTGGCATCGCCTCATCCTTGGGCGCGGGAGCCGCGTCTGACGTCGTTCGCAACGCCGACGTCGCACTCTACGTGGGCAAGGCCAACGGCAAAGACCGTCACGATGTCTTCTCCGATGACATGCTCGCTGCCGCAATTGAGCGGATGACGCTCGAGCAGGATCTGCGCGGCGGTATCGGCCGCGGTGAGCTCATGCTCATGTATCAACCGAAAATCGCGGCAGCGACTGGCAAAATGAAAGGCGTCGAAGCGCTCGTACGCTGGAATCATCCTGTGCGCGGCCTTGTTCCTCCAGATGCCTTCATCCCGATTGCAGAGCAGAGTGGACTCATCAACGACATCGATGCATGGGTCCTGGACGCGGCGTGCCATCAGGCTCAGCGCTGGGCAACCTCTGCGGTCGGACGTGTTCCCGTGGCGGTCAATGTCTCCGGGCGCAGCCTGGTGGCAAGCAACTTGCTCAGCCGCGTCGCCGGCGCCCTCAAGCAGACTGGCTTGGACCCGAGCCTGCTCGAGCTCGAGATCACTGAGAGCGCCGCAATTCCCCAGGATAGCGAGGCGCGGGCGCTCCTGCAGCAGATTCGTGATCTTGGGGTGCGCATCGCCATCGATGATTTCGGCACCGGGTACTCGGTGCTCAGCCGGCTGCAGGGTTTCCCCGCTGACACACTCAAGATCGACCTCTCCTTCGTCCGGGCGATCGTGTCTGAGGACGAGGAGGCGCCGATCGTCGATGCCATGATCGCGATGGGCCTCAGCCTGGGTCTTACGGTCGTGGCCGAGGGTGTGGAGACGGAGGTGCAGCGCGCCTACCTGGCCAAGCGTGGCTGCACCGAGCTCCAGGGTTATCTGTTCAGTCGACCAGTCGCACCTGAGCAACTGGCGGCACAGGTCGAGGTATCGGCAGCCGCAGCGCTTGACGCCTTGTCCGCGGCCTGACCTCCGTCGTCGGTGGTCGACCCAGAAGGTCAGAAAAGCAGCCAACCCGCGACCCGACCTGCGTCCGAACGAGCTTCGGCGATTGATCGGGCGCCTGAAGTCTAGAACGTGGTGCCGGAAACCCACCAAGCGACATTGAACGTCCCGGAAAAGGTTCCAAGCCTCCGGTCCATATGGCCTGAGGTGAGCCGCGAGCTCATACGGCGCGCTGACTTCGCCGACAGGCTGAGCGCGGTACGCGCAACCCCGCCGCCTCGGTCGCGGCGTCTGCCCACAGCTCCGCGAACCGTTTGCGCGCGAGGAACGCGCGCACCAACGGCGCGCACCCCTCGACCTACACGCCGACCATCCGGGTCCGTGCGCCACCGAGCAGACCCATTTCCTCGAGCTCCGCGAAGGCCTTCCACATCCCGACGAGTCCGGTCCCGCCACCTCGCAAATGTGCGTTAGACACGCCCGGCGCCGAACCCAGAACTACGTCTCACGTCGCTTCCGGATCCGGCAGCAAGATGCCGTCGTCCGCGCGCCACTCCACCCGCACATCGTCGCCCGGCGCGATACCCAAACCCTCGCGCCCGAGCGTCAAGATCGCGACCATTCTTCCGTCCGGCAGTCCGATTTCATGTCGGCTCGTCGCTCCCAGATATGTCGTTGCCATTAGCCGACCCGCAAGCTGCGTGGTTCCCGGCGTGGCGTCTTCTACCGCCGGCACTAGCCGCATCAGCTCAGGTCGGAGGGTCAGGACGACTGACGCTCCGTCCGCCAACCCTGTTACTCGACTGGATTGTCCTCCAGGAAACTGCCAGCCCTCCCCGACCACCCAGCGCACTCCGTTGCGCTCCTGGAGCTTTCCGCGAAAGGCATTCGTCTCGCCCATGAAGTTCGCCACGAAGACCGAATCCGGCGACTCATACAGTTCTGCACCGGTACCTATCTGCTCGATCCGACCCTTGCTCATGATGGCGATCCGATCGCTCATCGCCAGCGCTTCCGCTTGGTCATGGGTAACGAAGACCACCGTGACGCCCAGACTCTGATGCAGGCGTCGGACCTCAGTTTGCAACTCCTCACGTAGGCGTTTGTCCAGAGCCCCGAACGGCTCGTCCATCAAGAGGATCCGCGGACGAAACACCAGCGCACGCGCCACCGCGACCCGCTGCTGCTGGCCGCCCGACAGCTCGCGCGGATAGCGCTCACTGAACTCTGCCAGATCGACCCGTCGCAGCGCTTCGGCCACCAGCGTTCGCTGCTCGTCGCGCGCCCTTCCTCGCATCTGCAATGGGAACGCCACGTTCTCAGCCGCCGTCATGTGCGGGAACAGCGTATAGCTCTGAAAGACCACCCCCAGATTCCGCCGGTGTGCCGGAATCCTGTCCATGTTCTGGCCATCGATCTCGATCACTCCTGACGAAGGCCGCAGAAACCCCGCCACCATACGCAAGATCGTCGTCTTCCCCGAACCAGATGGACCCAACAATGTCACAAACTCGCCGCCAGCGACGGCCAGATCGCAGCGCTCCACGGCCACAAAAGACCCGAAGCGTCTCTCGACACCTCGAAGCTCGAGCGCGCCCGCCCGTGCAGCCTCAGTTACCACCTCACGACACCCGCACGGCGTGTCGCCGCGCCCGGCGCCGCACCACCGCTAGCACTCCCGCCAGTGTGAGGCTGACCAGCAGCAGCAGCGTCGATACCGCTGCCGCGACCGGGTCCAATGACTCGCGCAGCAGAATGAAGATCTCAACCGGGATCGTGCTGACCCGTGCGGTCGAGAGGTACGTCGCCACCACCGCTTCGTCCCATGACGTGAGAAACGCGAAGATCGCACCGGCGAGCACCCCGGGCATGATGATCGGCAGCGTCACCTTGCGAAAGGTCATCCACGCTCCCGCTCCCAAGCTGGCCGCTGCGGCTTCGAGATTGCGGTCGACCGTGCGCAGGCTGACACCGACGATGATGACCGGAAAGGGAAGCGCAAGTACCGTGTGCGCCAGGATCAATCCGAGCACCGTCCCGTCGAGTCCACCGCCGAAACTGATTGGGCCGACGCTCCATCCCAGCGCCCAGACAAAGAACATTCCCGTCGCTACTACCACCAATGGAACCACGAGCGGACTCAGGAAGAGCGCAGACACCAAGCCCCTGCCTCGGAATCGGCCGCGCGCGAGCCCCAGAGCTGTAGCGGTACCGATCACTGTCGCCAGCCCTCCAGTGGCCAACGCAGTCTCGATGCTGATGGGCACGCGCAACTGCCAGACC
>JBIOIZ010000105.1:0-9708 GCA_044450385.1 Candidatus Dormibacteria bacterium
CGCATGAACGACCGCACAGTCGCCTCAGCGATCCGATGCATGAGGAGTCGATCGAGCCGCTGCCCCAACTCACCCAGCGGCGGTCGGTAGCTACCGCGCAGTGTCAACTGGGTCACTTCCGGGCTGAGCGGGGCCACTTCGAGGTCTGCGCTCAGAACCGGGAACACACCTTGCCTGCCCGTTGCCCGCCAGGTGAGCGGAATCACGGTGAGGTCGCCGCGCTCGATTGGCTGATCGGCGCGCAGGGTCACCGTCTTGCCCAGCATCGGCAGCGCTCCGATCGGTCCGATCCGCACTCGGAGAGTTTCGGCCTCGTCAGCAGCGCCGACAGCGAGCCCGGTGAGCCAAGAGCCGTGATCCGCCCTGATGCGTGCGCACACCGCTTCGGCAGGCAGTGACACGAACACGTAGTCGTGCAGGAGCACGGTGAGCCCCCCAGTACGTGAGACCCCAGTAGTGGATGAGCGTTTGCCATCCTCGCGACCGCGGAGGATTCCCACCAGGGCACAACGTCACCATCCACAGGGGCCATTAGGCTCATCGCAACAGCGTCCAGGCAGGACCAGGAGCCCCGGCGCCTCCCCTTGGGCTCTTGCGGTACGTCTTGAAGGAGGCATCCACCGCGTCCACGCCGCGCCAGCCCTCCCGCTCCAGCGCTTAGTTTCCACTCATAACCGGCAACGTTGATCACCCGTCAATTGTGGTGATGTGATGATCGGAGATCCGTCAGCGTAAGGAGGGGACGGACATTCATGGGCGGGAGCCCGATTGTGTTGCAGGATCAGCTGATCGACCCCGTGTTCGCAACCCACCCAGAGGCCTAAGACTCATGCAGGGGTTGACCGCCGAAAGCGGCGGGCGCAGCCCGGTGGTGAGACGGACGACCGCGAACCGAGCCCTTCGCGGAAGACCGCTCGATTATTCGTTTGCACGCCGACTCCATACGTATGAGGACGAGCTCGCTGGGCAAGAGAGTCGCGCGGTCGCGGAACAACAAGATTTGCAGTTCCTTCACGCCCGATTGGCTCGGGTCCAGACCGCGTTTCAAACTGAACGCGTGGGTTCCCGTGTTTCAGCCAATCATCGACCTTCGCACACGCATGGTGGGCGCGTCTAGCCGGCCTCACTTCCCGTGTCGAGGAGAGCGACAAGCGGGCAGCGTCCTGGCTCCATCTTCGTGACGGTGACGGACATGTCCTCACCAGGAGTGGCTCCCTCACCGACGAGGTGGAGCCCCGCGCAGATGTAGGGGGGAGTGTTCGACATCGGGCACCTGCCATCCACATCGGGACCCGTGCATTCCGCGAGAACCTGGTCCGTCGTCGGGTCGAGCATGACGAAGGTTCGATCATGTTCCATCGTTTCAGCAGAGCCTCCGCCTCGCAGGCGCTCCGTGGTGGCGATTCGATGGACCGCGTCCACTCAGCTTAGCCCGCACTCGCCGCCACCTCCCTATCCTTGTCCCGCTTTGCACCGAATCGTCTTCCAGCGATCGCCACCTGATAGTAGATCAGGCCGCCCATCGCCATATAGCCGAACAGGGAGACGACAACGATCGGACCAATCCAGCCGGTGTTCGAGGTCGAGGTGAGGAAGTTGGCGACGCCCGCCAGCCAGCTCTGTGAGGTGGACTCGATCGCGAAGATCTGGGGTACCAGGTAGAGTGCGCCGCCGATGGCCAGGAAGAGGGTGGCGACCCGGTAAGCCTGGAAATCCTCGTCGGTGTCGTACAGCAGCTTTACGTACAGGCTCGCGAAAAGCAGCAACGCCGCGAGAGGCGCGGTGAGCGGAAGCGGAATCGTCAAGAGCAGATTCGGGAACAGGAAGATGGTGCTCAACGCAAACGTGATCAGCATCACGGCATCACGTATCAGGACGTAGCCGAGCCACCAGATGTCGGCGCCGAACCGCAAGCTCAGCTTGCGTACCGTACGCAGGACGTAGGGCCGCGCGAGGTGGAAGATGACGGTCAGCGCCCAGAGCGCTGGCATGAAGGCCGCGATGGTGGACACGACCCACTGCATCCCACCCTGCAGGATCGCTTGGACGATGGAGGTCGTCACACCGTTCGGGGTCACCTCAAGCTCCTGCTCGATCGTGCGTTAATGCGCCAGCGGCGGGCTCGTCTCGCGCCATCAGCGGCGGGACACGAAGGTCGTACCAGAGCGCCACCAGGCCCATGACCGCAATCGCGGCAACAGCGATCCAGCAGAACGCCACCGCCAAGCTTGGGTCGGTGTTGGTGGTGAGGGCTCTGGCGATCCCGCCCCAGCCCGGGATCGAGCTCACCTGCACACCCAAGAGAGTTGGCACCAGATAGAGGACGCTGCCGACGCCGAGCAATGTGGACACGAGCTTGAAGGCTCGCGGATCGTCGTCCGTATCCGCTACCAACTTCACCAGCAGAACGCCGAATACGGCAGCCGTAGCAAGCGAGCCACCGATGGGCAGCGCATCGGCAGTGACAACGTCTGGGAACAGATACATGAAGCTCATGATCGCGACGACCGCGAGCAGCAGGTCCCTGATCCCGATGTAAAGCACCCACCAGATGTCGGCACCCAAGCGCAGCGAGAACTTCTGCGTCGTCCGCAGCATGTATGGCCTGGCCAAATGGATGGCCACGATGAGCAGCCAGAGCAGCGGCAGCGCCGCCGCTACCGTCCCCTCCAGAAAGCCCTCGCCGCCCTGGAGGAAAGCCTTGATGATGGCCTGAGTCAGCTGGTGAACGGTCATGCTGGTACCTCCCGCTTGACCTTGACTGACGCACAGGAGGTGATCACGTCGCAGCGCAAGCAGCGCTGCGCCTCCTGCTGGGCGGTTACCTCAGCCAACCCGAGCGAGACTTCCCGGTAGCGGTCCTCACGCTCGACCTCGCCACGCGTGGCCAGGTCAGTGTGCGCGCGCGGGCGAGTGACGAGGTCGACGACGACCTCGCCGGTCTCGAGGAGCGCAGGTTGCTGCCGCCATGGCGGTGTGTACCGGGCGGCGGGGAGCCGGCGAAGGTAGCGGTCGATTGCCCAGGCCGCTCGCTGACCCTGGGCGACCCCCTCAATCACGCTCTTCGGACCCGTAGCCAGGTCGCCCGCCGCAAAGATGCCGGTCTGAGCCGTCATCAGCGTCTCTGGGTCGGTCAGCAACCCGCCCCACTCCGCGACCTGAATGCTCGAGCGCTCGGGCAGGATCGACGGATCGGGCGCCTCGCCGATAGCCACCAACAGGTTTCGCGCAGGGATGTCAAACGCGCTGCCCGGGATCGGCGCAACGCTGTTTCGACCAGTCGTGTCACGGCCAGTCACGGCGAGCCGCTGGCAGCGGACGTGGGTCATCCTTCCCTGCCGGCCGAGGATCTCGATGGGAGCAACGAGTGGCTCGATCACGACCCGTTCGTGCTCGGCGGCGCGGATCTCCTCGTCCTGCGCCGGCATGTCCTCACGGGTACGGCGGTAGAGGACGCGCACAGTGCGTGCACCCGCCCGCCAGGCTGAGCGCGCAGCGTCCATTGCGGTGGAGCCGCCGCCTACGACGAGGGCGTCGCCGGTTAGCTTGACGTGCTCACCGAGGTTGACCCGCTTGAGAAAAAGCGTCGCTGGCCAAACGCCATGCAACTCCTCGCCGGCGACCCGGAGTGGTTGGCTCATCGAAGCGCCCGTAGCGAGCAGGATCGCGTCGAACCCATCGCGCCTCAGGCTCTCGATCGTGACCTCCCGGCCCAATGGAGTATTGACCTGCAGCTCGACGCCCAGACCCAGGATGCGATCGATTTCCGCCCGAAGCACCTTCTGCGGGAGTCGATAGTCGGGGATGCCGATGGCCATCATGCCGCCGGGAACCGGCATCGCCTCGAAGATCGTTACCGCGTAGCCGCCTCTCGCCAGCAGGTAAGCCGCGCTGAGGCCGGTGGGCCCCGCCCCGATGATCGCTATCCGCTCTGACCTGCGCTGGGCGGGAAGAGGCGCCCGGGGATAACCGGCCATCCCGTGATCCGCAGCGAAGCGCTTGAGCTCGCGGATCGCAATCGGTTCATCGACCTCTCCTCGCCGGCAGGCGGCCTCGCAGGGGGCAGTGCAGACTCGGCCGCAGACCGAGGGGAACGGATTGTGCTCGGCGGCGACCCTCAGCGCCTCGGCGTACCTGCCCTCCGCAATCAGCGCGACGTAGAGACCTGCATCGGTTCCCACCGGGCACGCCTCTTGACAGGGGGCAAACAGGCGTCCGGTGCCACCTTCATTGCCGTACCACGTCCGCCACACCTGCCAGTTCTCAGGCCGCTTCGAAGCCCGCCAGCGGGTCAGGCCACCCCAGGGGTCCGAGTGGACCTCTTTCAGCGCCTCCATCGTGTACGGGGCGAGAGGCGCCCATCCCGCCATCGGCCCCGGGTCGTGATGGATCGGTCCCTGCGCAGGAACCAGCTCGACGGGTCCGTCCACGGTCGTCACCTGAATGGCGGAGGTGGGGCATTCGACCGTGCACAGCAGACAGCCGATGCACGCCTTGGATTGGATCGGGAATTCCATCATCGACCGCTTGTCTGTCTGACCGAGGGCGCCTTCGGCACCGGTTTCGATTGGGGGTGACTGGGTCCGGGTCATATCGAGCGCCTGAACCGGACATACATCCATGCAGATGCCGCAGTTGATGCAACTGAACCGCTCGAGCACGAACTTGTAAGCCACGACGTGTCCTCCGCGGACCGTAAAAACCCTGAGGAGGCAGTTGCCGACATGCTAGAAGCGGCAACCTCAGCGGTCCAGGGTCGAATGACCCTGGCGCGAAGGACAAATCGGGTGTTGACTTGTACGCAGAGTCCTGGATCCCAACTCGTCCGAGCTCGACGCACGGTGCGGATGCACTCTAGGAGGCTGACCGGGCACGTGGTTTCTTCTCCATCCGGCGGGGTCTCGAAGCCGCGCATCCGCGTGTTGGTGGTCGACGACCACCAGCTCGTCCGTGAAGGCATCCGCTACTGCGTCGCGAGTCAACCTGACCTGGAAGTGGCCGGCGAGGCGGAGGGCTTCGACGACGCGATGACACTGCTTGCCCGGGAGCCGGTCGACGTCGTGGTGTTGGACATGCGCATGCCTGGAGTTGGCGGAGTCGATGCCACCCGCATGATCAGGTCGTCGTATCCAAGTGTCAGAGTGCTGATCCTCACTGCATTTCCTGACCACGTTGCCGAAGCCTTCAACGCTGGCGCCTCCGGCTTTGTGCTCAAGTCGGCCCGCAGTGAGGGCCTGCTGGCGGCTATTCGAAGCGTGTACCTCGGGGCAACTGTCATCCAGGACCCCCTGCTGGAGAGCCTTGGGGTGTCAGCGTCGAAGCCGTCGGAAGCCAGTCCACTCAGCCCGCGGGAGCTCGAAGTGATTCGTCTACTGGCGCGCGGACTCAGCAACCGTGCCATTGCGTTCGAGCTGGGAATCGGCCCTCGGACCGCCGACCAGCACGTACATAGCATCTTTGTCAAAACGGGAGTCAAATCGCGGACTGCCGCCGTGCGCTACGCGCTCGACCAAAACCTCGCTACTCCGTCCAATATGTGGTGAGACGCAGTACCGGGCTCGGCACCTGCTGTCTGCTGCTCGACATCCGACAAAGCGACGAGGCGTTCGAAATCAAGGCAATCGGTGCCCGGCTTCAAGCCCGAGGACATCGAGATCACCTTTGACGAAAATGTCTTGACGATCCGCGGAGTCCACCCTGAGAACGAGATCATGCGAGGCGTCTATGTCACGCGCGAGTGCAACCTCAGTTCGGTGTACCGGCAGGTTGGTCTCCCTGCTGAGGTCAAGGCTGACCAAATCTCTGCAAGTTTCGAGAGCGGGATCCTCACCATAACCGTGCCCAGGGCGCAACGGGCACAGCCGACGCGCATTGCGGTGAAGACGAGTATCGGGCATCCGAAGTTGGTCGAGGCGCACGCCACCACCGCCTAACGTTGCGCTACCCCGGTGGGCTGTTCACTCAGGTGAGCGGCCCACTCGGTCGATGGGCAGGCTCGGCAGGGCGCCGGCGCCAACCGCTCGGTTTCGGGAGGTGCGACAACGGCGCGTAGGTTGGATCGCTGAGCACCGTCTGGCCGCCCTCGGCCCAATGCTGCAGGCGCTGCGCCAGGTTCACGGCGTCTCCCACGAGCTGCGATCACCGCACGCCCGGCGCGGTCCGGCTGATCGAACGGCGCGCCGAACACCGCCAATATTGTCTTGCCCGGACCAATGGCTATTCAACGCTTCCGAATGCCTTGATCTCCTCCAGCTCCTGTGGCGAGAGTTCGCGCGGTTGCTCGCCTTTCGCAACTTTCTCGGTCTGCACTTGATGACGGATGCTTTCGACGATCTCCGGGTTAGCAAGAGTCGTGACATCTCCAACGTCAGTGAAATTGGAGATCGACGCGATCACCCGCCGCATGATCTTTCCGGACCGGGTCTTCGGCATGTCGGGGACGATCCAGACGTTGGTCGGTCGTGCGATCTTCCCGATCTCACGCTCGATCGCAGCGACGACCTTGGCTTTGATTTCGTCGCTCGGTTGCAGACCCGGCTTCAAGGCGATATACATTTCCACGGCGCGGCCGCGGAGCTCGTCGATCACTGGAACCGCCGCAGCCTCGGCGATTTCATCAACCGTGAGGCATGCGGACTCGAGCTCCTTGGTTCCCAACCGATGCCCGGCGACGTTGATGACGTCGTCGACGCGACCAAGGATCCGTATGTAGCCATCTGCTGCCTGGACGGCGCCGTCACCAGCGAGATATGGCCAGTCGTGCCAGTCCTTGCTCTCCCGATCCCGGCAATACTTGCTGTAGTAGGTGTCCACGAATCGCTCGGGTTGACCCCAGATCCCCTGGAAGATGCCCGGCCAGGGGTTGCGGATGCAGATGTTGCCGGCGCGACCGCTTCCCGGCTCGACGACCTTCTTCTCCTCGTCATAAATCACGGGATAGACGCCGAGGACGCCTGGGCCGCAGCTTCCTGGCTTCATTGGGTCAAGTGCCGGGAGTGTGCTGCCAAGAAAACCCCCGTTCTCGGTCTGCCACCAGGTGTCGACGATGACCGCCTCACCCTTCCCGACCACCCGGTAATACCAGCGCCACACCTCCGGTTCGATGGGTTCCCCGACCGTGGTCATGTGCTTGAAGTGATAGTTGTATTTCGCCGGTTCATCCGGACCGAATTTGCGCAGCATCCGAATGGTGGTCGGTGCCGTGTGAAAAATGTTCACACCGAGATGCTCCGCAATCCTCCAGGGACGGCCGGCGTCCGGATAGAGCGGCACTCCCTCGTACATCACGCTGGTCGCGCCCAACGCCAGCGGTCCGTAGACGATGTATGAGTGGCCGGTGATCCATCCGATATCAGCGAAGCACCAGTACGTGTCTTCCGGATGGATGTCCTGGTAGTACTTTGACGTCCCAGCGACGTAGGAGAGGTACCCACCCGTGCTGTGAATGCAGCCTTTTGGACGTCCGGTCGTGCCGCTCGTGTACATCAGGAAGAGGGGCGCCTCGGCCGGCATCGACACCGGCTCGACCAGCTTGCCCACATAGTCCTTCAGGAGTTCGTCGACGAAAAAGTCGCGGCCCTCGACCATGGGCGTCTTGGAACTGTACTGACCGGGGTGCCGTCGCCACACCAGCACCTTCTCCACCTGCATGCCCTGCTCGCGGGCGGTGGCGACGGCCTCATCGGCCTTAGCTTTGTGGTCGATCAGTTCGCCGTTGCGGTAGTACCCATCCATGGTTACGAGGATGCGGCTTTGGGAGTCGGCGATCCGGCCGCCACATGCCGGCCCGCTGAAGCCGCCGAACACCTGGTTGTGGATCACGCCGAGCCGGGCGCAGGCCAGCATGGAAACCGGTAGATCCGGAACCATCGGCATGTGGAAGGTGACGCGGTCACCCACCGTGACGCCCCCGAATCCTTGGAGGAGTGCCGCGAACTCGTTGACTCGTTTGTAGAGTTCCTGATAGGTGATTGCCTTGGTCTCTTCGGCCTCGGGTTCCGGGACCCAGATCAAGGCCGCTTTGTTACGGGACTTCGCCAGATGGCGATCCACACAGTTGACACTGGCGTTGAGCCGACCACCCACGAACCACTTCCAGAAGGGCGGATTGCTGGTGTCCAGGGTGGTGTGCCAGTACTTATCCCATGTGAGCAGATCCGCATACTCCTTGAAGCACTCCGGAAACCTCTCCTCGCGGAATCGCTCGCGGATGCTCGGGTCGCTCGCATTCGCCTGCCCGATGAACTTTGGCGGCGGGAAGAAGTAGTCCTCCTCGCGCCAGTGAACCGCGATCTGTGCCTCAGAGACCTGCTTCTCCGGTTCCGTGGCCATTCGTCCACCTCCGACTTCAAGCGCTGGACTCACGTCGCTCGGTTCGCCGCGGTCCCGCGGATGAGCGCAGCCACCGACTCTAGTCCTCCACAAGCAGCCTTGCAGCGACAGCGAACTCGCGCAACTCAGCAGCCATCGTCGCCTGAGAGGTCAACGCCCTGAGGTCACCTCGCGCGAGAGAGTCTCGGCAGAGCCCGCGCACTAAGCGCAGTGCTCGGAGCGCCATGCCGGGCAGCGCGTCAAGGGGCGCTGCCTCTGTCTCCATTCGCAGCCGGGCGAACCCCGTCGCCGACGCCTCATCAGGAGCGGTTGCCTGGAGTTGCGCCAGCCACAGTGACAACTCACCGATGATGTACTGCTCGGTCATGCCAACCCGCCCCGCGCTTCTCTTCGAGCGCCTCCAAAACCTGGCCGTAATAGGGTCGTTCCCGATGCTCCATCGTGCTCCGCCCCGATAGGATGGTCAAGCCATCTCTGCGGCCGGTGGTGCCTCAACTGGAAATGGGAGGCCGGGCACGACTTGCGGACGGGGGGTTCGTGCTCACCGTTCCGCGTGGGGCCTCACAGGCGGCTTGCGCCATGCCCGGCCAGCCAGACCAGGATAGACACTCCAGAGGAGGTCCGTTTCGGAGATGAAGCCGGGCAAAGCCCTGACTGTGGTGAAGCCGTAGTCGAGGGCATGCAGGGCGAGCTCGACGAGTCCGTCGGCCAGGCGGCGGGCACGGGGACGCTCATCGCCGGCACCCGGGCGGGCACAGAGGGGCTCCAGCGCCACCCGCAGCGTGGCCCGCCGGCGGGGTCGAGGAGGCCGTGCACGGCGAGCCGACCGTCCTCGCACTTGGTGAGCTCGAGATACCGGGCGTCGACCGCATCAACGTGCTCGGCGAGCACCGAGGCGGCATCCCCGGCATGACGAGCGTGGTCGCAGTCCTGGGCGAAGCGGCCCACCGAGTGCTCGAGGGCGAGCTCGAGGAGGGGACGCTCGTCGAAGCGCTCCCCGGTGCGCCGCACGACACGCTTGGTCCCCGTGAGCATGGAGAGATGGGCGAAGCCGAGACGTCCCGCCTCGAGGGCGGCGACACTCGCGGGCAGTTCGGCAGCCGCCTCGCCGGTGGCGATCGAACGGGCCGCGGCGGTGCTGGACATCCGGCACTGATGGCGGACCCAATCGATCGGGGAGGTCGAGCCCTGGACTTCGTACTCATCGCCGGCGGCGAACACCGCCGCCTCATGGGCGAAGCGGAGCTCGAGGAGATCGATCCCGTGACGGAGCCGGATCAGGCGCTCGCCGAGCTCGAACCCGGTGATCTCACCGCCCGGCGAGGCGACGAACGCCTCGACGACCTGCATGAGGTGATCGAGCGGCGCCACCTTGTC
>JBIOIZ010000106.1:0-9688 GCA_044450385.1 Candidatus Dormibacteria bacterium
GAATCCGGCGATGAGATACACGAGCGCGGGCGCACTGCTGAAGAACGCACCGATGACCGCGAAGAGGGCTCGACCGATCATCTCCTGCCGGATGGCAAGGTTGGCGAGCCGGTGATTCTCCTTTCGGAAGCGGGCAACTTCTTCGGGGCCACGGCCGAACACCTTGGCGAGGAGCATCCCGGAGACCGACAGGGTCTCCTCGGTGATCGCGCTGATCTCGGCTTTCGATTCCTGCGCCTGCATAGTGATCTGGCGGCGGACCCTGCCGGCGCGGTAGGTGTAGTACACGAAAAGCGGCGTGATCGCCAGCGAGAGGACGGTCAGCTGCCAGGACAGCACAAGCATGGCGATCAGCGTGCTCAGCAGGGTCACGACGTTGGAGAGGAGCGAGGTGGCGGTGTCGGTGACGACCGACTGGATGCCCCCGACATCGTTGGTGAGCCGGGACTGGATCTCGCCGGTCCGCGTGCCCGTGAAGAACCGGAGCGACATCCCCTGCAGGTGTTCGTACAGGCGGTTGCGCAGCTCCTCCATGACACGCTGCCCCACCCGGTTGGTGATGTAGGTCTGGAGCACGCCGATCGCACCGGTGACGATCGTGATCCCGATCATGATCCCCACCAGCAACTCGAGCCGTGGCACATCGACCGGCAGCGCGACGCTCCCGCGGGTGGGGAAGAGGGCGGTGTCGAAGACGACCTTGATGAGCACCGGGTTCACGACGCCCGCGCCGGAGGTGATGATCACCAGGAATGCGATCATCGCCACCCCACCCCGGTGCGCCTTGAAGAGGCCCGCCGTCTGCCGGATGAGCCGTCGATTGGGGATGCGGCCGGAGGGTTTGTCCCGCTTCCCGCCCATGAAGCCGCCTCCGTGCATCACGGCAGCAGGTCTCCTGGGCACGCGCGGGTGACGACTGTCATTGCTTCGACTGTACCAAGCTCCAAACGTTTTCCCGATCTATCGGCTCGGGTCGACTGGCCACTGCGGCGGCTATCATCTGCCCGATCGGCGAGGGAGACCGCCGGCGCTGAGCTCGGAGGAAATCGGATGAGCACCAAGCGGCTCCTACTCGGGGCACTGGCCGCGGGCGCGACTATCGGAATCGGCGGATGTGGCGGTGCAAGCAGCGGGGCGACGCCGACGCCGTCAGCGGGTGGCCTGACCATTCCGGGCTTTGGTGGTGGCACGACCGGGTCGGCTCCTGCCGCGAACACGCTGCTGAGCGCGGCCACGGTGCAGACCATCAGCGGCGACTCGAACGTGGCTGCCGTCGCCGGCACCTGCTCGGCGACGACATGCATCTACGCTGACAGCACTGGATCCGGTGGTGGCGGTGGGGTGATCTTCGTCGAGCCGTTCCCGGGAGTCTTCGGGCAGGCGGCACTGCAGGCCGCGATCGCGGCGGCGTTGAGCGGCCATGCCGCGTCCAGCGGTGGCACCGCCCAATCGGTGTCCGGTCTGGGGAGCGGCGCGATCAAGGAAGTCGACACGAACTCGGTCACGTATGCGTTCGTGAAGAACAACTACCTTGTCGTGATCAACGTATCCTCCGGTACGAAGTCCGGGACGGACATGGATTCGCAGGTCGGGGCCGCGGCGCAGTCGGTCGCGGGATCCCTGTAGGCGCCCCGGCGCCCAGATCGGCGACAGACGGGCACGAGGTCCTGAGCCGTCACATTGGCGGAGAGGGTGGGATTCGAACCCACGGTGGCTATGAACCACACCGCTTTTCGAGAGCGGCACCTTCAACCACTCGGACACCTCTCCGGGAGGGTCGAGTATAGGGGCGAGCCCTGACGACCTCGATCGAGTGAGCGAGCTCGAGGGCTACCAGTAGTACCAGCGGCCGCCGCGCGGGCGGACGGCCAGACCGATCAGCCAGAAGATCAGGAAGATGAAGGCGATCCACCACAGGACGTGGAGCGCGAACCCAAACCCGAACAGCAGGGCCGTGAACAGGAGGAAGGCGAACAGAACGCACATGGCCGAGGATCTCCCCTGAAGCGATATGAAGCTCAGATGGTAGATACCCGGGAGGCCACCCGGCTGAAACGGGCCAGCGCGCGGTAAGGCTCGCGGTAGGTGGCGGATACAATCGCGGAGGAGCGATCGCCTAGTTGGCCGAGGGCGCCGCACTGGAAATGCGGTTGGTGGGGTAACCCGCCACGAGGGTTCGAATCCCTCTCGCTCCGGATTACCCTTGTAATATAAAGAACTTCGCGCTTATCCATCATCGCGGATGTCGTGCGAACCGGCGTTCATGTCCCAATGGAGACCCAACGGCTTGGACTATCCCGATCACGCTGGCGCGAGCGCCAGCTCGGATCTGGCTCCCATGCATCGCGTTCCTTCGAAACGCGGTGCAGCCAGTGCACCGCTCAATAGCGGCGGGGTCGTTCGTTCGCCCGGCGTCGCTGTGGCCCCGACCCGCCACTTCGAGCAAGCGAGCCACGGCACATGCGCGCAATCAACACCCGAGCGCCGCACTCCTGGGGCAATTACCGAAGACTGGCGGCGGGCGGGGAGGCAGAGCAGCATCACGTTGGCTAGGGCTGTGCCGCTCCGCCATTCGTAACCAGTTCGACGCTCGCCGACACTCGCCGGCTCACTTTGTGTCGAGCTATCCCGTCTTCGGGACCGACGGTATGGCTACGCCTGCTCGGGAACAGGGATCGAATGCCACAGGACGAGCTTCCACGCGCCGCCGTCGCGACGGAGGATCAGCGTGGTCGGAGCGGAGATGTGCTGCGGGGTGCCGTTCATCGTGTAGTCCTGGTCGATCCAACAGGTTAGTACCCCTGTGTCCCCCCAAATGCGTTCCTCGCATCTCGAAGTTGCGTCCCGACATCAGTCACCGCGGTTACCACTTCGCGGAGGTAATGGTCTACGTCGCCTCTGCCGCGCAGCCAGCGTTGCGAGATCTCGTCGACGCTCTGGACGTCCCCCGATAACATGTCCATCATCCGATCAGCATCCAAGGCGTCCAGCGCCGCAAAGAAGTCGGCTGCGACATTCCTCAGCTCGTCTGGCATCAAATGGGTCCTCCATGGTGGTCGGCAACTGCCGAGCCAACCGAGGCAGATCATATTCGGCGGCCCCTGGAGTGGATGTATTTAGGCGGACGAGGTTGCCCACGGTTAGTGCCCCGCGGTGGCTGTGGCGCGGCGGTGACAGCTCCTCCGGCCGAACTGAGGCGCTAGGCTCGTTCCGGAGGATCTGGTCGGGATCGCTGTGAATGACGGCTTGACAGTGGTGGATTGAGCGGTGCTCCCGTCCATTGATATCCCCCAGGCGTTGGTTGTGCTGCACTGCCAATGAGGGCACATCCGGCGAGCGCGCAACAGGCGAAGATGACGACGCACAAGCGAGCGCACATGAGCGTACCCCCTGGGTTAACTAATGTTGCAGCGGCACCAGGTCCGCGACCGGAGTTGCGGCTGGTGGTGTGTCCAAACGCGCGTGATAGGCGACGAGGATGTCGCGCTGCGTGAGCCATCCAAGGAGCGTGGAGCCCCCCGGCTCCAGGACCGGCAGGGCCGCCGTGCCTTGCTGGACGAATCTCGAGAGCGCAGTGTCCAAAGGCGCATCGGTGGGAACGCCGCTTGCCAGCGTGGCCAGGTCGCTGGCTGTGACATCCAGCGTGGCTTCACCCAGCGCGGTTTCGACGTCTTCGGCGGTCACCACGCCGCGGTAACCTCCATCAGTGTCGACGACGGGGAGCGCCGCCACATCACGATGCGCGAAGCGGCTCACCATGTCGTCGAGCGAGGCGGTCGCCAGCAGTGGCGTTGGCACCGGCTGCATCGCATCGCGGACCCGCAGGTCGCGCATGAGGTTTGCGCTTCGGGACCGAAGGATGTCGATTCCCCGGCGACGCAGCTTGAGGGTGTAGATGGTGTCCTTCGAGAGGAGACTGCTCAGGCCCGCGGCAGCGACGATTGCCACCATCAAGGGCAGGATGATCGTGTAGTCGCCGGTGAGCTCGAAGATGATGATCACGGCTGTGATCGGCGCCCTGGCGGCGCCGGCGAATACCGCACCCATGCCAACGAGTCCGTAGGCACCGGCGGGCGCCACAGCGCCGTGGAACAGCATGTGGGCGACGAGACCAAACGCGGTACCGAGCATCGCGCCCATGAAAAGTGACGGCGCAAAGACGCCGCCGGATCCCCCAATACCGATCGTCAGACTGGTGGCGAGCATCTTGCCGACAAGCAACAGCAGCAGAAGCCCGAGCCCGACCTGTCCGGCAACGGCGTTTTGCAGCACGGGGTAACCGACGCCATACAGCTCGGGGAGCGCCAGCAGAAGCAATCCGAGGAGCAGGCCGCCAGCCACCGGCCGCAGCCATTCTGGCCCGTGCCACACGCGGTCTAGAAGATCCTCGGTACCGTAGAGAACCCGGATGAATGCGAGTCCCGCAAGGCCGCCGAGCACCCCAAGGATGGCGTAGAGGCCGAACTCCCAGGTGGAGACGATGTGGAACGCCGGGAGGGTGAGGAACGCCTGGCTGCCAAAGGCCGCCCGGCCGATGACGTCCGCCACCACTGACGCGAGCACCACGGCGCCGAAGGCATCCACCGCGAAGTCCTGAAGGATCAACTCGAGCGCGAAGAACACCCCCGCGATCGGGGCGTTGAACGTCGCCGAGATGCCGGCGGCCGTCCCGCAGGCGACGAGCAGTCGCAGCCGACTCTCGGAGACGTGCAGCACTTGGCCGATCGAGGAGCCAAGCGCCGACCCGATCTGGACAATCGGCCCCTCGCGGCCGACCGACCCGCCGGCGCCGATGCAGATCGCCGAGGCGAGCGACTTGACGACAGCCACCTGAGGTCGGATCTTCCCGCCCCGCTCGGCGACGGCAAGCATGACCTCGGGGACGCCATGGCCCCGAGCTTCGGGAGCGAAGAGTTGGATCAGAGGCCCGTAGATGAGGCCTCCGACAACCGGCGCCAGGATGACGAAGTAGATGCCCAGCCACGGCAGGTTGGGATTGACCGCGTGTCCGGCCGCGCTGTAGTCGCTGCGACCTGTGAAGAGCAGGGTGAACCAGCGGATGAGGTCACGAAAGACGATCGCTCCCAGTCCACCGCCCGCTCCCACGACCAATGCGATCGCGATGATCCCGCCCTGTGTGCCCCGGATCCAGTCGAGCAGTCGTCGGTGAAGAACCGAGGGAATGTGGATTCGGCTTGCGGTTGAGCTCACTTCTCGTCGCCACTAAGGCCGGCAAAGATGGCCGCCAGGACACGAGCGATATTGGTCCAGCGGAACCCCGACGGGTCGAGCGAGCCGTGCAGGGTGAGGCCGTCGCCGAGGGCGAGGAGGACTGAGGCGAAGGCATTGGCGGGAATGTCATCGATCTCACCGTCGGCGACGGCCTCTTCAATCCAGCCACGCAGCATGGCTCTGCGGCGTCCGACCGCGGACACCATCCGCTCACGGATGGCCGGCTCGGTGAGGATGGCCGCCCAAAGGTCCGAACGCACCTGTACGCGCGCCTGGTCGGTACCGCGTTCGCACATCTCGCGAGCAAAGCTGCGCAGCCGCTCGACATTGGAGATGTTGCGCCGCGCGAGCCGGTCGAGGCGGCCGTCGAGGTCGGCTGCGTCTTCCTCAAGGAGCGCAATGAGCAGGTCCTGCTTGGACGAGAAGTATCCGTAAAACGCTCCCTTGCTCACCTCAGCCTCTTCGCAGATGTCGTCGACGGTGAGCTCGCTGTAGCCCATGCGCTCAGCGCACCGCCAGGCTGCGTCGATGAGCAACTGACGGCGTTCTAGGCGGGCGCCTTCCGAGATACGGGGCATGTCGATATGCTACCATGCATAAAACCGACGCGTTGGTTTTTATAAGCAACCCAAGCCTCCCTCCCAAGAGCAGGTGGTGCTGCGCCACCCGCTCCCCCTGGCTTGAGGGAATCTTGCGGGACGGGCGGATTCTTCTGATTAGTTCAGGTACTCGGCCAACCCTGCGCTCCGCGCCGACTGGCGCAGCTTGGCCAACGCCACGGCCTCGATCTGTGCGACGCGCTGACGTGTGACCCCAAAGCGCTCTCCGACCTCTTCCATGGTGCGTTCGCGACCGTCGATCAGTCCATAGCGAAGCTGGACAAGCCGCCGCTCGCGCGGAGTCAAGCTCTGGAGCGCTGCGGTCACCGCTGCGCGGAGCATCGCCTGAGAGGCGGCGTCGAATGGCGCGACGGCGTCTGGATCCTCGACGAAATCGCCGAGCTCATCATCGTCCTGATCACTGACGGGACTGTTCAGGGACAGAGGCTCTGACGCCAGCCGGCGCATTTCGCGGATTCGATGGGGCGTAAGTCCGAGCTCGTCTGCCACGTCCTCATCGGTCGGCTCGCGCTCCAGCTCTTGGACCAGTCGCTGCGAAACTCGTGCGAGTCTGCTCAAGGCTGCAGCAAGCCCCACAGGAATCCGGATCGTGCGTCCCTGGTTGTCGAGGGCCCGCCGGATGGCCTGATGGATCAGCCAGGTTGCGTACGATGAAAATTTGTAGCCACGGCTCGGGTCGAAGCGCTCCACCGCTTGACGGATCGCGTGCGCACTAGCGGCGGGTAGCACATAGACTCCGAGCCGTGCAGCACTTGCGACGGCGGCCGCTCGGTGCCTCGGGGATCGAGGTCTCAACGCTTGCGCTCGGATCGTGGCGCACGTACGAGCGCATTCCGCGAGAGCAGGGCATCGGCGTAATGCTTGCAGCGCGAGAGCGTGGGATCAACTTCTTCGACGACGCCCGCTACAACGATGAAACCGGAGAAGCGCCGATCCGAACTGGATATTCAGAGGTCTTGTTCGGGGAGCTGTTTCGCGCCACAGGGTGGAAGCGCGACGAGGTCGTCGTCGCCAACAAGCTCTGGTGGGAGTTTTGGCCTGACCAGTCAGCTGCCCAAGAGCTCGACGACTCACTGGGTCGAATGGGCTTTGACTACATCGATCTCGCGTATTCCTGGACGACGCCCGACGGGCCGCCGATCGAGACGATCGTCACCTCCGTCGGAGCGTTGATCACATCCGGAAAACTGCGCGCGTGGGGCATCGGCAACTGGGCACCGGCGGATCACGAAAGGGCAGCTGGACTTGCCATGGAACAGGGGATACCACCGCCGTGTGCGGCACAGCTGCCCTATAACCTCGGCGTCCGTGACTATGTCGAGTCTCCGGCTGCGGTTCAGGCTCTCGACCACTCAGGTGCGGCTGTTGTCGCCTCCTTCGTCCTTCACGGAGGTGTTCTCACTGGCAAGTACGCAAAGCGTCTCGCGTCTGGCCGCATGGCCGACGAGCTTGCCGATCCAGAACTGCAGCCGTTACTGCATGCCGCCGATGATCTGCGCACGCTCGCGGCCAAGCTCGACTCGACGCCCGCAATGCTCGCGATCGCATTCGCGCTTGCCAATGAGCGGGTGGCGACGGTGCTCTTCGGCGCTACAACCCCCGAGCAGGTCGCTGAAAACGCTCGAGCCATCGAAGTTCTAGGCCGCCTTGACGCCGCAAGTCTTGCCGAGCTGCGGGCGATTGGCACTTGATGAGTTGATTCAGAACCGACGTGCTCGAGGCGCGCTGACGCAGACATTCGATTGGCCGGACAGTCTCGGCGAGCCTGGCAAGGCGCTGGATTCCGGTGTAGCAGCCAGCAACGGGTATCGGCGCAGATTCCGCTACCAACTGGGGGACGGCGACGACCACGCACACGAGCGCCCGGTCACCTGACCGGCACCTGCTTGGCCAAGCGCTAGCTTAAATGCGGGCTCAGCGGCCCACGGAATACTCCAACCAGAGCCGATCCGAGTCCCAACGCAGACCCAACGCGGGTGCCTTCGCCTGCCTTGTGGTGCCCTCAGCTCCCCGATTTTGAATACGCCGTGCCCTCCGATGCCCGTGCCTGCACCCCGCTCAGACGGCCTGGAAATGCGGTATACCGCGTCAAGCGGTATCGAGGGTTCGAATCCCTCTCGCTCCGGATTCCCTTATAGAATAAGGGATATCGGCGCTGTCCGCAAGCGAGGCTCAATCAGCCCAAACGCCGCTGCCGCGGGCGGACTCTGGGTCAACGCTGCGAGGACCGCGGCGAGGAGGAACGCCAGCACATCGCAGTGGCGGGGGGCGATGTGCGCTCACCAGCGGCTTGCCGCTTTCGCGCCCCAGCGCCTCACTCTGTGCGAGACGGGAATCAGTTCGCGGACCCGGACGCCACCATGTTGCGAACAACCAGGTGTTTGGCAACCTGGGCTGTTTCAACAACGCGCCCGTCGCCCAGTTCGGTGATTCGGCGCAACCCCCCAACGTTGTGATCGGCGCGATCCAGGGCGAGTGCATTCCACTCAGCGTCCACTAGCAGCCTTCGGCCCTTCCTGATCGAGACCCCTGGCGGCGCGCCGGGGGTCTCTCCGTCGATGTGCCCGCCAGCGCGCTACGAGGTGCATCGCCGCCGATCTGCGCACGTTTTGATTACCAGGAAGCGAAGGTTCGTTGTCCCACCGCAAACCTTGGCCGGCGGGGCGCACCGCCCCTGGGAATCTCCCGCGAATGGAATGCTGGGCGCCTCGTTCGAGGAACTTCACTCAGTGCATGGCGCGTCCATCAGTCCGGCGTCAGCCGCCAGCCGATCAACTCGCGTGTTTCCACAGTGGAGAGGGCGGCGATCTCTTCTGGAGCCGTCCGGACCGGGTGACCTGATGATCTGCCCGCCCGGTCACGATGCCTGGATCGTGGCGACGATGCGTGCGTGGTCGTCGACTGGACCGGTTTCGGAGGCTACGCCAGGCGTTGAGCGACCCTGTAACGTTCGGCAAGCGGCGAGATACCCGATCACGTGGGATCTCGGCAGCTTCCTAGACCGCCCTGACCGCGCCGCCACGCGAGGAATCACTTGCGCAGGTGATCACCCGTCAATGTCTCGTGACGACTTGGACAGGCGAGGTCACGCTCCTTCAGACGGAAGGGGGCGGATGCGTTGCACTCTAGCCAGCGTAGTTTTACGATCGCCATCAACCGGGCAGATGATCGTGCTGCTGAGCTGGGGAGCGCGGCCGCGAGTCAGTGGATGCGGCGGTAGCGGATGTGGGTGATCAGCGGCGAGTGCAAGACCTCGGCAGGCTCGAAGCCGAAATACTCGATCCCGTCGAAGATGCGCTCGCCCGAACCGAGCAGAACGGGCGCGATGTCGAGGGTCAACTCGTCGATCACCCCAGCTACCAGCGCCTGCCGGACGGTCGAAGCCCCGCCAGCGATGTCCACGCCAGCTTCCCCGGCGGTCTTACATGCCGCGGAATAGGCCGCGTCGAACCCTTCGGTGACAAAGTGGAAGGTGGTCCCCCCGTCCATCCGGATGGGCTCGCGACCGTGATGGGTCAGCACGAACACAGGGGCGTGATACGGCGGTTCCGGGCCCCACCAGCCGGTCCATTTCTCGTCCCAGTCCCCGCGGATCGGGCCGAACATGTTCCGCCCCATCACATACGCGCCACGGGGGCGCATGAGCCACTCGGTCGCGACCCCGTCTGCCTCAGTCGCCCGCGGGTCACCGATGTGCCAACCGTGCAACTCCTGGCCCCGCTTCCCCAGCGGGTTGTCCAAGCTCTGGTCTGGCCCGGCGACGAAGCCGTCAAGCGAGATCGACATGTGACAAGTGGTGTCTGGCATGTGGTGCTCCCGCGTGGTTGCGACCTGCA
>JBIOIZ010000107.1:0-9608 GCA_044450385.1 Candidatus Dormibacteria bacterium
CGCGTCTCGCGCGCTCTGATGGGCCAGCACCGCGATGAGCCCTGGGGCCGTCCGCCCGATCAGCAGCTTTTCGAATGGCGAGACCTCGAGATACCCGATGTGGGCGCCTGCGCTCGACACCAGCCACGGGCTGCCATCACCTCGATAGAGGCAGAGGTTGTCGGGGAGGCCGGGATGCTGCCACCCGTAGAGACCCGCCGTGGCCTCCTGGAGCACTGTCACGCTCTCCCGGCTCAGCGCGTATCGAACCAGGGCCCCAGTCGCGGTGATGCTCTTCGCCTGCTGGAATCGGGCCAGGCTCTCGACGGTCGCCTGTCCCTCGGGATCCATCTCGCTGGAGGGAACGGTCAGGACCGCGGTGGTGCACTGCATGAGTGCGCACTCGAGGAGCCCCGCATAATCGGGCCCGGTAGGCTCGTCGAGGAGATCGTAGGTCTTACGAGCCGAGACGTCACTTCGGGAAGTGCGCAGGAGCGGTTGCACAGAGCAATTCTGTAACGAAATCTCCCGTTCCGGTGAGGCGAACGCGTGTTACGGTCATCCCGTGGGCGCGATAGCCGCATCTATCGACAGCACTCCGGGTCAGGTGTTCGCAGACGCACTGCTGGTCGTTGCCATCGCGGTGAACGTGTACCTGGGTTGGAGTCACGGACTCATCCGCCGCCTGTTCACGGCGGTGGGCGTCTTTCTCGCGTGCTTCGCCGCCTCGAACCTGGGCAACGCAATCGCGTCATTGATCCACTCGCACAGCGCCGACGCGAATGCCTGGGCCTTCACGGCGGTGTTCCTCTTCGTGGTCATCGTCATGGAGGTGCTCGGCACCCTGTTGAACGAACGTCTGCAGAAGATCGTCGTCGCCCCGTTTGATCGGATCGGCGGGGCACTCGCGGGCGGCGTGGTTGGCGTTGCCGAGGTGCTGATCCTGTTCCTGGTGGCAATCTCGGTCGGCAGCGCCAGTACCACCAACCAGTCGACCATGGCGCAGGACATTCACACGGCCACGCTGAGCGGACAGGTGGTACGCCTCGAACCCCAGGTTCGTACCCTGTTCGGCCCGGTCCTCCCCTCCAATCTCAGCGACCACTTCGCTCAGAACGCGGTGGTGATCACTCCGCCCGTCTGACCCACGGGCAACCGAGTCAGCGAGTCGAGCCGACGTCCGCCGGGAAGAAGGTTTTCACGACCGACCCGAGGCCGACAAGGTTGAACGGCTTGGTGATCAGATGATTCGCGCCGGCGAGCCGGGCGCGCTCGATGTCGTCGTCACTTGACAGCGCGCTGAACATCACGATGGGCACCTCCGCGGTCGGCGTGTTCCCGCGGATGCGCTTGCACGTCTCGATCCCGTCCATGCCCGGCATCATGATGTCGAGGATCACGAGGTCGGGGGCCCGAGCCTCCACCTGCGCAAGGCCGTCTTCGCCGTTCTCCGCGGTGGAGACGTCATATCCCTCGATGCCGAGATACATCGCCACGATGTGGAGGAGCCTGGGATCGTCATCGACGATGAGAATGCTGCCCCGGGTCACGTCTAGGCCCCCGCCCCACCCTGGGACGCGCTGAGGCGACCCTCTGCCATGTAGTGCGAGAGATCGCGTTCGTGGCCGAGGCCACGTTCGATCGAATCAAGGACGCGCTGATAGAACTCCTCGCGCTCCCTGCGGTCCTCATCCGGCGCGACAGCCTCACCGCGGATCCGATGCTGGATCCAGGGTGGCACGAGCTGCTCGACGGTGTTCCCGCCGACCTTGACGCTAATCATGGTGTCATCGAGCTCCTCGACCACGATGCTGACGCGATGCGCGATGCCGATGTGGCTGTCGAGCCGCCACGCTCGCTCCCAGGCGCGCTGCCTGCCGATGCCGACGAAGACGAGCGTCACCGGGTCCGCCACCAGCTGGCCGCCGCTCCCGGATGAGAGCTCCTTGAGCAGGAGCCGCCAGACGTCGCCGTCGATCTGCCGGGATACCCATCCGACCAGTGATGGCGCGCGGTTGTCGAGATCCGGCAGTGCCACTGCCAGGGAGCTGTCGAGGCTCGGCAGTGCGCTCACCACTCCGGCATGGCGGCGGCAGTAGACGCGCTCCTCGATGGTGACGCGGTGCTCGATGCACCAGGCGGTGCGACATTCTCGCCCGCGGCGGTCGACATACTCGCACGGGGCGCCCTCGAGGGACGTGCATCCCGCCTGGGTGCAGGGGTGCATCGACACGGCTGGCATCAGCCGATCCACCTTAGCATCGGTCGACGTGGCGCGAACCTTGGCCATCACCACACCAACGGGATGAGCCGCCGCGTCTGTGCCGCGTAGCCCCTGTACTCGGGGAACGTGCGAGCGAGCAACCCTTCCTCGAAACTGGCTCTCAGCATCTGCACGGCGATGAACGGCAGCAACGTCAGCGTGGCCCACAAGCCCGGCCGCGCGAGGACGAGCGCAACGGCAGCGAGGATCTCGGCGGCGTAGAGCGGATGCCGGATGAGCCGATAGGGACCACCCGTGACCAGCCTGCGAGCCTCCGGGATGATGCTCAGATTCCTGCGAAGGAAGAGCAGGCCGCAGACGCCGAGGCCGAACGCACCGAGCGCCAGCGGGGCCGAGATGTCACGAATCAACGCCGGCGGGGTGAGCAGCACGGGGTTCGGAAAGGCGCCGACCACCAGGAGCATCGTCGTCCCCACCAGACCGGCGGTGCGGGCGATCATGCGGCCGTCGCGGGCGCGGGGTCTTGGCCGTACCAGATAGATGCCGACCGGAATGACACAGAAGAGCAGATACACGCCCGTGGTCAGCGGCCCGGCGAGCACGTCCCCCACTCCGGCGTGCACCGGAAGGGCGCGCACCTGTGAGAGAACGTTCAGCAGCACTCGCCATCCCAGCAACGCGAAGAGCACGGCGGGAAGTGAACGTCCAAAGATCAGGAAACGGAGTTCTTCGACGCGACGTTCCAGGTCGCCACGGCGTGCTGGAATCGCGACCGCCTCGGCCATGGCCGGAGTCTAGGTCACGCCAATTCAGAGCGACGCTCTCGTAGCGCGGTTGTCATCGAATCACCACGGATTCTCGTTGCGCGCGCACCGACCGGGGCGTGTCCGATCCTTCGTTACCAATATTTAGCACGCAGGCCATTCCGTTGCAGCAGCAGGGGCTCACACTCGCAGCAGTCGGGTCCGAGCAATCGTCTCGGTCTCGAGAATACAACCCGAAAGGAGGTGAAAACAATGGATATGCTGAGCACCCTGTACCTTCGCGCAACAGAGTTCATCGCTCGCAAGCGTGAGGAGGCTGAGGAAGGCCAGGGCATGGTTGAGTATGCGCTCATCCTCGTCCTTATCGCCATCGTCGTTATCGTCATCCTGCAAGTCGTCGGCAAGCAGGTCAACAACGTGTTCTCGAACATCAGCAACGGCCTGGCCTCGTAGCTTCTACAAGCGACCAGGACAGTCAAGAGGAGCCGGCCATCAGGTCGGCTCCTCTTTTTATTTCGGTTGTGAACGTTGTGTCGCGCCGGCGGTACACGCCGTCCGCGTGTGTGTCATTCGCCGTACCATGCGCTCGATGCACCCGGCATACGGGGGGTGGATGTGATCCGCGTCCTCATCGCGGACGAGATCGCGAACGTTGTCGGCGACCTCGAGAAGCTCGAGCCGTACGCTGACGACATCGACGTGTGCGGTGTCGCGCACCAGGCGTCAGCGGTCATCGAGGAGGCGCGGCTCCGTCTCCCTGACGTGCTCGTGCTCAACGAGCACTTCGCGGACCTCCCTGGAGCCGACTTCGCCGCCCAGCTTGAGTCGGTATCGCCGACCACCCGCGTGCTGCTCATGACATCCGGGGAATCGTCCGGGGCGACCGTCCCATGGTCGGCGGGGACGATCCAGGACTCGGCCGCTGGCCCGGAGTTCCTCGAGGCCATTCGCGTCGCGGCCGGCGCCATCCCACCCCCCGGTGAAGACGCCGCCCACGCACCCGCGCCGCACGAGACCGGCTCGAGCGTCAACGTACCCCGTGGTGACGCTCCGGGGCCTCACCGTCGTGCGACGGTCGTCGTCGCATTCTCCGGCAAGGGGGGAACGGGGACGTCGATGGTTGCGACCAACCTCGCCGTGACTCTTGCCGGCGGTGTCCGAGGACGCGCGGCCCTGGTGGATATCGATCTCCAGTTCGGCGACGCGGCGAGCATGCTGCGTGTCGAAAACCATCAGCAGTCGCTGGCGGACCTTGTTTTGAAGGGCGATGACATCGAGAGCGACCTGCTCGATCGCGTGCTCGCGACCGGCCCCGCGGAGGTCAGGGTCCTGCGTGCTCCCGCCACCCCCGAGCTCGCAGAGACGATCGCCGCCGCGGATCTCCGGTCCATCATCCGTGCCACCGCGCGAGCGCACGAGTTCGTGGTGATCGATACACCATCAGCCATCGACGAGCGAGTCCTGGAGGTATTCGAGCTCGCCGACCGCGTATTGCTCGTGACCAGCTACAACCTGAGTGCAGTGCGAGGCACCAAGACGACGCTGCTGTTGCTCGAAGCCCTGGGTGTCGACCCGGAGCATATCGATGTCGTTCTCAACCACACGCGGCCTCGCACCAACTACCGACGCCAGGACATCGAGGTGATCCTTGGCCGGCCGGTCATTGACGATCTGCCCTACGACCCGCGGGTGGATGCATCGCTGGATTCCGGGACCCCGATCGTCCTCGCCGAGCCGGGCGCCGAGCTGGCTCGACAGCTCGTCGCGCTCGCGCAGATCTTTCCAGCCCCCGCTGCAACCACCACCGGCAGCGATCCCGTCGAGGTACCGGCGACCGCGCTGCCCGTCTACCGGCGCCGATTCAGCCTGGGCCGGAGGTAAGGTGGCGCCGTGATCCGCGTCCTGGTGGCCGACGGCAGCGAGCGTATTCGCGCCAACCTCCTCCGCCGCCTCGCCGCGGAGGAGGACATCACAGTGTGCGGCACGGCTGAGGATGGCGAGCAGGCGCTGCAGGAGGCGCTCCACCTCGTGCCTGACATTGCGGTGCTCGATGCCGGGTTGACCGGCCTCGACGGCGTGCAGACCACCGAGATGCTCGCCGAGTACGCCCCTCAGGCGGGCGTGATCCTGATGTCAATGGAGAGTGGGAGCGAGCTCTTTCGCAGGGCCATGCTCGCCGGCGCCCGCGAGGTGCTCCAGAAGCCATTCGCCGGGGACGACCTGGTTGCCGCGATCCACAGGGTGCATGCGTTTCAGGCGCGCAAGCGCGCCGCACAGTCGGTCCGACAGCCGGAGCATGGTGGGCCGGCTGCGCCCGACGGGGCGAGGCGCCGCGATGGAAGGATGATCACGATTGTCTCGGGCAAGGGCGGCGTCGGCAAATCGATCATCGCCACCAACCTGGCGCTGGTGCTCAACCGGCCGCACCCCGGCAGCGTCGTACTCGTCGACCTTTCACTCCAGTTCGGCGACGTCGCCGCGCTGCTCGCGATGACGCCTGACGGATCGATCGCGGAATTCGCCGCCAGCGATGCCGGAATGACCGATCGCCACGTCATCCAGCAGGCACTCTCGCTCGGGCCCCAGGGGCTGACCGTCCTCGCGGCACCCCCGAGCCCCGAGCTCGCCGACTACGTCACGACCGCACATCTACGATCGCTGGTGGCCGAGCTCCGCGCCACGTTCCAACTCGTCGTCGCCGATACGACGTCACAGCTCTCCGAGATCACCCTGGAAGCCCTCGAGAACTCGGACCACATCGTGCTGGTCACCGACTTCAGCGTGACGTCGGTCAAGAACACCCGCCTGATCATGTCGGTGATCGGTGTGCTCCAGGTCGACCCTGAACGCATCGTGGTGGTGGCAAACCATCGCGATGCCCCGCTCGCCGGCGGCATGGATCGCGCACGGATCGAGGACTTCCTCCGCCACCCGGTGGCAGCGGAGATTCCATACGACGCGACCGCCATCGGTGGGTCGGTCAGCACCGGTGTCCCAGTCGTGATCGGCGGCCATTCGACCCCTGCCACGGCTGCATTTGAGCGCCTCGCGTCCGCCCTCACCGGCGACGCGGGACCGGAATCCGTCGCCGAGCAATCCGGGAAGAAGCGCAGCCGGCGCCGGCTCGGCTTCGCCCGCGACTAGGTCAGCGGCCGAAGATCCGGCGTTTGCGCTTGTCGTCCGCCTTGCCCGCGGCCGCACCGGCGCCCACGGGTTGGGCGTTGCCGGGAACCATCGCGCCGGCCAGTTCACGAATGGAGCGGCTGATGTCGGATTCCGGGCTTGAGGTGACGAAGGGGATACCGCGGTTGATCGAATCACCCACCACACGCGGGTCGTAGGGAATCTGCGCGCCGACGCTCTGACGGAGGTTCTGCTCGATCGAGTCCTTGTTGAAGTCGGAATGTGAGTCGCTTCGATCGACGACCAGGAGCACGGAGCTCGGGTCGACGGTGAGCGATTCGAGCACCTTGAGGGCCAGCTTCGCATCCTTGATCGCCGGGATGGTGAGCGCGGTGACCACAAGGATGTGCTGCGCCGACTCGATCACCTCGAGGTTGAAGTCAGCCAGATGGCACGAAGTGTCGACCACCACGTAGTCGAAGGTCTTGCGAAGCTCCGCCATGACCATGCGAACGTGGTCGCCGGTGATCAGGTCGGCGAGCTCGGGACTGATCGGGGCGAGGAGCACACGGACCCCGTTCGGCCCGTTCGCCATGACCTCGTTGAGCATCTCGGGCTCGAGAGTCTCCGAGTCCACCACGTCGGTGATGCTCCGGCTGTGATCGAGGTTGAGCATCACGCCGATGTCCCCGAACTGCAGGTCGAGGTCCACCAGCGCCACGCGCGATTCCGTCTCGACCGCAAGTGCCACTGACAGGTTGGTCGCGAGCAGCGTCTTGCCGACGCCTCCCTTGCCGGAGAAGAGCACGATCACCTCGCCCAGCGCGGCAGCGCGAGGGGCGCCGATACCGTCCGGGACGGCCGCTCGCGCGAACGTCCCTTTCTTCTCCTCGAGCTGGTGGACACGGCGAATCGCAGCGACCAGCTCGTCGTGGCTGAATGGCTTGATCAGATACTCGCGAGCACCAGCCTGCATCGCGCGGCGGAGGTAGTCGCGCTCCCCCTGCACCGACATGATGATCACCGGCGAGGCCGGCAGCTCCTGGGCCAGCCGCTCGGTGAGCTGGATCCCGTCCATGATCGGCATGTTCACGTCGGTGAGCACGATGTCCGGGAGCAGCCGGTGGGCTTCCTCGAGCCCCTGCTTGCCGTCCCCGGCGGTACCGATGACCTCGATGTCCTCTTCGAACCCGAGCAATTTGCGCAGGTTGTCGCGGGTGCTCGCGATGTCGTCGACGATGAGGAGCCGGATCACATCGATCGCGACCTCAGCCCACCGACAGTCGTGCTGCCTGCACCGGGTCCACGGGGACGCCCGGCCCCATGGTCGCGGCAATCGTGACGGTCTTCACATAGGTGCCCTTGGCCCCGGAGGGCTTGGCTCGCACGATCGCATCCATCAAGGCGGCGAAATTGTCTCGCAATTTGTCGTCATCGAACGATGCTTTGCCGATTGCCGTATGGATGATGCCTGTCCTGTCATTCCGAAACTCGACGCGCCCGCCCTGGACGTCCTGGATCGCCTTGGCGATATCGAAGGTCACGGTTCCCGCTTTGGGATTGGGCATCAGCCCGCGCGGCCCGAGAATCTTGCCCAGGCGCCCGACCATGCCCATCACCTCGGGCGTCGCAAGCGCGACGTCGAAGTCGATGACCCCCTCCTGCACCTTCTTCACCAGATCCTCGCCGCCGACCACGTCGGCTCCGGCCTCGACAGCCTCCCGAAGCTTCTCACCGGTCGCAAAGACTGCGATGCGCCGGGTCTTGCCGGTGCCATGTGGCAGGGTGACCGTGCTGCGGACAACCTGGTCCGCATGGCGTGGATCGATGCCGAGGCGGACGTGCGCCTCGATCGACGAATCAAATGCGGTGACCGCGGTCTGGCGGACGAGGCTCACGGCCTCGGCCGGCGGATAGAACTTCCCGGCCTCGATCGCACTCGCGGCCTCACGGTATTTCTTGCCGTGTCGTCTTGGCATGGTTTCACTCTCTCCGTGGTGTTGGCGGGCACATCAAGGGGCGCCCTCCCACTCAGTGGCTCAGTTGACGTTGAGACCCATCGATCGCGCGGTGCCCTCGATGATCCGAGTCGCGTGTTCGAGGTCGTGTGCATTGAGGTCAGCCTGCTTGACCTCGGCGATTTCGCGCACCTGCTGCTTGGTCAGGGAGCCGACCTTGTCGCGGTTCGGGTTTCCCGACCCCTTCTCGACGCCCGCGGCCTTCTTCAACAGCTCGGAGGCGGGCGGCGTCTTGGTGATGAAACTGAACGTCCTGTCCTCGAACACGGTGATCTGGGCGGGGATCACCCCTGACATGTTGGCGGTGCGTTCGTTGTAGGCCTTGCAGAACTCCATGATGTTGAGCCCGTGGGGACCCAGCGCGGTGCCCACCGGCGGAGCCGGGGTTGCCTTGCCGGCTTGAAGCTGCAGCTTGATGACGGTCTTGATCTTCTTCTTGCTCATGCTGTCCTTGAAGCGCGCCTAGCGGAGCCGCTCGACCTGGAGCAGGTCGAGCTCGACGGGCGTCTCGCGTCCGAACATGTTCACGAGAACCTTGAGTTTGCCCTTCTCGACGTTGATCTCGGTCACCTTGCCGTGGAAGTCCGTGAACGGCCCGTCGATGACCCGAACGTTCTCGCCGACCTCGTACTCGACGTTGACCTTGGTCGGCGCCTCGGCCTTCACCTGCTTCTGAATACCGCGAATCTCGTGTTCCTGCAACGGAACCGGCTTGTTGCCCGAGCCCACGAAGGAGGTCACGCCCGGCGTGTTGCGGACCACGTACCACGATTCGTCCGACATCACCATGTTGACGAGGATGTAGCCGGGGAAGATCCGCTTGCTCACCTTGCGGCGCTGACCGTCCTTGATCTCCATGACCTCCTCGGTCGGAACCAGGACGTCGAAGATCTGGTCATGCATGTCCATCGACTCGACGCGCTTGAGGAGGTTCGCTCGAACCTTCTCCTCATGGCCGGAATACGCATGCACGACGTACCAGCGGGCGTCCTTGGCGGAAACGGCGTTGCTCACAGCGATGTTCATTCTCCCACGACGGCTACGGGGACACAGTTGGTGCCACGGTCGCGGCCGGTGCTGTTACGACCGGGGCGGTTGTCGCCGCCGGTGCCGGTGTCGTGGCGCTCACCTGCTGGGTGACCGCCTGCTTGACCCCGAGGCTCAACAGGTAGTCGGCGCCACCCACGAGTGCGGCGAAGATGATCACCGTCGCGATCACGATGCCGGTCATGCGCAGCAATTCGTCCCGAGCCGGCCAGACGACCTTCTTCAGCTCCTCCCAGACACCACGCAGGTAGCCGACCGGGCCTCCCCGTCCGGCCGCGGCGGCAGGGAGGGCAGGCCGCGGTGGCCGCGGACCACCCGGGGCGCTTCGAGCCTTGGCCATTGACGGTGATGTCTCCTGGTGGTGATGCCGGGGCGGGCACAGCTGGGTGGGTGATGGCAGGGGCGGCACGACTCGAACGCGCGACCCTCGGTTTTGGAGACCGATGCTCTACC
>JBIOIZ010000108.1:0-9490 GCA_044450385.1 Candidatus Dormibacteria bacterium
ACCCAGCAGAACCGCGATACACCCGGTGCCGCGGGGAGGGGGAGCCCGCGAGGGTAAACCACTGAACTGGGTCGGCGCCCGCCCGCCTATCAGGGGGACTTGCGTTTTGAAAGAGGTGAATTCCCGTCGCGACGATAGTCAGCCCGGAGGTGTCCCGGCGCCGCTAGGACGATCGTCTTAAGACCCGGGTTGGCGCCCGGACAGCCCCTCGCGATTGGCGGCGAGCCGGTCGGCGACCGCACGCTCCGCTCCGTGGGTCGAAGGGTCGTAGTACTGGCGCCCGGAGAGGGAATCGGGCAGGTGCTGCTGCTCCACGACTCCCCCCTGATGGTCGTGCGCGTACCGGTAACCGGTCCCGAATCCCATCGCGCGACCGAGACCGGTCACCGCATTGCGCAGATGCAGCGGCACCGGCTGATGCAGCGTGTCGGCCACGTCCGCCGACGCGGCGACGTATGCCCGGAGCACGCTGTTGCTCTTCGGGGCCGCGGCCAGGTACAGCGCCGCCTCGGTGAGCGGCAGGAAGCCTTCCGGCATCCCGATGAAATGTGCCGCCTGCTGCGCCGCAACCGCGACGCTCAATGCCTGTGGATCGGCAAGTCCGATGTCCTCGGCGGCCAGGATCACCATGCGACGAGCTACGAACAGCGGGTCTTCGCCGGCCTCCAGCATCCTCGCGAGCCAGTACACGGCGGCATCGGGGTCGCTGCCGCGCACGGATTTGATGAACGCGGAGATCAGCCAGTAGTGCTGATCGCCGGCGCGATCGTAGAGCAGCGCCGGGTTCTGCAGGGCACCCTCGACATCCGCGGCCGTGACCCGCACCACCCCCGACGGCTCCGGCACCGCGGCTTGGACCGCGAGCTCGAGCGAGTTGAGCGCAATCCGCGCGTCGCCACCGCAGAGGGAGACGAGGCGGTCGACCGCCTCCGGATCCACGTCGACGTGATGAGCGCCCAGCCCTCGTTCGGGGTCGGCGAGCGCTCGCTCGATGAGGCTGCGGAGATCCTCCGCCTCGAGCGACTCGAGCCGAATCACCCTGCTCCGGGACAGCAATGCCGCGTTGACTTCGAATGAGGGGTTCTCAGTGGTCGCCCCGAGGAGGGTGACCGTCGCGTTCTCGACATGGGGCAGCACGGCATCCTGCTGGCTCTTGTTGAACCGGTGGATCTCGTCGATGAACAGGACCGTGCGTCGTCCGGTGCGGAGGCGCTCGCGCGCCCGCTCAACCACCTTGCGCAGGTCCGCGACCCCGGCGCTCGTGGCGCTCACGGCCTCGAACGTTGCGTTGCTCGCGCCCGCGATCAGTGCCGCGAGCGTGGTCTTGCCGCTGCCGGGCGGGCCCCAGAGGATCAGCGACGGGACCTCGCCCGCTTCGACCGCCCGGCGGAGCACGGTCCCAACGCCGATCGCCCGATGCTGGCCGACGAACTCGTCAAAGGTCCGTGGCCGCATCCGCGTCGCCAGCGGCGCGTGGCTCGCGGCAGCGTTCGGGGTCTCAGCGCTGCCAGGGTCTGCACCGAAGAGCGAACGCTGCCCGTCCACCAGCAGGGGTTCGCTCAGCTGGCGGCCGGCGGCACGGTGACGACCGTCGGAGGCTCGAGGCCGGGCGCATCACCCAGCACGCTGCGGAGCACCTGGGCCGCGCCGAGCAGGCCGGACGTCTCCGCGGGGACGACGAGCTTCGCGTTGGGGCTCTCGGCGAACTTCGTCAGCGTGTCGAGCTGGAGGATCGCGACCAGCGTGGGATCCGGCGCCGCCGCCTTGATCGAGCCATACACGGTCGAGATCGCCTGCGCACGTCCTTCGGCTTCGAGGATCGCCGCCTGCCGGTTGCCTTCAGCGCGGAGGATGGCGGCCTGCCGCTCCCCTTCTGCCTGCTTGATGGCTGCCTGCCGGTTACCGTCAGCAATGTTGACCGCGGACTGCTGCTGACCCTCGGACTGCAGGATCCGGGCCCGCTTCTCCTGGTCTGCCTGCTTCTGCAGTGCCATCGCCTGGAGGATCTGCACCGGTGGCGAGATATCGACGATCTCGATCCGGTTGATCCGGATCCCCCACTTGTCGGTGACCTGCTCCATCTGCTGCTGCATCGCCGCGTTGATCTGCTCGCGCGAGGAGAGCGCCTCATCGAGGCTGACGTTGCCGAACGCGTTACGAAGCGTGGTGCGTGCCTGCTGGTCGATCGCGACGAGGTAGTCGGACACGTTGAACAGGGCTGCCCGCGGCTCGATGACCTGGCTGAAAATGGTCGCGTTGACCGCGACGGCGACGTTGTCGCGGGTGATGACGTCCTGGCGATCACCGGTACGGGGCGTCTCGCGCATATCGACGCGCAGCAGCTTGTCGATGAACGGCGTGATGATGGTCAGGCCGGCTTGCGATTCCCGCCGAAAGCGTCCAAAACGTGTGACCACTCCGGCGAATCCCTGCGGCACGACACGCACCGCGCCGCCGATGAGAATCGCGACCACGATGAGGAGGACGACGACGATGATCGCCGTGACCAGGCCACTGTTGTTCACTGAGTCAGCCTCCCTTGGCGGGCGCGACCACCAGGGTGGTGCCGCGCACTTCGACGACGGTTACCTGCTGATGCGCGGGCACGCCACCGGGGTTGGTTGTTACCGCCAGCCAGCGTTCGTTGAACAGCCGTGCATGCCCGGGATGATTCTCGTCGCCGACCGGCTCGAGCGTCAGCGCCGGCTGCCCGACCAGGTTGTCAGATGCACCCGGCATGGACAGCTTTGGGCCCAGGTGGCGAGCAGAAATCCGAGCCAGGGTCGGTCGAACCGCCATGGTCCCGATGATCGCCACCGCCGCGCCGACCACCGCCTGCACCCACACCTGCGTCGGAAACAGCGCCACGACTGTCGCCGCGAATGAGCCCAGCGCAAGGAAGAGCGCGTAGAACGCCTGGCTGTGGACTTCGAGTCCCACGAGGACCAGCCCGGCGAGCAGCCAGACCACCCACATCCAGGTCAACATGGTGCGAGTGTACCCGGCTTCTGAAACCGCTACACACTAGAATCGATGGCCATCCTTGCCCCGGCAGCCCGAAGCAGCGCCAGCGCCACCAGCCCACCGAGCGTCGCCCACGCTGCCAGGCTGATCGCAACCTGGCTGAAATCAGTTCCTGCCAGCTGTGCGTGGATCAGGAATATGCCAAACATCGGATAGCTCAGGCGATGGATCCAGCGCCACAGGACCGGCTGCATCGCGCGGCGGAGCGCCGAGGTCACGGCAATCAGGACGAGCAGAAGCAGACCGATGGTGCCGAGTCCTATGGCGAGCTGTGAGCCCGCTCCCTCGTTCACGCGAAACGGCACGAGCAGATCGAGGGGTGTGATCCGCGACGTCGAGTCGAGCAGGAGCGATGTGACGTGCACCGCCACCAATGGCACCCAGCACCAGGTCAGAAACCCGTGCACCGCAACCACAGCACGGTTTCGTGCGAGCGGCGCGAGGAACGCCGTGCGGATCGCCATGCCGGTGAGCAGGGATGCGGCAAGGATGAAGAACGCTGCCAGAGCCGCGGCGCGCGCGGCGTACCAGAGGATGAGATCGGCGCCCACCTCAGGCTGTCGGTTCAACCGTTGAGGGCGCCATCGCATGACACGCGGCTCCCCGAGCTTCGACCCACCCGCCTGCAGCCGAGGGCCCGATCAGGCACGCACCCTTGGCCAGCACCTCGGCGCGCAGCGCGCTCTCCGCGATCACCGAGACCGCGGCGATCCCGGTGCTGGCGGGCGCACCCGTGCGCGGGTCGATGATGTGGTGCCCACCAGGCCAGCGCCGGCGTGAGATTCCGGACGTCGCAATCCCTGCGTCGCGCACGCTGACCACGCGGCCGTCGCAGAGCGCGACGTCCCAACCACGCCGCTGTGGCCCTGCGCCTCTGGTCCGGATATCGCCGCCGAGGTTGATCGCAGCGTCGTCGAAGCGCTCGCACAGGCGGTCGGCGAGCCATCCCTTGCCGACGCCGCCGAGGTCGATCGAGCACTCGTGGGCGAGCCGAGCCCAGCCGTCGCCGACCTCGAGCACGTCGGGGAGAGCTCGGACCTTCGTGGTTCGTGAAGGCGCATTGCGGGTTGTCGTGTCCCGGCGCAGCTCGGTGATGGAACGGTCGTAGCCAGACTCGATGAGCGCCGGAAGGCAGGCGGCATTCACGAGCCCGTCGCTGAGCGCGTACGCATCAAGACAGACGCGGAGCAGCTCGGCAAGCAGTGGTGACACCGCGACTCGGGCACCGGCACACGCGTTGAATCGGGAGAGCTCACTGTCCGGGGCAAACCTGGTGAGTGACCGCTCGAATGCGTAGGTGTCTGCAACGATCGCTGACATGTCGCCCCGGCTCGAGTCACAGAGGATCACCTCACATCGAGCCCCGCCGAATGCGATGAACTCGTGGCGGATCGGCGAGTGGTTCACGGCGGTCACGACACGTACGTGTTGATGAGCGGTTTGGCCGAAGGTGGGGCGGCGACGACCGACGGCACCAGTGCGCCTCTCGTGCCTGTGGACGCGCTGCCGGCGCAGCTCGCCGGGGATCCGTTCGTCGCACGTTGCAGCCCACGCAGATACGCGTCAACCGCGAGCCGCTGCGAGGCGGTCAGCAGGGCAAGGATGCTTCGTCGCTCGCTCGTGGTGCTCGCCTGACGCAGCTGCTGAACGACTGGGAGCAATGACGGGTCGAGCCCAGGGGACGAGCCCCCGGCGATGACGCCGGTTCCCCCACAGGATGGGGGAATGACAAGCGCCGTGGCCCCGGTCGACGAGCCGCTCAACGAGGGGCGCAACGGGGCCGCCGCCGGCTTCGGGTCGGTGGCCACCAGGACCCCGCTCACGCCACAAACGGCGACTGCGCTCACGCCGCTGATGATCTTGAGTGCGCGCGTGCCGAGAGTCATTGGTCAGGCGGTCCGGATGATCGGAAGCTCGGGGAATGCTGCACCGAGCACCGAGGTCGGATCCGCGTGCAACCAGTCGCGAATGAGTGTCTGATACACGCTGCGAAAGTCGACGTTGTACTTGAGGTTCCCTGAGTCAACGGTGCTCGTCAACGAGGGTTGCTCACCGAAGACCCCGCCCTTGACGGGCTTGCCGACGACGAAGACCGGGGCGGCCGCGCCGTGGTCCGTGCCCTTGCCGCCATTCTCGGCGACCCGCCTGCCGAACTCCGACCAGGTCATGAGCACGACTCGATCGGCCATACCGTGGTTGGCGATGTCCTGCATGAACGCGCTCACCGCGCTGTCGACGTAGGCGAGCAGCGCGTTCTGGCGCGTGTCCTCATCCTGGTGCGTGTCAAAGCCACCGAGGACGACGTGACAGATCTTGACGCTCGGCTGGGTCACGATCATCTCTGCGGTGAGCTGGAGCGACGTTGCCAGGCTGTTCTTGCTCCCGTACATGGTGCTCTGGGGCGTGTAGGTCACCGACGGCGTGTAGCGGGCCTGCGAGTCCGTGAGCGCAGCAATTCCATACTCCGCCGTCGACAGTGCCTGGTCGAACAGCGCACCGTAGATGCCCGGCGTCTTCCTGTAAAGCGCGGGAGCGGCGACACGGCGCCCGGCTCCGCCCTGAACCTGATAGGCCGGAACGGAATCGATGACGCTTACCGTGGCGCTTTGCGCGAGCAGCTCAGCGGGCGCGCTGGCTTGCCCAAGTGCGCAACCGGTGAGCGGATGTCCCTGCGCGTCGAGCTGGCTCCCGAGCAGCTTCCCGAGCCATCCCTCGGTCTGCTGCATCGTGGGATCCGCGTGCTCCCAGATGTACAGGCCCTCGAAGTGCGAGTAGACGGGATTCGGATACCCCACGCCCTGCACCAGCGCGACCTCATCTGCGTCGAAGAGCTTCTTGATGCCGGGCATCACCGGGTTCAGCCCGATCTCCGTATTCAGTGGGAGCACCTTGTCCGCGGGGATGCCGATGGTTGGTCGTGCCTGCAGATATGCCTGGTCCGCATACGGAACGATCGTGTTCAGCCCGTCGTTGCCGCCGCCGAGCTGGAGGATGACGAGCACGCGGTCGTTGTGCACGTCCTCCATGGTCGCGGCGAAGACCGACTTCGCAAACACCGGCGGCACGATGATGCCGACGCCCGTCGCCGTGATACCGCTCACCATGAAATCGCGTCGCGTGATCATCTCGTTGGCCTCACTTGAGCTGAAACTCGGGGCTGGCGAGCAGCGCGTACCACCTGTCGGTATCGCTGATGCTCGCGTTGAAGACCGCGGCTGTATCCGGCCCCACGACACCGTCGAGGTGGGTGTGCACCGCGTCGATCGGATCCGGGAGGCTGTGCTGGCCGGCCACGGCGCCGGCGGCGAAGTTGAGGCGAGCAAGCCATGCTCCCGACGACACCCATCCCTGGTTGGATGGCCAGCCCGCCACCGTGGGCATGTCGTAGAGGATCTGGTCCATGCCCGCGCCTGACCGAACGCACGTCGCTGCAAGTCCGGGGCGGTTCAGCGCACGCATGGTTGCGACCATGAACTCCGCTGGCCCGCGTACCAACGAGCGGAACGCGCTCGGCGTCGTGAACGCCTCATTGGTGAACACCGCGCGCATCAATGTCTTGATGTCGTAGTTGCTGCTCCTGAATTGGGTCGCGACACTGTTGATCAGCTGCGGCGATGGATCGGGCGTGCAGAACTGCACCAACGCATTGCGCGCGATGTGGGGCGCGCACGCAGGTTGCGACAGGATGATGTCGAGCGCCTGTGAAGGATCCAGGTCCCCGGTGTGGCCGAGAAACGTCTTCACCCCGGTGTCGTGCTCGTCGGCGGCGAGGCTGCCCTTGAACGTCGCGCCCTGGGCGATGAGCTGATCCACCGCCTGCGCGTATGCAGCCGGCGTCGAACCCTTGACTCGCGGCGGCCGGATCCGCGTGCCGCTCGAATCGACGAGGTCGGTGCGGATCCCCGAGAAAGCGCGCGCCCCCTCGCGGACGTCGGTCTCGGTGTAGTTGCCGACCCCGAGCGTGAAGAGCTCCATGAGCTCACGGCTGTAGTTCTCGTTGGGAGCTGCGGCAGTGCTCTCCTCGAGGTCGAGGTAGCGAATCATCAGCGGGTCAAACGTGACTGCGTTGATCAGCGTGCGGAAATCGCTCCGTCCGCTGGTCCGGTAGAGCTCGTTCTGTTGCAGCACCAGAGGAAGCCGCGCAGCCTTCCGATAGTCGCTGGTGAGCAGCCCGTGCCAGAAGAGGGTCATCCGTTCAGGGAACTGCGCCGCGGTGGTCGCCATGTGCTCGTACCAGGCACGGACAACAGCCTGGTAGCTCGTCGGGTCGGGGACCTGGGGCAGGGGCTGCGGCTCCTGATGCACGACCATGTCGACCAGGTCCGTGTAGGACATGGAGGCTGCGGCATCGAGCTCCGCTGCGGTGTAGCCGAACGTCGCCCTACGGAGCAGGTGCGCGGCCAGGCCGCCAGGCGTCCCCAGGGGACTCGTCCAGGCACCGGCCGTACCCGCCTCGGAGGCGACGGCGGCCGACCCGCCCGGGAGCTGCATCGTGAGGTAACGGAAGCCCACCGCCCCGGCCACGCCTCCGGCGGCGATGCCGAGCACCTGCCGCCGGCTGAGCTTGGGGTTCGCACCGCGCATGCCGCGCACTTTCGGCATCCCATCTGAGAATTTCCCAGGGCTCATGTGCCTCCGAGGCATGTCTCAGCCAACTCTCAGCAGCGGGTCACTGACGCGAGCGCGTCGTCCGACGTCTCCCCCCACTCGGTAGACTGGAATCGAGCCGGCACGTGGCCGGCTGCATGCACAGCAGTTTTCAAGGAGCACCCACGATGCCGTCCACTCCGGCCGAAATCTTCAGCGAGATCAATTCCCGCATTGCAGCCGATCCCGCCAAAACGGCTGGGATGAATGCCATCTACGCCTTCGAGCTGAACGGCGAGTCGCCCGGGCAGTACCACATCTCGCTCAAGGACGGCAGCGCCGACGTCGGCGAGGGTGCACCCGAGAATCCCAACATCACGATCACCATGAAGTCAGAGGACTTTGTCGACCTCGCCACAGGCAAGCTCGACGGGACCATGGCGTTCATGAGCGGCAAGATCAAGATCAAGGGCGACATGGGCCTCGCCATGAAGCTGCAATCGGTGCTCCGCTAAGCGCCACCGGCCAGCGCCTGGTGCCCATCGATCTTCGGCCTGTGCGCTTCGACTACGACGAGCAGCATCGAGCGCTGCTCATCGAGTGGTCGGACGGAGCCGCACATCGGATCCCGTTCGACGTGCTCCGCCGAGCCTGCCCCTGCGCAGCCTGCAAGGGCGAGCCAGGGTATCGCGGGCGGTTCAGCTCGGACCCGTTGCTCCGCCCCGGTGAGGACGAGCTGGCGGACATCTCGCTGGTGGGTGCGTATGGCCTGAACACGGTCTGGGCGGACGGCCACAACACCGGGATCTATACGTACCAGCGACTCCGCGAGCTCGGCGCCGCATCAGCGTAGAGTTCGGCGCGAATGACCGCTGAGGCGACCCCGGCGACGGCTCCGCAACTGCTCCAGTCCGTCATCGACGGCGTCCTCACGCTCACGCTCAATCGGCCCGAGGTGCTGAATGCGATCACCCCGGCACTGCTCGACGAGGTCACCCACGTCCTTCGAGACGCGGCAATGGGCCGCAGTGTCAGGGCGGTGATCATCACCGGTTCCGGGAGGGGCTTCTGCAGTGGTCAGGACCTCCGTGCGGCGGCGAGCGGCGAGGGCCTCGACGTGGGCGCGGTGCTGCGGGATCACTACACGCCGGCCATCCGCGCAATTCGGTCGATGGACCAGCCGGTGATCGCCGCCGTCAATGGCGTTGCCGCAGGTGCAGGCTTCTCGCTCGCCCTCGCGTGCGACATGCGCGTCGCCGCCGAGTCAGCGACGTTCGTTCAGGCCTTCGTGCGCATTGGGCTGATCCCCGACCTCGCGAGCACGTACTTTCTTCCGCGGCTGATCGGCCCGGCGCGCGCAGCCGAGCTCACCATGCTCGGTGACACGGTGGATGCCGCCCGTGCGCTGGAGCTGGGCATCGTCAACCGGGTTGTCCCCGACTCCGAGCTTGCACCGGTCGCCAACGAGCTGGCGAGCCGGCTTGCGAAGGGACCTCGCTCGATCGGGCTCACCAAACGCGCGCTCGAGCTGTCGCATGAGAACGATCTGGAGGCGCAGCTTGCCGTGGAGGAGCGCCTCCAGACCGAAGCCACGAACACCAGCGATTTCGCCGAGGGTGTGCGCGCCTTTCTCGACAAGCGCCGGGCGACATTCACCGGGTCGTAACGGCCTGCACATGGTCAGCGCAGTCGACAAGCTCACGGCCCTGCTTGGACCTGCTCGGGTGCTGAGCGGCGCTGATGTCAGCGAGGACGACTCGCACGACGAGTCGCTCGTCGCGCTCTGGCACGCTCCGGATGTGGTCGCTCTCCCCCATTCGTCGGCCGAGGTTGCCGAGATCATCACGATCGCCCGCGAGTTCTCGCTACCAGTCACCGC
>JBIOIZ010000109.1:0-9330 GCA_044450385.1 Candidatus Dormibacteria bacterium
AGGACACGGACGGACACCTGGGAGCGGCAATTTGAGTTCAGGCGGGTATCTGCGGAGCCGCCGGGACACTCGAGGAAATGGAATCAAGACGGTTCGGGACCGTGAGGCCCCGGGTTCAAATCCCGGGCCCCCGACCATTTTTGTATTCGAAATCGGCGATTTCAGTGGTCGGCTGGAGTCAGCGGAACACAGCTGGATCACAATTTCCTAGGAGCAACCAAACCGAGGCGGCGTAAACGGTTTTGTCGTGGGGCAATGTGAGATCGGTGGACAGCGACCGGTGGCCATGCACAGTCCCAAGCCGGCAGACGCACAGGGCAGGACTGTAAGTCACGGGCTCGAAACCCGTACGGACGCCGTACCTGTCACAGAGCTGAGCTTTGCGGTGCTTATGAGATAGAGATGACGAGCGCCGTGGAAGTGCCCGCCTTGGCGGTTGGCGATCCGGATCGGCGCCGCCTTGGAATGGCCACGGTGATGGCCCTGTGGACTGCGGCCGCGTTCGTCCTCTATCTGTGGGTCGCGAAGGAGGTCCGTCCTCTCTACCTTCACGAGCCCTGGCAGGACGACCCCTACGACGCGGTCGTTTCCTTTGCGTTCTTCTTCGTCCCGCTCCTGGCGGCACTCTGCGTAGTCAGGGCCGCCCTATGTAAGCGAGCCCAGCCCTTGCCCCTTCGACGAGCACGTGAACTGCTCATCGCGAGCCGGCTCATGCTAGGCATCGCTGCAGCAACGCTCGCCGCCGAGTGGATCAGCTTCGCTCTTGGCGTTCACCGCCAAGATTGGAGCCTGACCACTGTCGTTGTGGTGGCCGCTCTCGGAGTGCTCACGGCGGCGGTTCTGGCGGCCGGAGCCTTTGTGATCGCAGCTCTGCGCCGTACCCCTGCCGCAGAGCGCGGCCCGGATTGGTGGTCGGACATGTCGGCCGTGGTCGCCGAGTACTGGCATCCTGGTCTACCTCTCGGCAGGGTGCTGCCGCCTGTGATGAATAAAGTCATCGATCGGTTGGCCTGGGCAACTCGCAGCTGGCCAATCGCTGTAGCAGCGGCCGTTTCTGTTGTGTTTGGCGGGCTGCTCGCGACTTCGCAGGGTCTTGCTGAGAACGGCTTCGCGCCGCCGGTCTTTTCGCTCTATATGTCGGTTGCCGCGGCTAGCATGTTCGCCTTCCTGCTAGCGGCTGGCGCACATCTTCAGCTGGCCGGGGCGCGGCCGCCGCCTGCGGGCCGCGCCCGGCGACTAACCGACTCGCTGGCCGCCGCAGCGGCAGCGTTCGCTGCCGCCCTGGCCTTTCGCGTCGTGCTGGAGCCGGTTGCCCGCTTCGTCCCGGGCCATGGGATCGGCCATCTCTTGGGCGCATGCGCCCTAATGGCTCTGGCCGCCGGCGTGTTGGTCTTTCTCGGAGAGACCGGGTTGAACCTTCACAGCGAGCGCCAGATCTCGGGCGCTTAGGCCGACCAGACCTCTCTGCAGCTCTGATTCGAGCGAGCTCGGCTGTCGCACGGAAGCTGCGTGCCATCGTAAAGCGAGGCACTTCGTTCGGACCGACGCACGGGGCAGGACCGTGAGGCATTGCGTTCGAGAAAACCCTTCGGCGACTTACGGGAGGTTCTGTCTCTTAACAGCGGGTAGTGCGACGAAACGGTCGCGAAACCGCAGCGACTGCCGAGGCTCTGGAGCGAATCGGTGGATGTCAGGCTGGTGCCCTGAGCCAAAGCTGAGGTCGGGCCTGTGTTGCTGATGCCGATTGACGGCCAAGCCTGCTACCGGGGATGCCCGACACGCACGAATGCAGCGTGCGAAACCAAGAACGCTCGAATCCAACCAACAGTCGGCGCATCGGTGCGACATGGAGCTACATCAGCCCGTGGCGATTTGGGGATCCATACGGCCGGTGTGCGGTGCCGCGGCCGGTAGCTGCACCCTGACGCAGAGCCCGCCGGCGGGCCGGGGGGTGAGGGTCAGGGTTCCGTCGTGTGCTTGGGTGATGCTTTTGACGATTGCGAGGCCGAGGCCGACACCTGCGTGGTCGGTGCGTATGCGTTTGGTGCCGCGAAAAAACGGCTCGGCAAGCGTGGAAACTAGCTGTGGGGTGAGCTTCTCGCCAGTGTTCTCGACGGTGAGCACCGCACTCTTGGGCTGAACGCTGGTCGTGATCCACACGATGCCTTGTTCAGGCAGATTGTGGACGATCGCGTTGTGCACGAGGTTCGTAGTCAACTGCAGCAGAAGCGCGTGTGAGCCGATGGCGGGGGTCACCTCGCCGGAGGTCTCGATGGTGATGCCACGCTTTTCTGCGAGGGGGAGGAGCGTTTCGGTGGCTTCTTCCGCTATCAGCGACAGGTCGACGTGTTCTCGGGTGAAGGACCGCTGGTCGGCGCGGCTGAGCAGGAGCAACGCTTCAGTGAGGTTGATCGCTCGGGTGTTGACGGCGCGGAGGCGGTCGACAAGTTCGCCGGGGTCGCGGTTCAGATCGTTGCGGGCCACGTCGAGAAGTGTCTGCGTCATCGCCAGCGGGGTGCGCAGTTCGTGGGAGGCATTGGCTGCGAATCTCTGCTGTTCGGCGACGTGTGCTTCGAGCCTAGCGAGCATGGTGTCGAAGGCGTCGGCGAGTTCGCGGAACTCGTCTGTGCTGCCTTGTAGCCGGATTCGGTGGGAGAGCGATCCGTTCGCGGCCATTCGCGCGGCGTCCGTGATGCGAGTCAGCGGGGCCAGCATCCGGCCGGCGAGAAGCCACCCTCCCACTAGACCGAATATCAGGAGGAACGCCAGCACGATGGCAGCGGCCGGAGCGAAAGCGCGCAGGAGGTTGGCCTGGGTCGGAAAGACACCATAAACGGGGCTGGCGATGAACATGCGATCAGGGACGTAACGCAGGAGGAAAAACCACACCGCGGCCAGCAATAAGGCACCTGCGAGCATGAGGAAGCCGGCGTAGCTGAGGGTGAGCTTGAGGCGAACGCTCAAACCAGGGGCTCTATCCAAGGCCTCCTTCCTCACGCCCCGGCGCCGGGACCCGCGTCGATGCGGTAGCCCACGCCGGCCACGGTGGCGATGATCCAGGGTTCGCCGAGGCGTTTCCGCAGCGCCGAGACCGTGATGCGCACGGCGTTGGTGAACGGGTCTGCGTTCTCATCCCACGCCCGTTCCAGCAGCTCCTCGGCGCTGACGACACCACCTTCGGCCGCGACGAGGACTTCGAGCACGGCGAATTGCTTCCGAGTGAGCGCGACGTAGCGGCCTTCGCGGTAGACCTCGCGGCGGAACGGATCTAGCCGGAGGCCTGCGATCTCTCGCACAGGCGGCCTGATGTGGGCCCGCCTGCGGTCGAGCGCTCTGAGGCGGAGCACGAGTTCTCGGAGCTCGAACGGCTTGGTCAGGTAGTCGTCGGCGCCGAGCCCGAACCCGGTGGCCTTGTCGTCCAGCCGATCGGCGGCGGTGAGCATGAGGATCGGCATGCTGCTGCCGGCACGGACGATGCTTTTGGCGATTTCGTCGCCGCTAGGCCCGGGGATGTCCCGGTCGAGGACGGCGATGTCGTAGGCGTTGACGTTCAGCAGCTCGAGAGCGGTGTCGCCGTCACCGGCGATGTCGGCAGCGATTGCCTCCAGGCGTAGCCCATCGCGGATGGCCTCTGCCATATAGGGCTCGTCCTCGACGATCAACACTCGCATTCCTGACGATGCTACCCAGCCGGGGCATATCGCCGTCATATCGAAAATCTCATACCTGCTGGCAACACCACTCTGCCTTGACTGGAGGCATGAGTAGAACGCTGCCGTTGGCGGCCCTTGCCACGCTCACCCTGATCGTCGCCGGCTGTTCGAGCGCACCGACCGACACCAGCAGCGGCAACAACGCGGCCGCCAATCACGAACAGGCGATGAAGTTCGCCCAGTGCATGCGCGACAACGGCGTCAGCCAGTTCCCGGACCCGGACGCGTCGGGCGCGCTCACCATCGATCAGGTAGCAAACGGCTCGTCGGTGGACCCGAACAGCGCGACATTCAAGCAGGCGCTGACCGCGTGTAAAGACCTGGAGCCCGCAGGGTTCATGGGCCAGACCAGGAGCGCGCAACAGCAGGAGGCGGCCCTCAAGTTCGCCCAGTGCATGCGCGACAACGGCGTGAAGGACTTCCCAGACCCCGCCCCAGATGGGCCCCTCATCGACACGAATCAAATCCCATCGTCCGGAACGGACGCTGGCAGGTCGATCCTCCACGCTGCGCTGCAGAAGTGCCGCGGTCTTGCGGCGGCGGCGGGGGTGACGGGGGGCCAGTGATGCGGAAGACATGGCTGCTGGCCGGAGCGGTCGTCCTGGTTACGGTCGCCGCCGCCGGCGGCGTGGTCGCCGCGTTCAGTCCGAAACAAGCGACCCCCGGCCCACAGGAGCCGCCGGCCAACACCGCGCAGGTGGAGAGAGGGACCCTCTCGGCCAGGCTCACCATATATGGGACCCTGACCTATCGGGCGCGACCGGACGGCTCGCCGTACTCCGTGATCAATCACGCCCGCGGGACCTACACCGACCTGCCCAATGACGGCGACGAGGTTGGATGCGGCGACGTCTTATATCGGGTGGACGACAAGCCGGTGCTACTGCTGTGTGGCACGGTCCCGGCCTACCGCGATCTCTATGTAGGCGATGTGGGCAATGACGTCCGCCAGCTCAACCAGAACCTGCACCAGCTCGGCTACGACCACGCCGCCGGTGTCGGTATCGATCCCAACGCCAACGCTTTCACCTGGAAGACGCAGAAGGCACTCGAGAAGCTCCAGCACGACAAGGGTTTCGAGGTGACCGGACGGCTTCATATCGCCGATGCGGTCTTCCTGCCCGAGCCGGTGCGGATTGCCAACGTGACCGGCCCGCTCGGTGGATCCGCTCAGCCGGGTGCACCGGTCCTGCTCGCCACATCCGACACTCCAGAGGTGCAGGTGGCCCTGGATCCGTCATACCAGGGTGAGGTGGTGACGGGCGACCTCGCCCAAATCACTCTGCCAGGTAACACATCGGTGACGGGAAAGGTGTACCGGTTGGGGACAGTCGCCCAAATTCCTGCTGGACAGAACAACAGCGCCGCGCAGGCAACGATCCCGGCCTTCATCAGCCTGGACGACCCCGGCAAAGCCGGGGGGCTCGACATGGCCCCGGTCCGGGTGGAAATCACGACCGGGGGAGTGGAGAACGCCCTGAGCGTTCCGGTCACCGCGATCGTCGGGAGGTCCGGCGGTGGTTTTGCGGTCGAGGTCGTTCGCAATGGGGGGCGACGCGACCTCGTGGCCGTGGAGCTGGGTCTGTTCGACGACGTAGCCGGGCGAGTCCAGGTCGAGGGCGATCTCCACGAAGGCGATCGGGTGGTGGTGCCGTCGTTGTGAGTGACGAATCAGTTCTGGAACTGGAGGCGGTGACCAAGGTCTACGGTGAGGAGCCGCCGGTGCCCGCCCTCCGAGGGGTGTCCCTTTCCGTCCGGCGGGGCGAGCTGCTGGCGATCGTCGGTCCCTCGGGGTCGGGCAAGTCGACGCTCCTGCACGTCATGGGGACTCTGGAGCGACCCAGCAGTGGCGTGGTCCGGATCGCTGGGGTCGACGCGGCGCGACTGAGCGACCGCGGGGTCTCCCAGCTACGGGCTCGGGAGATCGGGTTCGTCTTCCAGCAGTTCTTCCTGGCCGAACATGCCACGGTGCGTGAGAACGTCGCCGACGGGTTGCTCTACGCCGGTGTGCCGGCCGCCGAGCGTTACAGGCGCGCCGATGAGGCGCTCGAACGAGTGGGCCTCTCCGAACGCGCGAAATTCAAGCCGACCAGGATCTCCGGGGGCGAGCGGCAGCGGGTCGCGATCGCCCGGGCCCTGGTCGGTCACCCGGCGGTCATTCTCGCCGACGAGCCAACCGGGAGCCTCGACAGCGCCACCGGCGCATCGATCATGGAGCTCATCCGCGAGCTCAATGCTGCCGGCGCCACCATCATCATGATCACCCACGACACCGGGCTCGCCGATCAGCTGCATCGCCAGATTCGGCTGCTGGACGGGCGGGTGGTCTCGGATACCGCCAAGGGAGAGGCGCCATGAGTACCAGGGGCGGCCGGCTGCGGCTTGATGACGGGCTGCGGGTGGCGAGTGTCGGGCTGCGCTCCCGGCCGCTGCGCGCCGCGCTGTCTGCGCTCGGAATCGCGATCGGAACGGCAGCGATCGTGGGGGTCCTCGGGCTGTCCGCCTCCTCGCAGGCCGGGCTGATCGCGGAGATCAACCAGCTCGGCACCAACATGCTGACCGTCCAGGCCGGGCAGAGCTTTACCGGAGGGGCAGCGAATCTTCCCCTCGAAGCGCCGGCGCGGATCACGCTCCTGGACAACGTTCAGCAGGTGGCCGACACCGCCCTTATGAAGGACGAGAAGGTGTACCGGAACTCGATGATCCCAGTCGCCAACACTCACGGGATCGAGGTGCGGGCCACGAGCCTGAACCTGCTCTCAGTGCTCAGCACCGGCGTGGCGCGCGGCGACTGGCTCAACGAGGGCACCGCCGGAGAGCCGGTCGCGGTGCTCGGTTCGGTCGCAGCGCGACAGCTGGGCATCGACCGAGTCTTTCCTGATCAGCGGATTTGGCTGGGCGGCCAGTGGTTCAACGTCGCGGGCATCCTGAACCCCTCGCCGCTGGCGCCCGACATCGACGCCAGCGCCCTAATCGGCTATCCGGCCGCCCAGAAATACCTCGGCTACATCAGCGTGGTTGGGGGCGAGGAGAAGGCCGGACCGCCGAGCACGATCTACATACGCGCCGCCACCGGTCATGAGGCGGCTGTGCAGTCGTTGCTCGCGCAGACGGCCAACCCCGAGGCACCCTACGAGGTGAACGTCAGCCAGCCGTCCGACGTGCTCACCGCCCGGGCGGCCGCCGCGGGCGCTTTCAACAGCCTCTTCCTTGGCCTCGGCGTGGTGGCCCTGATCGTGGGCGCCGTCGGCGTCGCCAACATCATGATCATCTCGGTTCTGGAACGCCGCTCGGAAATCGGGCTCCGTCGCGCCCTCGGTGCGACGAAGAACCAGATCCGAACGCAGTTCCTTGCCGAGTCGATCCTGCTCGCCTTTGCCGGCGGCGTCGTCGGTGTGCTGGCCGGGGCCGCGGCAACGGCTGTGTATGCCAGCACGAAGGGCTGGGCCATCGTCATCCCCGTCGAGGCGTGGTCGGGCGGCATCGCCTCGGCCATCGTGATCGGCGCGTTCGCTGGCCTGATGCCGGCCGTTCGAGCATCTAGGATGCCGCCTACCGTTGCATTGCGAACGGTTTAAGCGAGCCCGGGACGCTCTGGTCGCCTAGTGACCGTGCTGAGCGGCGGGAGCGTAGCCGCGGAGGAGGCCCAGCAACGACATTTCGAACTCGATAGAGCGGTTCAAATAGTGTCCCGTCCCCCCGACCATTTTTGTATTCACAAACGGCGATTTCCGAGGCTATCTGGAGCCAGCTGCGCAGAGCCGTATCACAATTTCCTACGGAGCAACCAAACCGAGGCGGCGTAAACGGTGTTGTCGTGGGGCGATGTGAGATCGCAGGACAGCGACCAGTGGCCAACGCGGCGTCCCAAGCCTGCGGACGCACAGGGCAGGACCGTGAGGCATCCCCTTAGAAACCCGGGCCAAGCGGTCCCGTCGGAGACTCAGCCAGGTACAGCAGGATTCTCAGCGCGCGAGTCGCTCAGACGGCCGACCTTGGACGTTACCGGAGACATCGAAGGTCGCCGCAAGCGTGTTGTAGATCGTGCCGTAGCGGCGGATGTTTCTGTGCAACAGCTCTACCCGGTGTTCGGCCTCGTCAGTCGTGAGCTGCAAGGAGTAGGTGATCCGGGTCATCTTCGGTGGAGCTTCCTGGCGCTCGGCGACGACCGCGATGGACGCCTCCTCGTAACCGAATGGCAAGATGTGCGAGAACCTCTCAACGTTCTTCAGCACGCAGGCCGCGAATGCCATGGTGAGCAGGTCGGCGGGCCCGGGGAGTACATCACTCTGGCCGGCCGAGGTGTCGAACTCGATCACCGATAGCTTAGAAGTGGCTGCTGAGACACCAGGGCGGACGACCCTGGCCTCCACCTTGTAGGTCGTCGGAATGCTACTCACAAGATCAAGATGCCTCCGTCGGGACTCAACCGTCAGGGTCGAACGGCCTCTATTTACGGTGGCGAAAGCTCCCGGTCAGGATGATCTGCGGTCCGCGGCTGTCGTCCTCAAGCCAGACTCGGACAGCTCAACTGCGGGAATCGGCTGGCACCCGCTGATCGGCGGATCCCGCGCCCTGGCCACCTCTTCGGGTCGTCGATTGACCTCTTACGAGTTTGTGTGGCCCTCAGGCCGCCGTTGAATCGCCGGACGGCCCGAACTGAGAGGGCCAAACGCCTGTACATCATGATCGGAGGTCGTGGTCTGCTCTCGGCAGAGGAGCATCAATTGATTTATCTCAAGCTAGACATCCGTAAGACGAGCTGTCAGGGTGGCGGAGCTTTGTGGTCACTGCTCAGTCACGTGCGTGACCTACCACCGGGCGACACGATCGAAATCTTCACCGACGACTACATGGCGAGCGCCGACATCCCGGCTTGGGTCAAGAAGCGGCACTGGAAGGTGACACATCACCAGCGCGATGGCTATGTCAAGTTCATGATCGAGCGGCCTCGCGAACTCGCCTCGGCGGCGAGCTAGATCACTGGGCGGTGGCCGGATACCGAATCCGCGCGGACAAGACGGCTGTACTCATTGAGTTGACCGACGTCGGCGTAAAGAAGGAGCAGTTCCTCGAGACGTTTGGGGAATGCCAGGCCGGGCGATGCGCGTGTCCGACCGACGAGTACGCCAAGCTGGCCTCCATGGAGGTTGCCGGTGCGGGTGATTCGATCCGAGTCCGGCTCGAGGCCCAGCCCGGTGAGAAACTGGACGCTGCGCAGATCGAGACCTGCCTCGAATACACGACGACGAAGCTTCAGTAGACGCACTGCGGGAATACCTACATACCCCCGGGGGTATATTGGGTGGATGGAATATCGGAATGCGTCTGAGCTGCTGAAAGCATTGCGGCGGATCGAAGGCCAGTCTCGCGGTGTCCAGCGAATGATCGAAGACGGTCGCCCGTGTGACGAGGTGGTGCGGCAGGTCTCGGCGATGGGAGCGGCGGTGGATCGATTCAACCACCGCCTGGTCGCGAGCAATCTGCAGGCCTGCGTTGAAGATGCCGAGCTGGGTCCGCAGATCAAGCTTCGCCTTGATCGCGGCCTTCGGGCGCTGTCCGAGATTCGTAGCTGAAGAATTGCCAGACAGGAGATGACGAGATGACCTTGATGGAC
>JBIOIZ010000110.1:0-9314 GCA_044450385.1 Candidatus Dormibacteria bacterium
CACCGAGAGCGTGCGCGATCCGTTGCTATGGGTCATGGTGTGGACACCGCCGACTCTGCATTTGTACTTGCCTCGCGAAAGGCCGGCGCATCGGCGTTGTAGGTTCGAAAGACTCGAACCAGATCGAAGCCCGCCATGCCCGCGCCCCTCAGGGCACCGACGAACCCTGGAACGTTGGTCGTGTCCGCCGGTCCAAAGCAACCGTAGCAGCCGCGAGCATAGGTAGGGCAGATCGCGCCGCAGCCGGCGTGGGTGACCGGTCCGAGACAGGGGATACCCTTCGAGACCATCACGCACACGGTGCCTCGCCGCTTGCATTCGACACAGACGGAATGCGATGCGATCTGCGGTCGCCGACCGCGGAGGAATGCTGTGATCACCTCCAGCAATTGGTGCTTGTCGATGGGACAACCGTGGAGCTCGAAGTCGACGTCGATATGAGCCGATGGTGGCGTCGAATGCTCGAGGGTATGGATGTAGTCCGGATGCGCATACACGATGGAGGTGAACTCGCGCACGTCGGCGAAGTTCCGGAGAGCCTGAATCCCGCCGGCCGTGGCGCACGCTCCGATGGACACCACACGGCCGCTGAGGCGACGAACCTCGCGAATGCGCTCGATATCGTCGGCCGTGGTGATCGAACCCTCGACGATCGAAAGGTCGTACGGCCCGGAGAGCACAGCGCGCGAAGCCTCGAGGAAATAGGCGATCTCAACCTGCCCGGCCACGGCCAGCAACTCGTCCTCGCAGTCGAGGAGGGTGAGCTGGCACCCGTCGCACGATGAGAACTTCCAGACCGCCAGGGTCGGTTTCTTGACGGCGCTCATCGCTGACGCACCGCTAGCAAGGGTTCGACGCGTTCCCAGGTCAATACCGGACCGTCGGCGCAGACGAACACCGATCCCAACTGGCAGTGTCCGCACTGCGCGATGGCGCACTGCATGTTCCGCTCCATGGACACACGGATGCCGGAGGCTGGCATGCCCCGCTCCATGAGCGCGAGGGCGGTGAACCGCATCATCACCTCGGGACCGCAGACCATGGCGGTGCCTCCGGGATCACAGTGGATGCGCGGGAGCACAGTCGTGACCACGCCGACGGTGCCACGCCAGCCAGGCGTCGCGCGGTCGACTGTGACGTGGACGGAGAGGTCGTCCCGCTCTCTCCATGTGTCGACCTCCTCCTTGAAAGGGAGGTCCTCGGGAGTGCGCGTGCCGATCACGACCTCCACCTGGCCGAAGCGTTCACGCTGCGAGATGACCTGGGTGATCACCGATCGAAGCGGTGCCAGACCGATCCCCCCGGCAACGATCACCAGGTCACGCCCGGCCGCCGTGTCCAGACCCCAGTCGGACCCGAATGGACCGCGCACGCCGAGGCTGTCGCCGGGCTGCAGCTCGCACAGTGCGCGCGAGACGGCGCCGACGTTGCGCACCGTATGGGCGATCGGTCCATCCTGGACCGGGTTCGAGCTGATGGAGATCGCCGCCTCGCCCACGGCGAAGGCGTAGAGCATGTTGAACTGACCGCCCGCATAACGCAGTCGGGAGCCGTCGGCAGCCTCGAGCAGGAGGGTCACCGCGTCTGAGGTCTCCTGACGGCGTCCGACGATGCGATGGCTCACCGGGGTCATCGGGGCGAGCGTCCGGGTTTCAGCGTGGAGTGGGAGCGCCATAGACATCCAGGAGGCGGAGGCGGGCGGCGTGCAAACGGTCGCCGAGGATCCCGGCGACGCGCTGCGCGAGATCGAAACCGAGCTTGGGATCGCCCTCGCATTTGCCGCGGAGGCAGACGGCGTCGAACACCACCGCATGCACGTCGTCGAGTGCGTCAGCGTCGAAATGCCACCGGTAGGGAGGGAACAGCCACGCCCATCCGAGGACATCGCCGGCGTGGAGCGTGTCGAGGGTCTCCATCCCTCTCCCTGGCGCCGAGACTCCGAGAGCAACCCTGCCGGCCCGCAGCGCCCAGAACGCGTCGGCGTGGGCGCCCTCCCGGATGATCGACGTGCCCGCGGGGATGACGACGTTTCGACCGCATCCGGTCAGCACCTCGAGATGGTCCGGGTCCATCCCCGCGAAGAAGCGATGTGCCGTCAGCTCATCGGCAATGCTGTTCAACTCGCCGTCGCCGTTCGAGCGCCGTCGGTGGATCGGATCGCCGCCGCCTCCTCGGTGATGTCGATGCCGACCGGACACCAGGCGATGCACCGACCGCAGCCGACGCAGCCCGAGGTCCCGAACTGATCCCACCACGTACCCAGTTTGTGGGTCATCCACTGGCGGTAGCGGCTGCGTACCGTCTGGCGCACCGGTCCACCGTGGATGTACGAGAAGTCGCGCGAGAAGCAGGACGCCCATTCCCTCACCCGCTCACTCGTGTCGCCGTCCGCCGACTGCGCCTCGACATCGTCACTGCAGAAGCAGGTCGGGCAGGCCAACGTGCAGTTGCCGCAGCTCAGGCAGCGTGCGGCGACGTCGTCCCAGCGCGGGTGCTCGAGATTGCGCTGCAGCAACTCGGGCAGCCCTTGCGTGTTCATCTTTCGGCCCATGCGTTCAGCGGACTCGTCGGTGACCGATTCGGCCGCCCCGACGTCGGCGGCATTCGCAGGATGAGTGGGGAGCGTATCCAGCAACTCCTGGCCCGCAGGACTTCCGGCTTCGATGACGTATCTCGGTTCGGCCCGGTCGAGCACCTCGGTGATGCCCAGGTCAAAACCGTCGCGCACCCGAGGCCCGGTCCCCATGGATGTGCAGAAGCAGACCTCCGACGGCGAGCCGCAGTGCACCGCGATGATGAACAGGTCTCGCCGGCGCGCGGCGTAGGTGGGATCCGGATGCGAGCTGGTCGCGAACACCCGGTCCTGGACGAGGATGGCGGCCAATTCGCAGCCTCGCACACCAAGAAAGGCGTAGCGGGGAGGCGGCGCTGCGCTCTCTTCGAAGACAAGGGCTCCACGGTCGTCGTGTCGGGCTCGCCAGAGCGTCGTGGTCGGAGGAAAGAGGTGCCGTTTCCACGACGACGGTGCGGTGGCAAATCCGAAGCGCGCGCCATCGTCACGGTCGCGCAGACGATAGCGGCCGGGCGACTGCTCGTCACCGATACCGCGGGGAAGCTGGGCCGCACTGGTCACCGGCGCGTACTCGATGGCGCCGTCATGAACCGTTGGTGCGATCACCGCGTAGCCGCGTTCCCGCAATCCAGCGATCAGGGCCTCCAGGCCCCCGTCATTCAGGACGCGTGCTGCGCCAGCGGACACCGCCATGGCGGCTATTCTGATGCCTCGTCGCGCTGAGCGAGGAGAGCACACGGTCACCGCGAGCGAGGACATTTGGCACTGGTCCTCGCAGGGCGTGGTGGGTAGGCTCGAGGCATGCTTTTTCAGGTGCGCATCCACGGCCGTGGCGGCCAGGGCGTGGTCACGGCAGCGGAGTTGCTCTCCGTCGCGGCCTTCCGCGAAGGTCGACAGGCCCAGGCCTTCCCGAGCTTCGGCTCAGAACGGACGGGAGCGCCCGTGGTCGCGTTCTGCCGCATCGCGGATCACGAGATCCGGGCGCATGAGCCGATTGCGAGCCCTGACGCCCTGATCATCCAGGACCCGACGCTGCTCCACCAGGTCGACCTCTTCAGCGGGCTGTCGAGAGAGGGCTACCTGCTGATCAATTCCAGTCGGGGCTTCTCCGAACTGGGGCTTGGCGATCTGGCAGCGAGGTTTCGTGCCGCGCGCGTGGTGGCGGTGCCGGCGACCGAGATCGCTCGAGAGACGGTGGGCCGACCAATCGCCAACGCCGTGCTGCTCGGCGGGTTCGCCGCCCTCACCGGAGTGATCTCCCTCGCCGCGGTGATCGCTGCTATACGTGACAGATTCTCGGGGCAGCTCGCCGAAGGTAATGTGGCAGGTGCCGAACGCGCCTTCGAATTCGTGGCACTGCAGATCCCGGAGGTCGCCGGTGCTCAAGCAGGTTGAGGGTTCGCGCGCGGTCGCCGAGGCTATCGCCCTGTCGAGGCCCGAGGTGATCTGCGCCTATCCCATCTCGCCGCAGACGCACATCGTCGAGGCGCTCTCGACACTCGTCAAGAGCGGACAGCTCACTCCGTGTGAGTTCATCAACGTGGAGTCGGAGTTCGCTGCCATGTCGGTCGCCATCGGCGCCTCCGCCACGGGGGCGCGTGCTTATACCGCGACCGCCAGCCAGGGCCTGCTCTTCATGGTCGAGGCGATCTACAACGCATCCGGGCTGGGACTCCCAATCGTCATGACCGTCGCCAACCGCGCGATCGGCGCACCGATCAACATCTGGAACGACCACTCCGACTCGATGTCGCAACGTGACTCCGGGTGGATTCAGCTCTATGCCGAGAGCAACCAGGAGGCGGTCGACATGCACATCCAGGCCTTCCGGCTCGCGGAAGAGCTCTCGGTGCCGGTCATGGTCTGCATGGACGGGTTCATCCTCACCCACGCGGTCGAGCAGGTGGACGTGCCGTCCCAGGAGCAGGTCGACGCGTTCCTGCCGCCGTTCGAGCCCCGCCAGGTCCTCGACCCCGACGACCCCGTCTCGATCGGCGCCATGGTTGGACCCGAGGCCTTCATGGAGGTGCGCTACCTCGCGCACGTGACCCAGATGCAGGCGCTCGACCTCATCCCCGAGATCAGCCGGACGTTCGAGGATACCTTTGGACGCGCCTCCGGAGGTCTGGTGCGGCCCTATCGGACCGAGGATGCCGAGACCATCGTCGTGGCGCTCGGGTCCGTGCTGGGCACCATCAAGGACACCGTCGACGAGCTGCGTGCTGAGGGCGAGCGCGTCGGCGCACTCGGTATCACGACGTTCCGGCCGTGGCCGAGCCAGGAGGTGCGTCGAGCCCTGCGCGGGGCCAAACGGATCGTCGTGATCGAGAAGGCGCTGGCCGTGGGCATCGGTGGTGTCGTCTCGCTCGACGTGCGGGTTGCGCTCTCAGGAATGGATCAGGCGGTGCATACCGTGATCGCCGGTCTCGGTGGACGGCCGATCACCACGACATCGCTGCTCCGGCTGTTGCGGAGTGCTGTCGTCGGTGAGTTGCCTGAGGTCACGTTCCTCGACCTCGACCGCGGTCTGGTCGAACGCGAGCTCGCCCGCCGTGGCGCCGAGCGCAAGTCGGGTCCACATGCGGAGAACCTGCTCCGTGACCTCGGCGCGGTCGCCGCCGGTCCGGTCTGAGGAGGCGGGACATGCCCTTTCAGCCCATCAAGTTCTACCAGGCCGGGAGCTTCGTCGCCGGCAACCGCCTGCTCGACCCGGAGCAGCGCTCGGTGCAGTCCGATGCTGATCGTTCCAACACGCTGACCTCGGGACACCGTGCCTGCCAGGGGTGCGGTGAAGCCCTGGGAGCGCGCTACGCGCTCGACGCTGCCATGCGCGCCACCAGCAATCGCCTCATCGCCGCCAACGCCACCGGGTGCCTCGAGGTGTTCTCCACGCCATATCCCGAGTCCTCCTGGCAGCTGCCCTGGATGCATTCGCTCTTCGGCAACGCGCCGGCGGTGGCAACCGGGATCGCTGCCGCGCTCCGTGTCAAGGGACGCCACGACGTTCGCGTCGTCGGACAGGCAGGCGACGGCGGCACGGTGGACATCGGCCTCGGTTGCTTGTCGGGGATGTTCGAGCGCAATGACGATGTCCTCTTCATCTGCTACGACAACGAGGCGTACATGAACACCGGCGTGCAGCGGTCCGGTGCGACACCGGCGGCCGCTCGCACGGCGACCACCGAGGCGATCGGCCCGGAGCCGGGCAACCGCTTCGGCCAGGGGAAGAACGTGCCTCGGATCGCGATGGCGCACGAGATCCCCTACGTCGCCACGGCCACGGTCGCCGACCTCCGCGACATCGAGTACAAGGTCGAACGTGCCATGAACCTGCACGGCGCCCGATATCTGCACATCCTCGTCACCTGCCCACTCGGTTGGGGATGCGACTCCGCCGATACCATCCGGGTCGCTCGCCTGGCCACGCAGAGTGGACTCTTCCCGGTGTTCGAGGCCGAGCACGGAGAGGTCACCTCGGTGACGAAGATCCGCCGGCAGGTGCCGGTGGAGGAGTACCTGAAGCTCCAGAAGCGCTACGCACACCTCTTCGGGAAGACGGCACGACCCGACATCATCGCTCGTCTTCAGGCGCAGGCCGACGACAACATCGCCCGATACGGACTCCTCGAAGGCGAGCCGGTGGAAGCACACTGATGGACAGGCCGTTCGCTATAACCCTGAACGTCGGGTCGAGCCTGGCAAACAGGACGGGCTCGTGGCGCACCGAGCGGGCGGCGTACGTGCACCGGCTGCCACCATGCGCCGATGCCTGCCCGGCCGGCGAGAACGTGCAGGAATGGCTGTATCAGGCGGAGGGACCGAATTACGAGGCGGCGTGGCAACAGATCATGGAGGACAACCCGTTCCCTGCGGTCATGGGTCGTGTGTGCTACCACCCCTGTGAGACGGCTTGCAATCGCGCCGAGCTTGACCAGACGGTCGGGATCAATTCCGTCGAGCGCTTTCTCGGCGACGAAGCGCTCAAGCAGGGCTGGACGGTCACCGTCGACGTCGCACCGACCGGCAAGCGGGTCCTCGTCGTCGGCGCGGGCCCATCGGGACTGTCCGCCGCGTACCACCTGACCCGCCTCGGTCACTCGGTGACCGTTGTCGACTCCGGCTCCGCCGCCGGCGGCATGATGCGTTTCGGCATACCCAAGTACCGGTTGCCTCGCGATGTGCTCGACGCCGAGGTGCGGCGCATCCTCGACATGGGGGTCGAGCTCCGGCTCAACCATAAGGTGAGCGATGTGCTCGCCACCATGCACGACGGTGGCTTCGACGCCGTCTTCCTGGCGATCGGCGCGCACATTGGGAAACGGGCGTACATACCCGCCGGTGACTCTGTCCACATCCTCGACGCGGTGTCGTTGCTGCGCAGCATGGAGGGTGAGCAGGCGCCCATGCTCGGTCGGCGCGTGGTCGTCTACGGTGGCGGCAATACCGCCATGGATGCGGCGCGCACCGCCAAGCGGCTCGGCGCCACGGACGCGGTCGTCGTCTACCGGCGAACGCGCGAGCGTATGCCGGCGCACGACTTCGAAGTCGAGGAGGCTCTCGACGAGGGCGTCACCATGAAGTGGCTCTCGACCATCACGCAGGCCGATGGCGGCACATTGCGGCTCGAGAAGATGGAGCTCGACGCGGCCGGCTTTCCGCAGCCGACCGGGGAGTTCGAGGAACTCGAAGCCGATTCCCTAGTGCTCGCGCTGGGCCAGGAGTCCGACCTGTCGCTGCTCGACGGTGTTCCGGGCATCGAGGTCGATGACCATGTCGTCAAGGTCGGCACCAATATGATGACCGGGCACGCCGGGATCTTCGCGGGCGGCGACATGGTGCCGGCGGAACGGACCGTCACCGTCGGTATCGGCCACGGCAAGAGGGCGGCGCGGCACATCGATGCATGGCTTCGCGGCACGCAACACGTCGCGCCACCCAGGCACGACCTTGCGACATTCGACAAGCTGAATCCCTGGTACTACAGCGATGCACCTGCGACCGTACGTCCCCAGCTCGACGCGGTGCGACGCCGCTCGACGTTCGATGAGGTGGTCGGTGGGCTCGATGAGTCCAACGCACTGTTCGAAGCGCGCCGGTGCCTGTCCTGTGGCAACTGCTTCGCATGCGACAACTGCTATGGCGTGTGTCCCGACAATGCGGTGGTGAAGCTCGAACCGGGCGTCGCGTACGGCTACGCGATCGACCTCGATTACTGCAAGGGCTGTGGCATGTGCGTCGAAGAGTGCCCGTGTGGCGCGTTGGAGATGGTGCCCGAGACGATTTGACGAAGGTCCGGAATGCGGCGATCCGTCAGCCTGTATTTCGTCATCCTCGATGACGTCGGGTTGCCTGCCGCTACCTCCGGGTCATAGGCCCAGGCGTCCGAAATACCTTCGAGACAGAGGTCATTCGACACTTGGCAGGCCGGCCGAGATCGTCGACCATGACGGCATGCGCATCAGTTTGGGCATCAGCAGCATGGATCACGTGCCGCTGTGCATTCCGGAGGTGACGTGGAGATGACCGTTCGAGTAGGAATCAATGGCTTTGGGCGCATTGGGCGCAACGTCTTGCGCGCCGCCAGCGAGCGCTCTGGGGATATCGTTGTCGTCGCCGTCAACGACATCACGACACCCGAGTCCCTGGCGCACCTGCTCAAGTACGACAGCGTCTTCGGCCGCTTCCCCGGGACGATTGTCGCGACTGCTGACAGCATTATTGTGGACGCGCATCCCATCAAGGTGCTCGCCGAACGGGATCCACGGGCGTTGCCGTGGCGAGACCTTGGTGTGGACGTGGTCGTCGAGTCAACGGGCCATTTCAATGACGGACCATCGGCTCGCGCGCATGTCGAAGCCGGAGCCCGAAAGGTCGTGATCACCGCGCCCGCGAAGAATGAGGACGTCACAATCTGCATGGGTGTCAATGACTCGACCTACAACCCTGTCGAGCACCACATCATCTCGAACGCCTCATGCACCACGAACTGCCTCGCACCGGTGGCCAAGGTGCTCAACGACTCCTTCGGCATCGAAACGGGTTTCATGACCACTGTGCACGCCTACACGAAGGACCAGGTGATTCTCGACGCTCCCCACAAGGATGAGCGCCGCGGCCGCGCCGCAGGGCTCTCCATCATCCCCACCACGACCGGAGCTGCGAAGGCCGTGTCGCTGGTGCTTCCGGAGCTGAAGGGCAAGTTTCACGGCATGGCGCTCCGGGTGCCGACTCCAGATGTGAGCCTGGTGGACCTGACGGCGACCTTGACGAGAACGGCAACCGTCGATGATGTGAACAACGCGATGCGAGATGCCGCCGCCGGCGCGCTCCAGGGGATCCTCGCCGTGAGTGAGGAGCAACTCGTGTCGGTGGACTTCCTGCACAACTCACACTCGTCCATCCTGGACGCTCCTCTGACGATGGTGCTCGGAGACCACACCGTGAAGGTGATCGCCTGGTACGACAACGAATGGGGCTACTCCTGCCGGGTCATCGACCTGATCGAGCTGATCGCCTCGAGGCTCTAGGCCTGGGCGGGCTCACGCGCTGCGCGGCTCAGGAAGCCGGTCAATTGGAGCCATGCCGCCACGGCGAGGATGACAACGCCGACTCCGATATACAAGGCCTGCAGCCATGCGAAACCGATGACACTCCACTCCACGGCCTCGAAGATGATGATGGCACCGCCGGCAATGGCTGACGCGGGAATGGCGAGCACCGTCCTCAGAAGCACCAGCCATGC
>JBIOIZ010000111.1:0-9139 GCA_044450385.1 Candidatus Dormibacteria bacterium
CTCCCACACCGCCTCGATTTCGGTGGGGAGGAATGACGGCGGCGCGCCGAAGAGCCGCTCATACCACTCCACGGCCGCAGCGTAGCTGGTGACCGGAATCCCGGCGAACAAATCCATCGGCCTGTCCGCGGATTCTAGGCGCCGTGCGTGCGTCGAGTTAGGACGCTGCGTAGCCACCAATTGCAGCGCAGCAAACTCAGACCGCCCCACGACACGCACCGAATACAGGGCAACAGGTCCCGGGCTGTTTAGGACCTTCGGCCCGTGTGCTGGCGGCGAGGGTGGCAAAGCATGGAGGGCGGAAATTTGCTATCGGGGGTCAGGCCGAGATGATGCGCATCGGGAGATACGAGGAAATGGCTGAAGCGGCCGCTAACCGGTACCGCTCGGGAATCGATCTCTACTGGCTTCCGTTGGGTGCAGGCGGGAACTTCGTGCGCCTCAATGGACGTGTCTATGAGGCGATCGAGGCGACCTTGCAGCGACGCCCGAAGTACGACCTCTATCACTCAGGCCTAGAGGTTTTCGTCCCTGAAGAACGCTACACGATCGAGCAGACCCCGGCGAGCGCTCACGGCGAGCAGCGAGGTGTGGTGGGCATTGGACCCATCGGGGCGAAATGGCTAGGCGCCCGCGTCCACATATTTCGCTACGAGCTGCGTCGCTGGCGCAACGGCGTGATTCCAGATATCAATGAGGCCGTCGGGAGCCCTCTACGGCTGAGCGACGACCTGGCTCAAGCCCGACGAGTTCTCGAGCTCGCTCCGGAGGCGCCGTTCCTGGTCTGGGGCCGCGACGAGCTTCGCGTTCGCGACATGTGGAACTCCAACTCACAGATCTCCTGGCTGCTTGCGCGCGCTGGGATCGACGTCGACTCGATCAAACCCCCGACAGGCGGACGTGCTCCCGGCTGGCGCGCAGGGTTGGTTGCGGCTGGTCAGCATTTCGCTTGGCGTTCAGAAACCTCAGCCGCAATCCCCGAAGGGAGGACCACATGGCAAAGGCCGTAATCGAAAACGTCTTCGATGTCTACCACCCGCTGCCTCGGCCCTGACCTGCGGATCCGACAGCATGTCGACCGAGCATTGGATTTTCGAAGCCAGCTGACGCACGGTCCCGGGGGCCGTGCGCGTGCTGATGTATCGGCTGTGCGATAGCGGTGAGCGAGTTCAATTGACGTTCGAAATCCACTTGGACGGGGCTGCCGCCACCTAGGTCCAAGAAAATCTGTGACCTCCCTGTGACCCCCGCGCGCCAGACGGAGCAGGCGAAGACCTCGATTTGAATACAATTTTTGGTCGGAGGACCGGGATTTGAACCCGGGGCCTCACGGTCCCGAACCGTGTCGCTGGCATGTCCTCCGGTGTCCGACAGACTCCCGAGTCGTCCTCGCGAATACGTCGACCAGGCCGGTGTCTTTTGGTGACCCCCTAGAGCCGTCCGGTGCCGGGAATGCGTGATCCAGCTGTGATCCAGCGGGGATGCTCGCGGCCCTGCCAGCTGCTCAGGGATTCGATAGATGAGCGAGGCTAAGTGGTCAGCTGTGGACCGTGGAGCCGTGTTCTAGCTCTTCCTTATCAAGGAAGTGCTGTTGGACCAATCCCCAATCGGTGCTGCGCTGAGATCGAATGCAGAGGCGACTGGTAGTGAGACGTTTTGCAGTGGGACGAGTAGACCCCGGAGCCGCTCGAGAGCCGCTCGAAGCTCAGGACGGCCGGCGGAACTCAGCGCCTGGTCCCATACCTGGTGAGGACCACGCCATCGGGAAACGTCCGGGTCTCCACCAGGTTCAGGTTCACCCAGTTGTCCAGGGCCGTGAAGAACGGCGTGCCGCCGCCCACCAGGACCGGGTGGGTGACGATCGCGTACTCGTCGATCAGCCCGGCCCGCATGGCCGCCGCGGCGAGGGTGGCGCCGCCGACGTCCATGGGACCGCCATCCTCAGTCTTGAGCCGGGTGATCTCGGTGACAGCGTCGCCGGTGACCAGGCGGGCGTTCCAGTCGACCGCGCTGGTCGTCGAGGAGAACACCACCTTCGGCATGTCCCGCCAGCGGCGGGCGAACTCGATCTGCGCCGGTGTGGCGCCAGGCTGCTGGTCGGCGGTCGGCCAGTGGGAGCTCATCGTCTCCCACAGTTTGCGCCCGTACAGCGCCAGGCCCGTCGCCCCCACCCGGTCGGACCACCACTGGAACAGCTCGTCGCTCGGCACGCTCCAGCCGAGGTCGTCGCCGGACGCGGCGATGTAGCCGTCCACGCTCAGGTTCATGCCAAAGGTCAGTTTCCGCATGGCGTCAGCCTACCGTGAGTCTTCCATCGCGGCCTAGCTGCCGGTCGCTAGGTTCGCCGCCTTGGCCGGCATCCCCGAACGGAGTTACCGCATGGGCAAAGCGTGGTCGCTCATGCGCTCGACGAACGGATCGCCAACAACCTTAATGACATAGCGAGCCCACGGCTGGTTCGCGGCAGTCTTCTCGATGAATGTTGTTGCGACTCGCCCTGGCTGATCCGTCTCGGGAGGCAGCACAAAAGTTAAAGTGTGGTGCGCGCCTTGTATGACTACGCCGGTGGTCCCGCCGGAACACGGCTCACCGATAGATCGCCCGAACTCGAACCAGGTTTCGTAGTGCATGGGCAGCGTGGCTGAGACGGGCACTGATACTAGGAAACGGTCTGGATGATCTGACAACATCACGGACACCTCAAGGCTCGCACTCGTCTCCACCAGAGGTGTCCCTGGGATGCATCCTCCCTGTCGAGCCTGACAGGTGGCCGCTTCGAGGAGGCGCTAACAAACGATACTCCCGCCATCTCACTTGCGATACCTAATCAACAGACAGTGCGCCGATCACGCCGGTTGAATCGCCAAGAAGCTCACCGCCTCTGGAAATTGTGATCCAGCTGTGATCCATCGCCATCGCTGCATGAGCCGTGACGCCGGGATCGTATTCGGATTTTGGTCGGGGGCCCGGGATTTGAACCCGGGGCCTCACGGTCCCGAACCGCATTAGCCCTTGGATCGCGGTGAGTCGCCAGAGGCCATTTGAGTTCACCGTGTCCGCGCCTTCAGTCCGCCGAGTGCCGCAACGTGCCGCCGGATAGCACCCGGGTTGCTACACGCGTTGCTACACGAGACTTTGTCCCAGTTGGACGTTTCTGTTGTAAGTCGGGCGGGTGCATCAGCGCAGGAATAGAGAAGTCGAAGGTCATCACACCGCGACAGTCAACACATAATGCGAGGCGATGACGATCCTCGATGCAATCGGCAAGACGCCACTCGTTCGCCTCAAGGTTCTCCCAAACAAGGCTGGCGCAGAAGTTTGGGTAAAGTGGGAAAGCGCGAACCCGACCGGCAGCATGAAAGACCGGATGGCCCGACACATGATCGAAGGCGCTGAAGCTCGGGGTGAACTGCGACCCGGTATGACTGTAGTCGAGTTTACGGGGGGCAGTACTGGGAGCTCCCTTGCGCTCGTCTGAGCTGTAAAGGGCTACCGCGCTACAGGTGGTGCGGCAAGTGGTCGCGGATGATCGGGTTTACGGCCTCGAGCGCCTTCAGAACGGAGGGCACCGTGTCCGCCAACTCGCGGATGACCGATAACGCGCCGCGCACTCGCCCGCGCATTTTGCCGCGCTGCTCAGCAGGTAGCGCCCCAACCTCAGCGAGAACAGCGACCGCATCCAACGCATCCTCGCGCTCGGCTTCCGCGGCCTCGTTCGCCGACTTGATCGCGTCAGCCACTTGCCGCAGCGCATCAGCGAGCTGGGCCTCACCGCGGCGATCTACCTGCTCGATGCTCGCCTCAGCGTGCTGGATCAGATCCGAGATGTTGAGCTGGCCGACCTGACCGTGGATGGTCACGTTAATCGGATGCGGGCGAGCCGGCGCCGCCGGCGGTGGCGGTGCCGGCACACCGTGCTGCGCGGGCGGCTCATAGAGCGCGAGGCGTCCCTTGATGTCCACCAGCTTGTTGATGTCCCGCGCAAGTCGTAGGCGAGATCACGAATGCGATCCATTGCGCTGTGCGGGCCGCCGAACCCGCCGATAAAGACGCCCTCGAACTCCCTACGTAGCGCGCTGGAGGTGAAGGCGCGCTCTAGGTACGTTGCGCTGTAGTTGTGCCACGCCGAGTGCTGCGCGCTCAACTCGTCAATGCCGCCGGCCGGAAGCACGTGCGCATCGATTGGCGCCAGCAGCTCGCGGCCTTTTGCGATTTGGTCATCGAGCGCGGCGGCTACTTCGGCCAGGGGCTTCCGTAGGTACGCCGGCTCGTCCTCATCGCCGGCGCCGCCCGAGCTCGTCTTGCGCCGTGGCACAGCACCATGTTGTCACCCACCTTCGCTGCGGTGGAACCTGCCCTCCAAATTTGCGCCCAAACCGGCGCGCTTTAGGGCAACCCTGCGCTAACGTGCGCCTCGTTCGTATTCAGAACGGGGGCGGTATGGTCGGGGGCCTGGGATTTGCGGTACCACCTGTGCTCGAACCGCGTCTTCCACGTGAGAGTGCTGTCATGGCCGGACACAGCCACCAGTAGTGGCCCTCTGGCGGTAATCGCCTCTACCACCCGGGTGATGTCCGACTCGCCGATTGGTCGCCATGGCCAATTCGGATTCCCGGTCACCGCTTGGCGAAGCAGCGGCGTTCCGATTGCCTGGACAGGAAGATGAAGACCACCGACCACAGCTTTGATGGGTAGGTCGACGGTCACGCTGAGTAGTCCCGCCATCAAGAAGACCGCAAGCCATGCTGCTGTCAAGAAGGTGGGTTGGGCTAACGCCTCCGTCCCGAGAGCAGTGACAGCAGGTCGAGAAACAAATTGAAGATGTCGAGGTAGACCGAGACCGCGAGCATGATCGCCTGGCCTTCGGTGGCTCCCTGCGTCCTGGCCACGCGATTCAGGTCGAAGACCAGGAATGCGGTGAACAAGAGCGCCGACACCGCCGAAATCGCAGTTTGGAGCCAAGGGACTTGCACGAAAAGGCCGATGACTGAGGCGACGATCACGATGAGCAGCGCCGCCAGCAGGTAGCCACCGAAGCCGCTCAGGTCTCGGCGGGTCGTGTAGCCTGCCGCGCCGGCGACAAGGGTCGCGACCGCTGTGGCGGCGGCCGCCTGGAAGACGATGAACCCCAATCCGCTGCTGACATACAGTTCCAGGACCTGGCCGAGGACGACGCCCTCGAGGATGGCGAATACGCCCAGTAGGACGAGGTTGATCGGCGCGACTTCGCGCACGCCCCGGAGTACCAGGAGCGTGATGAAGCCCCCGATCAATGCGACCCAGAAGCCGAGTTGACCCAGCGCAGGTCCGACAAAGGCTCCCAGCGCGGTGAATGCTGATGCGACGCCGAGCAGACCAATGACTCTCGAGAGCGTGGTCTGGTCAGGCGCGGAGTTGACGTACTGCTCAAAGCTCACTGACGGACCTCCCCCTAAACCCGCACAAGGGATGGCGCGCCCTTCATGCGGGCGCGCCACTTGGACGTTGACTGTCACGCGTGCGTCGGCCGCATCGCGGTCGCAACGGCCTTGACGTCCCGGTGGAACTGGTGGATGCGGTGGGCGGCGACCAACCGAGTGACCCCCGCCAGGATGGCGTAGAAGCCGATCACCCACAGAATGGCCAGCATGCCGGCTCCCGGCCGGAACGCGACCACGATTCCGAATACCACCGACAGCGCGCCGGCGAGTCCCAGCCACACTGCGCCGGGGAGCGTGCCCCGCATATCGAGCGCGGCCACGATCTCGAAGACGCCGATGACGAACGCCCAGGCGGCCACCAGGTAGACCAGGGTCAGGTCGGTGATCCCCGGGTGCAGGTATGTGATCATCCCGATGATCACACCGGCCGCCCCAGCGGCGACGTACGGCACCCAAACGGTGCTCCGGTGCGCCAGCAGGTAGAGGCCTGCCCCGATGGCAAACGTCCCGTACACGAACGCGAAGGCGCCGAAGAGCAGGGTCAATGAGAGCAGCGAAATTCCAGGCCAGAGCAGAACCGTGGCCCCAAAAACGATCGAAGCGACCCCTGCAACCGCCAGCAAACGAGACATCCGAGTCAGAGCCTTGGCCATGTCAAATTCTCCTTTTGAATCCGAATTTCCGGAACCTCCCGACGCGTCCGCAAGGCGGGTCGCCCTGGCGCCTTGGGCCTCCTCACCTTTTGGTCGGTCTTCGGTTCCATGCCAACACTCTGGCACACTTCTGATAATATTGTCGACTATGAAATCATTCATCAGTATCGACGGGAGTATCGCAATGCGAGAAAGCGGCGTAAGCTCGGCGCTCGACAAGCCGTTGGCCACGCCCCCCCGCACCCAACCCTCCGACCGCCAGGCTCGCCGCCGCGGGCAGACGCGCGCCAGGCTCGTCCGGGCGGCGGCCGCCCTCTTCGCGCGCCAGGGTGCGGACAACACGCGGATCAACGAGATCACCGACGAGGCGGACGTCGGCTTCGGGTCCTTCTACAACCACTTCAAGTCGAAAGAGGAGATCGTCGAGGCCGTCCTGAAGGAGATCCTCGGCGCCCAGGGCGCGGCGGTGGCCGCGCTGACCGCGGGCCTCGCGGATCCGGCCGAGGTGGTCGCCGTCGCCCACCGCCACTTCGTCGAGCTCGCACGGACCGATCCCGATTGGGCCTGGTTGCTGATCCGTCTCGATCTGTCCCAGAAGCTCGCCCTTGGCGCCCTCGGGCCGTTTGCCGAGCAGGACATCGCCGCCGGCATCAAGACGGGTCGGTTCCGGGTGGCGAACAGGCGCATAGCCATGCTCGACGCCGGCGGAGCGCTCCTTTCCGTCATGCGCGACGTGCTCGACGGCCGTGCGCCGAAGGACGCCGGCCGTCTTCACACTGAGGGCGTGCTGCGGCTGCTCGGACTCACACCCGTGGACGCCACCGAGGTCGCACGCCGGCCGATGCCCACGACGTCTAACGACCGATAGGAACGCCCGCCGCCTCGCGCTGGACCTGAGCACGACCTCGTCCGCGGTCCCAAGGGCGTTGTCGAGCACGGCGTTCCCCGGGATACGAACCGAGGGTCCAAAGGTGCGGCTATCCCAAGGGTCGGCGTGGCTGGCGAGATTCCAGACCCGCGCGTGTGGAATATTGACATTATGGTCATAGTTGATAGGATTGTCAGGTTAATGACCTGGCAAACCCCGATAGAGGATTGAAATGAGGAGAAAGTCGATGAACCTGGTAATCCTCGGAGCTACCGGACGCACCGGACAACTCGTAGTTGAGCAGGCACTCGCCGCCGGCCACAACGTAACGGCGCTCGTTCGCTCGCCAGAGAGGCTGGCGATTCGAAACTCCAAGCTTCGCGTGGTCGCCGGCCAGGCGACAGACGCGGGGGACGTCGCGCGGGCGTTGGAGGGTGCCGACGCCGTAATCAGCGCTCTCGGCGGCAGTGGATCGGTGATCTCCGACTCAACTCGGGCAATAGGCGACGCTGCGCACAAGACGGGCGTCAAGCGCGTCATCCTTCTGTCGTCGTTTCTCGTTGAGCGCGATCGGATGGGTGCGCTGTCTCGGCTGATCACGGGGGTGGTGCGGGGTTCGATGCTCAAAGATAAGAACGACGGCGAGCAGCTGCTCAGGCAGAGCGACCTCGATTGGACAATCAGCTACCCGAGCCGGCTCACCGACGCCCCCGCCACCGGTCTGGTGAAAGTGCTGCCCGAGGGGGCGAAGCGCCGAATTACGGAGAGAATCTCGCGCGCAGACGTCGCCGGATGGTTGGTCGAGTCGGCCACCAGTCGTCAAACCAGCCACCGCGGCATCGACATCACCGGTGGAGCGCGGACGAAAGGAGCTTTCAAAATGAACGCGTTCAGAGTTGACTGAAAGCTCGTCCTCTAGGCTGCGGCGGCCCCGACCAGCACCACCATCGCCTCGATCTGCTGTGGCTGAGCCTCGCGCCGCCTGTCTATCTCAAAGGCGGGCCAGCGCGAACATCACCACGGCACCCGGAATAAGGATCCACGCCTGGCGCAGTCCGTATGAATCGCCGCCCTGGCCGCAGCGCGGCCGACTTCATCCTTCCGGCGACGCATCGCCTCGGCGAGCAGCGGGACGTAATTGATTCCGATCGCAACCAGCTCGAGCCCGATGACGACCGCCCACGACGCGACGCCGGCGTGCGCGCGCACGGCATAAGCGAGCGAGAAGACGCCCAACGCGAGGCAACCGGCGACTCCAGCGGCGAACTCGACGATGATCACGCGCGGTCCGTGGAAAGCCATGTCGAGCTCGACCAGCCGTCCGGGGTTCATGCTCGGAACCGCCCGTAGATCACGGAGCCGAGATAGGTGAAGCCCGCGACCGCGCCCATCAGCGTGAATGGCATTCCGCTTCGACCGTGCACCTGCTCCCACAGGAACCCGCCGATCACGTAAAGGATCAGCACGAGCCCCGTGGCTGCGAGCGCGCGCTGGTCAATGGCCCGATACCGCTCGTCGGGCGCGTTGCCGGCGAGGACGCCGGCGATGCCCGACCGCGTCGAGAACGCGAAGACGAGGAGCGCGTAAGCGGCCATGATCGCGAATGAGATCGTGCCGCTGCGGAAATCACCGCCGATCGCTTCGGCTGCCCACGCCGCACCACCGAGCACGAGCGCTGTGACCGGCACCGCAAACCGCCTAACCATGGTTGCCCCGACCGGATTCATCATCGAAGACCTCCTCTACCGGCTGTTCGAAGTACCGGGCCAACGCGATCGCGAGTGGGAGAGACGGTGTGTAGCGCTCGGTCTCGATCGAGTTGATCGTCTGCCTGGACACGTTCATCGCCGCCGCGAGCTGGGCCTGGGTCAGGCCTCGTGTGGTCCTCAGCGTGGCGACCCGGTTCCTCATTTCGATGTCAAGCCTACTTGACACGAGGCCAAAGTGTCAAGTAGGCTTGTCACCAGAGGCTAACTACTCAGCGTTGCTATATACTGCTAGTCAATGTCGCTGAGTAGTGGGGCGGCTCGATGACGAAGCAGGCTACCGAGATGCTTAAGGGGATCCTCGAGGGCATCGTCCTCGCGATGCTGGCCGGCCGGCCGGCGTACGGGTACGAGATCACGGCCGGGCTGCGGGAGCAGGGCTTCTCCGACATCGCGGAAGGAACCGTCTACGCGCTCCTGATCCGGATCGAG
>JBIOIZ010000112.1:0-9129 GCA_044450385.1 Candidatus Dormibacteria bacterium
CTGTCGGTGGGTCGCTTCCTCGGTCGTGGGGACAAGGCGGGGACCCGCGACGCCGGGCATGCGGTGATGGAGGAGGCGCTCACGGGCATGCCCTTCGAGGGCCGAGTCGTCATCGGCCCCGAGGGCTCCAACAATCGGCTGACCACGGGCCGGACGATCGGCGCCGGGCGCGACCGCGTCGACCTCGCGGTGATGCCGTCCACCGGCAGCACCGCAAGGTCGACCCGGTCACGGCCGGCGCCGATCGTCCGGCCCGTGGTCAGCCGGTTGTTGGAGCCCTCGGGGCCGATGACGACTCGGCCCTCGAAGGGCATGCCCGTGAGCGCCTCCTCCATCACCGCATGCCCGGCGTCGCGGGTCCCCGCCTTGTCCCCACGACCGAGGAAGCGACCCACCGACAGCGCGGCGGCCTCGGTTGCGCGCAGCAACTCGAGGCCGCGATTCCTACCGCGAATCATCTTCTCCGCGGCCACGTCTCCGCGTGCAGCCGTGCTCACGACTCCCAAGCCTAGCGGGGAGCTACATGATCCCGATGAATTGCTGGCCGGTGATCGCCGGCGTGAGCCATGCGACGGCCAGTGTCGCCGGGTTGACGGCCACCAGCGAAGCGTCGGACCCGCTGTTGCTCGCGATCGAGCCGTAGAGGAGGCCGTCGGAACCCCACACCGCCGGTGTGAACTCACCGAGCGTCCGCGACACCGCCGCTCCGGTCGCGAGGTTGAGCACGCGAAGCGTGGCATTCCACGTCGCGCCGCACGTGTCCTCGGCAGCGGGGATGGTCACGTATGCAAGCTCGGTACCCGCAGGCGAGAACACCGCGTCACCGGCGACGGTTGTGCCGGACATCGTGAAGCTGTGACGAAGGACGCCGGCGATGCTCACGCGCAGGCTGGTGGTGGTCGTGGTGCCCGCGAAGCATGCGGTTTCCATTCCAGTCCCGACGGCGCTCAATGGGCACGACGCGCTCGCGGTCAGGGTGGTGACCACGCCGGTCACGGGATTGATGCTTGCCGAGAACGCGGACTGCATCTGCATGTCGAATGACCCGCAACCACACCCACCCACCGGCACCCTGGCGAACGCGATGCCCGAGCTGTTCCAGGTGATCAGGTAGTACTGCCAGGCCGACGGCGCGTCAGCAGGCGGGTGGTTGGGATCGTCGATGCGGTCGGCGATGGTCACGGGAGCCGCGCCCTGGCGCACCACCACGATCCGGTTCGTGATCAGGCCGTTCTTGGCCGTGTCGTTGGTTGTGTACGCGTAGGAGGTGCCGTCGGGTGCGATCACGACCCCGTTCGCGTCGGCCGGCACGAGCCCGAGCTTGTGCACGGCTCCAGACGGGGTCAGCTCGTACTCAGCGCCGCCCTGGCTCCAGTACGCGCCGCCGGCGCCGGCCTCGACCATCCACCCGAGGATCGGGTTGATGGTGGTCTTCGCGACCACCGCGCCGGTGTGCGAGCGGATCTCGAGCCACTGCGTGGCGCCGGCCGTGAGAATGGAGACGACGTATGTGCTCGGCGCGGGGTGGGGCGTGGAAGGGACGACCTGAGCCACCGGCACCACCTCGGGCCGAGGGAGTGCGCGCAGCGGCAGCGACGCCACGGCGACGGTTGGCTTGGAGATGACGTCGGACACCGTCGTGGTCCGCGCGGTGGCTGCTGCGGCGACGCCACAACCTGAGAGCACAACCAGTGCTGCTGGGATTGCCAGTGCGGCGCGATTCCGGGTCATCGAGAGTGCCTCCGTCAACCTTGTCGAGTGACGGTGCAACGTGCGCTTGCACGGGCGGTTTCGCGTAACGAACTGCGCCCGTGCCGCGTTGCGGGCCGGGTTTCAGACCGCTGTGGTCGTCTCCGTGGCGACTCCGGCGACGCCGACGCTCTCGATGGACTGCTCGCCGAACTTCGGATCCCGCGTTGCCGCAACCATGAATGCGCGGAACAGTGGATGGGGACGTCCCGGCCTCGAGCGGAACTCCGGATGGAACTGCGAGCCGACGAAGAACGGGTGGTCGCGCAGCTCGATGATCTCGACCAGCCTGCCGTTCGGCGACGTGCCCGAGAAGACGACGCCCGCTCCGGCGAGGTCGTCGCGGTAGTGGTTGTTGAACTCGAAGCGATGGCGGTGGCGTTCGTAGACCACCGGCTCGCCGTATGCCTCGGCGGCGCGCGTTCCCGGCGTGAGCTTGCACGGGTAGACGCCGAGCCGCATGGTGCCGCCCTTCTCCTCGATGTCGCGCTGCTCGGGGAGCAGGTCGATCACGGGGTGCGACGTGAATGCGTTGAACTCCGTGGAGTTCGCGTCAGCGGCGTCGAGAACCTCGCGGGCGATGTCCACAACGGCGCACTGCATGCCCAGGCAGAGCCCGAGGTACGGGATCTTGTGCTCGCGGGCGTAGCGGGATGCGAGGACCTTGCCCTCGATGCCGCGATGCCCGAAGCCACCGGGGACGACGATGCCGTCGACCCCCTCGAGCGGGCTCATGTCCTCGTCGAGGTGCTCGCTGTTGACCCAGACGAGGTCGAGGTCGGCGCCGCAATGCACTGCGGCGTGCCGCAGGGATTCAATCACGCTGATGTACGAGTCGGGCATCTCGACGTACTTGCCGACGAGCGCGATGCGCACGCTCGGCTTGGGCGCTGCGATGCGCGCGCACAGATCCTGCCATTCAGTGAGATCCGGCGGCGTCGCGTCGAGGTTGAGCAGCTGCACGATGTAATCGCCGAGCCCCGCCTCTTCGAGCATCAGCGGCACCTGGTAGATGGAGCTGGCGTCCGGCACGTTGATCACCGCGCGCATCTCCACGTCGCCGAAGAGTGCGATCTTCTCCTTGAGCGGTTCGCCGATGGGCTTCTCGCTGCGCGCGATGATCGCGTCCGGCTGGATGCCGATGGAGCGCAGCTGGTTGACCGAGTGCTGCGTGGGCTTGCTCTTGAACTCCTCGCTCGCGTTGACGTACGGGACGAGCGTCAGGTGCACGTAGCAGACGTTGTTGCGCCCGACGTCATTCTTCATCTGCCGGATCGCCTCGAGGAATGGCAGTGACTCGATGTCACCGACGGTGCCGCCGACCTCGACAATCACGACATCCGGTTGCGGCAGCTCATTTTCGGCCACGCGGATGATCCGATGCTTGATCTCGTTGGTGATGTGCGGGATCACCTGCACCGTGCCGCCGAGGTAGTCGCCGCGGCGCTCCTTGGCGATCACCGACGCGTAGATCTTGCCGGTGGTGACGTTGCTCGCCTTGCTCAGCGCGACGTCGACGAAGCGCTCGTAGTGACCGAGGTCGAGGTCCGTCTCGGCGCCGTCATCGGTGACGAACACCTCGCCGTGCTGATACGGCGACATCGTGCCCGGATCGACGTTGAGATAGGGATCGAGCTTCTGCATCCCGACGTGCAGGCCACGCGCCTTGAGGATCGTGCCGATGGAGGCGGCGGTGATTCCCTTGCCGAGTGAAGAGACGACTCCGCCTGTCACGAACACGAACTTCGCCATGCGCAGAGCCTCCCGGGATGGTTTCAGCGATTGTACCAGCAGCACGGCACTGGTACGCACCGATGTTCGAATGTCACGATCAGTTGCCGCGCGCCTCGAGGAAGACGACCCGCGTCTCGTCGGTCTCGCCGCTCGACCCGCTCAGCACCAGGCGGGGCTGCGCTTCCCAGCTTCCTTCGGCCAGTCCCATCTCCTGGGCGAACTTGCCCACCGGGTCAAATTCGCCGCCGACCGAGGCGCCGAAGCGTGCCGGCACGACGATGCTCGGCTCCACCGCGTTGACGAGCTTGGCTGCCTCGATGGCGCCGAGCGCATCGCCACCGCCGACCGGGATGACCAGGACGTCGACGTGGCCGAGGCCGTCGATCTCCTCCTCGGTGAGCTGGCGGCGCAGGCGCCCGGCCGCAACCACGCGCACCTCGTCGACGGCGACGCGCATGACCGTCGTCTCGCCCGCCTTGAGTCCGAGGATGCTGACGCCACCGATCTCGAACTCACCGGGCCCGGCGACCTCCTGGACCTCGCCGTCGCGCGGACGCAGCTTGGCCGGGTCGGTGGTGCCCTCGGTGCGAACGATGAGCCCGACGGTGCCCTTGGCGAGGCCGGGGAGCGCCGTCTGCGGCGGATCGATGACCACGGTCATCTCCCTGCCGCGAAGCCGGATGCAGGAATGGCCGTGATACGTGAGTTCCATGAGTCTCCAGTGTGCGGGGTCTGGCGCTTCAGCCGCTTCCGACGGTCAGCTGGATGGTCCTGGACTTCCCGTCCCGGTACACGCTGAGGGTCACCGGCTGACCGGGGGCCAGCCCCAGCGTGGTCGGATCGAGCGGGTGGCTGGCATCGATGGACGTGGTCCCCACGGCGGTGACCACGTCCCCGGGAAGCAGGCCCGCCACCGCGGCAGGACCGCCCGGGGTCACCGAGAGGATCAGCGCGCCGACCGGCACCCCGGCTGCGGCGGCGGTCGCCGGGTCGATCACCTGGGCCTGGACGCCGAGTCCGGGCGTCGGAGTGGTGTTGCCGCCGGTTGCATCGACCACCAGGTTCGCCGCGGCCGTCATCGACAGCGCGGCGACGCCCGCGGCGGCGCTGCCCGCGTTGACGACGACGCCGATGACGTTGCCGTTGCCGTCGAGCAGCGGAGCCCCGTCCTGGCGAGGATCCGGGATGGCGTCGACGGTGAGCACGTCTCGGAGGGGTTGCACGCTGCCCGGGAGCGTGACGCTGACCCCGATCGAGCGGACCGTTCCGGTGGTGAGGATCACGGGCACAAACGGCGCACGCGCCACACCGATCGCGAGATCACCGATTCGCGGGACCACGCTCGCGAAGGTGAGCGGTGTCAGGCCCTGCGCCCCATCCGCCTGGAGCACGACCATCCCATGGATGGGATCGGCCCGCACGATCGTGGCCGCGTAGCTGTGCCCCTCGGCGGTGGTGATGCGCAGCCCGGCGGCGCCCTCGATGGCGTGAATGCTCGTCACCACCAGGCCGCTCGCCGAGACCACGAAGCCGTCGACGACACCGGCCGGTCCGGTCAGCAGCGACGCCGGGGTCACGGGCTGGGTCACCACCTCGACGACCGACGCCGACTTCGCGGTGGCGATCGAGCCCGCCGTGAGCGTGCCGCTGTTCCCGGAGCCGACGATGGTCTGCTGGGTGACCCGCTCGACGGGTCCGAAGCGCGCGTAGATGCCCCAGGCGGCGAGGCCGCCGCCCACCAGGCCGATCACCGCGCTCAGCACCACCGCCGCGATGAGCCGGTCGCGCGGCCGGGCCGCGGTGGTCATTCGACGGGGGCCGCTGCTCGCTGTCTCAGGTAGCGAACGATGCCGGCCGCGTTGCTGTGCACGCCGTTGAGGACGTCGGCCTTCTCGCGGATCCCGTCCGGCAGGCCCTCGAGGTCGATGGCGAATGCCTCAGCAAGCGCATCGGCGACGTCGTCGATGCCCGCGTCGGCGGCGTTCTCGATCACCTGTTCGGCGACCTCCACCCAGCGGTGGAGCAGGTCCTCGGCCTCCGCGAGCGTGGCCTGCGCGTCCGCAACCGGGCCGTAGTGGGTGAGCACCATGTGCTCGGGACGCAGCTCGGCGAACCGCCGCAGGCTGTGGGTCGCCTGCTCGAGGTCGAAGTCGGGCGGCGGGGTCGCCGGCCGGAGCACACCGAGGTCGGGCAGCAGGACGCCGACGGCGTCACCGACGAGCAGCGTGCCGGTGTGCTCGTCGAGGACCGCGTGGTGGTGCTTGGCGTGCCCTGGGGAATCGACGAGCACCAGTTCGCGTCCATTGCCCACGTCGACCCGGAAGCCGTCGCCGGCAGCGATGAGGCGGTCCTCGGGGACGGCGGTCATCCGCCCGTAGAGCCCGTCGAGCAGCGGGCCGTAGACGCGCGAGGCGCTGTCGATGAGCCTTGTGGGGTCGATGAGGTGGCGGGCGCCGCGCTCGTGCACGACCACCGTGGCATTGGGGAAGTCCTGAGCGATGTCGCCGACCGCCCCGGCGTGATCGAGGTGGATGTGGGTGACGATGATCCAGCGCAGGTCGAGAGGCCCGAGGCCGAGCGCATCGAGTGCGGCGTGCACCGCGGGGACGCTTGACTGCGACCCCGTCTCGACCAGGGCGGGCATCGGCCCGTCGATCAGGAAGCCGGCGGTGAGCTGCTCCATCCCACCGAGGAGGGTGTCGAGCTGCCGGATCCCGGGTGCGATCTCAATCGCTTCGCTCATCGTTCTCTGCCGCCTCCGGCTACGGTGACGGGCTGGCCGACGACTGCTGGGCGAGCAGCTTCTGCAGCTGCGTCAGGTCCGCCTGCACCTTGGCCTCGTCGGCGCCGTACGCGGTGAAGTTGCCGGCCATGAGGGCGGTTTCGGCAGCCGCGTTGTCGGCGACGATCTTGCTGTCCAGGGCGATGATCTGCGCCTGGATGGTGCCGCTCGGGGTCGTGGTGGGCGTCGGCGTCGTGCCGGGGCTCGACGACGGCGAGGGTGACGTCGACGGCGACGGCGTCGGCCCCGTGGTGGTGCCGGACACGGGCAGGCCCGGAACGGGCATGCCGTTGTTGATCAGCGCCGAGACCGCCGCGCTGAACGACGTGCCCTGCTGCACGGCGTTCTGGTCGCCGACGATCACCTCCTGCAGCTGCGGGAACGCGGTACCACCGTTGGCGGCGGCGGTGACGTACAGCGGCCGGATGTACAGGAAGGAGTCGTTGTTGAACGGCAGGATGATCACGTTGCCGAGCGTCACCGTCGACCCGTGCTGGCCGAGCAGGCTGATCTCCGAGCTGATCGTCGGATTGGTGTTGATGTTGTTGTCGAACTGCAGCGGACCGAGGACGTTGTCCGCGTTGTTGAGGCGGACCGAGACGAGCTTGGGTTCGTTCGTGCCGGTGTAGTCACATTCAGCGGCAAGCCATGCGGTCATGTTGTTCGCCGTGGTGCCACCGCCGCTCGCGCCCGGAGAAAATGTCTGGAGCAGCACGAACTGCGGGCTGCTCGTGCCCGGCAGCGTCGCCTCGACGTAGTACGCGGTGGTCGGCTGGTTGGTGCCGTTGAGGCTCTCCTGCGCGATGTTGAACAGGTCGCTGCCGTTGTAGAAGACGGTCGGGCTAGTGATGTGCACCTGGGCGTACGCCTGGGCCTGGTCGTTGAACAGCCCTTCCGGGTAGCGAAGATGCGATCGCAGGTAGGTCGACATGTTGCTGAGCGGCGTGAGCAGGCCGGGGTAGATCGCATTCCACGCCGCGGTGATCGGCTCATTCAGGTTCACCGCGTAGAGGGTGATCGCGCACGTCTTGGCGTCGATCACGGCCTTGACGGCGTTGCGCATGTACGACGTGCCGTCGCTCTGCTGGTACGACTCCGGGAAGAGCGAGGACTTGACGTACGCATCGGCGATCCACATGAGATGGCCGCTGCCGGGATCGACCACGATGTACGGGTCGCCGTCGACGCTCAGGAACGGCGCGATCGAGGTGATGCGGGTCGCGATCTGGCGGTTGACGAGCGCCCGGCTGTTCGCGGTGAGCGAGTTGTTGAGGAAGAGGTTGAAGCCACCGAAATCCTCGAGGGAGACTGCGAGCTTGTCGATCGGATTGGTGATCGGGATCCCGACCTCGCTCCCGTTGGCGTGGACCGTGTTGTCACCACTTCCGGACGGATAGTTGAACTCGTTCTGTGTGGTGCCGGATACCACGCTCTGGGTGGTGGCGAGCCCGCAGTAGATGGATGGGTCCGCGGTGGTCGAGCTGTCGAACGAGAGGTCAGGCGGCGAACCGGGGGTGACCTGGGTCATCGGCTGCTGCCCGACCAGGACCTGCGGCTTGCCCTCGCCGGCGACGGCGTTCACGGAGACGGCGGTGACGCCGTAGCCGTGGGTGTACGTCAACGACGTGTTCACGAAGGACGCGTTGGGGACGTCTGCTTCGGCGATCTCGCGCGTCCCGATCATCACCGCGGTGTCTGCTCCCGTTGCCGGGTTGGGATACCGGTCCACCGTGATCGTCGAGTACGTCTGATAGCTGCGGCTGCGATCGATCTGCGCCAGGGTGTCCGGCAGCTGTGTGGGATCCTGGATGCGCACGTTCTGCAGGGTGCCGAGATCGTGTTCGAGATCGCTGAGCGACGGTGCGTGCGGAAGTCCGAAGATGCGGTTCTCCACCTGCGGATTCGCACCCGAGCTCTCGATCGACCACGCGTAGCGGCTCGTGGTCAGGTAGTCGCCGATCGTCGGGGTCTGGGCGGTCTGCTCATTGGGGCCGACGCTGGTTGCCTGGTACACCGCCGCGGGCACGCCCTGAGTGAGCCCGGCGACCACCAGCCAACCGCCGAGCATCGACGCGAAGGCAATCGCAGTGCCGGTCGACGCACGCCGCCAGCGGAGCCCGACGAGCACCAGGGTCACGACCGCCAGCACCAGGGCGAGGACCTGGAGGAACCCGAGGACCGGCTGGATCACCGCGCGCTGTGTCGCGTCGAGCCCCACGTAGGGCGTCCCGGTGGTGCCGGTGCCGGTCATGTGCGAGCTGGTCGCGAGGTGATAGACGCCGAAGTGGGCGCCGAGCGAGGCGAGCACGAAGATCGCTGCAACCCCGATCCCGCCGGTGATCACAGCCGCGCGGAGCGCGTCCTCTGGAGATCGCCCCGGCGGCGCCTCGAGCGGCAGGGGCAGCTCCTCAGGGGCGTTCATCACGGTGATCGCGACCACCGCCATGGCGATGGAGGCGATCACGCCGAGGATGACCCCTCCCCAGAGCAGGCCCATGAGGTCGTCGATCGCGGGGAGGGTGAAGACGAAGAACGAGTAGTCCTGGTGGAAGACGGGATCGGTGGCCCCGAACGGCACCGAGTGCAGCCACACCAGGATGTCCTGCCACTCGCCGGAGAGCGTCGACCCGCCGGCGATCCCGGCGAGCAGGGCAATCACCCCGCCGCCCCACAGCGCGATCCGGCGCCCACGCCGATCGAGGTTTGCCGCAGCGAAGGAGATGCCGACAATTGCCGCGCCGAAGATGAGCGCGACGATTGCGAAGCCGATGAAGAACAGGACGATGTGCGCGATCAGCGGCGTCCAGAACACGTTGGTGTGGCCGACGCTCTGGTAATAGAGGTATTCCGCGCGCAGCCCGAGC
>JBIOIZ010000113.1:0-9092 GCA_044450385.1 Candidatus Dormibacteria bacterium
AGACCGCCGCCAGCGGTGCGATGCCGAAGAGCAGCACCAGGATCGGGGTCATCAGCGCGCCCCCGCCCATCCCGGTGAGGCCCACGGCGAAACCGACGATCAGCCCAGCCAGCGCCACATAGAGATCGATGTGCACCCCCCCGGCCCTCCTGAGTCCCTGCTGCGTTTGACGCTCTCGCACTACTTTGCAGGATGGGCAAGCCCGCGTCAAGTTCGCCGAAATTTTGACGTCCAACTCCCTGGCGGCCTCGCCTCCAATGGCTCAGCGCACCGCCGGCGGCGTCGCGCCGACGAACGTCGCGAGCTCGGCGAGCGCTCGGTTCACAGCTCGGAACGGCCGCCTCCGGCCCGCCCAGCCGGGTTCCCAGCGCTCGCCGAGAACGTCGAGACGGCGCGCGTTCCGATCCACGGCAAGGTCGAACCGCGCGACCAGGCGGTCGCCATGGAGCAGCGGCGTCACGAAGTATCCCCAGCGCTTCGCCTTCGGCACCGAGCGCCACCCAAGCGGCGTCGAGGCCGATGTACCTGTCGCGAAGGAAGTGGTTGCGAACCTGCTGTTTGGTCGCGATGCCGAGCGCACGCAACGAGCGGACGGCGGCAAGGCGCACGGCATCGTGCTGTTGGGGGATCGCACCGATGCTCGCGCCGAACCAGCCATCGGCCTCCGCCCAATGACGACCGCGGGCATCGCGCCCGGCCGGGACGATCTGTCCGCGCAGCCAGAGCAGCCCAAGCGTGTCGGAGATCTCACTGCGCGCACCCCATTCCGACTCGTATTTCGCGGTGTGCTGATCGAAGTCGGCCGCGCGCACAGACCCTGCCGTCGCAAGGCGATCGAGCACGACATCGACCGCGCGTGCGCGCAGCGTCATCCAGGTTGTTGTCCGGTGGGTGTCACCCCACCGCGGGGGAAGTGCTGCGTGGAGGGCGCGATCGTCAGTCGCAACGATCGACGCCTGATGCGCCCAGTACTCGTAGAGACGTCGCTCCTCCCAGAGCAGCGTGTCGACGAGCTTCGGCTCGAATGGACCCAGCCGGCTGAAGAGGACCAGCAGATGGTTGCGCGCCACGATCCCGGTGGGGTCCAGCTGCAGGCACCCAAGCGCGCAGACCAGATCGTGTATGGATCTGCTGTCACGGGCGACGGGCGGGCGCCACTGAGGCGCTGGCACGAGACCGCGAGACGTCGCGCGCTGTCAATCGTGACCGTGCGTGTGCTCATGGCTGATGCTTGTCGACCCTGGTGAGCGCGGTAGCGTACTCGATGGCACAACTCGAATGGCGGCACAGCGGCGCGGCGGTGCGGTGGACGGATTGCCTAGGCTTGCCAGTCGTATGTCCGAGCCACCGCGCAATCACCAGCTGCGAGATGACCAGCCAGCGGACGTGGCGACGCGCCAGTCCGCAGAACGGCGGATCCGCAATCGCGCGCTGACCATCGGCGTCAGCGTCACGCCGTTCGGGCTGTCGTTTGGGGCGGTGTCGGTCGAGGCACACCTGAGCCTGCTGCAGGTCTGCGTGCTTTCGTTGGTGCTCTTTTCCGGCGCATCCCAGTTCGCGCTGGTGAGCATCATCGGCGCCGGCGGCTCGTACCTCTCGGCCGTGGGGACGGCGCTGCTGCTCGGCGTGCGCAACGGCCTGTATGGGGCGCGGATCAATACGCTGCTGCGTCCCGCCGGCTGGCGACGTTTCCTGATGGCGGAGGTCACCATCGACGAGAGCACCGCGATGGCGGTGAGCGAAGCACCCACCGGCCACTCGGCGCGTGCGTTCTGGTTGACCGCGCTCAGCGTGTACGTGCTCTGGAACACATCAACGATTGCCGGCGCGCTGGTGGGCAATGCGCTTGGCTCGCCGGCCGCGACGGGCCTCGACGTCGCGGGTCCCGCTGCGTTCATCGCACTGCTCGGCCCGCGCCTCACCACCGTGCGCATGCGCCTGGTGGGTCTCGGCGCAGGGCTCATCGCCCTGGTCACCGTCCCGGTCGTCCCGGTGGGTGCGCCGATTCTCATCGGTGGACTGACGGCGGTTGCGCTGCTCCTGGTGGTCGACCGATGAAGCTCTGGGTCGCAGTGCTCATCGCTTCGGCGGGGTGCGCAGCGCTGAAGCTCGCAGGATTCGTGGTGCCATCGCGTCTTTTGGAAACCAAGCCGGCGCAGCGGACTCTTGAAGCCCTCCCCGTCACCCTGCTGAGCGCGCTGATCGCCGTCTCGGTGTTCGCGACCGGCAATCATCTGATGCTCGATTCGCGCGCGGCCGGGCTGGTTGTGGCGCTGATCCTGGTCTCGATTCGCGCGCCGTTTCTGGTCGTCGTGGTTGCCGCATGCGCCACGGCAGCCGCGGTGCACGCCATCTGACCGGGGACACTCCGGTGTCGCTTGATTGAGATTGCCGCTGCGGCTGGCGTCGCCTGGGGCCTTCGCTCATCATCGACACGTGGACGCAGACGGATGGCGAACGGCGATGCGCGAGTGGGCGTTGCCCGACGCCATTCTCGCCGCCGCGCCCGAGTCGCCATGGGGATTCCCCACCGCACTCTTCCGATCGCGAGCCGAGCTGGCGACGCCCGGAGACCTTTCTTACTCCAACCGTCGAGCGCTTGACGCGCTGCCGGCTGAGGGTACCCTCCTCGATGTCGGCGCCGGCGCAGGAGCGGCATCGCTGCCACTCGGGCCGCGATGCGCGCTGGTCACCGGCGTCGACTCGTCCGCCGCGATGCTCACCGAATTCACGCTTCAGGCGCGCCGTCGTGGTGTCACAGCTCGGACCATCGAGGGCGAGTGGCCGGCCGTGGCGGAACGCGCGCCGAAGGCCGACGTCGTGGTGTGCAACCACGTCGCGTACAACGTCGCCGACCTTGCTCCGTTTGCCCTGGCGCTGTCGACCCATGCACGCCGGCGCGTTGTTATGGAGGTCACCAGCCGGCACCCGACCGCGTGGATGGCGGACCTGTGGTGGCGATTTCATGCACTGCCGCGCCCGGATCGCCCAGACGCCAATGACGTTGTCGCCGTGCTTCGCGACATCGGACTGCCGGCGCGCAGGCATGCCGAGGTCTCGTCGCGACGTCCCGGAGGCTTCGAGCGACGCGAGGATGCGGTTGCGTGGATTCGCCGCCGCCTCTGCCTCGACGCGGCTCAGGATGCAGAGGTCGCCGAGGCGCTCGGCGAACGCCTGGTGCACGACGGCGCGTTCTGGTCCGTGAGGCCGCCCATCGAGCCCGTCGTCACCGTGTGGTGGGACGTGCCCTCGGAAACTGCGGAGTAGGGTGAGCTGGTGCATGATCGCGGACCCAACCCGGCGCAGACCGTCCCGCGCGGCGATGAGCGGCCGCTGGTCGCAGCGCTCTGCCTGATCGGGGTCTTCATCGCCATCGAGGTCGGGGTCGCGGTCGTCGCGCGGTCTCTCGCCCTCCTCTCCGACGCGGCGCACATGCTCACCGATGTTGCGGCGCTTGGCGTCTCGCTGGTTGCGCTGCGCCTCGCCCAGCGGCCCCCGAAGGGAGGCCTCACCTTCGGTCTCAAGCGAGCCGAGGTGCTCGGTGCGCTGATCAGCGGTGCGACGCTGCTCGTGCTCGCGGCGGTCCTCGTGTTCGAGGCCGTGCTCCGCCTGGCGGCGCCCCTGCCTGTCGAGGGCGGCGCCGTCATCGTGATCGCACTCGCCGGTATCGCGGTCAACCTCGCCGTCACCCGCCAGCTGTCGCACGCAAATCGGCGCAGCCTCAACATCGAGGCGAGCTTCCGACACATCCTCACCGATCTCTATGCGCTGATCGGGACGCTCATCGCGGGCATCGTGATCGTCACCACCGGCTTCGAACGCGCCGACGCGATTGCCTCAGTGGTGGTGGCCGGGCTCATGGTGTACGCCGGGATCCGGCTCCTCGGTAAAGCAGGCCGGGTCCTCCTCGAGGCTTCGCCCGCCGACCTGGACCCGGAGGAGATCGGTGGCGCACTTGCCGCACACCCGCACGTGGTCAACGTGCACGATTTGCACGTCTGGGAGCTCACCTCGGGCTTCCCGTCGCTCTCCGCCCACGTGCTGGTGCATCCGAATGACGATTGCCACGCGATCCGTCTCGAGCTGGAGCGCTTTTTGGAGGAGCGCTTCCACGTCGAACACACGACCCTCCAGGTTGACCACGCGCCGGCCGAGTATCTGAGAATCGAGCGCCTCGTGCCGGGTGGCGAGCGGTCAGCTCCCCTGACCGGAGCCTAGGCCCTCCCGGGCGTTTGCAGCGCAGTCGGCGCAGACGCCGAGCACAGCGAAGTGATAGGGCCGGAGCTCGAATCCGAGCCGCTGCTTCGCGCCCTGAGCCATCGCATTGAACAGGTCCTCGGGTGCCTCGAGGGTGGCTCCGCACATCTCGCAGACGAGGTGTCCATGCGCCTCGGTTGCCAGGTGATAGGTCGCCGGCCCATGGCCGAGATGGGTGTGCACGACCACGCCGAGCCGCTCAAGCTCCTCGAGATTTCGATACACGGTCGACGCGTGGACGTCCGGCGCCAGGGTCCGCACCTCCACCAGCAGCTCCTCGGCGGTGGGATGATGCGCCCCCTTTACCAGCGCGGTGAGGACAAGACGCCGTGCGGTTGTGACCCGGGAACCGCCATCCCTGAGCTGGGCCACCAGTTCGTCGACGGTGCTGCTCATGTCTCAAGAATAGCTGCCACCGGCCGCCATCGCCGGGACAGAGCACCTGGCAGCTGGTCGCTGTTGCATGCTGGTCGCGTTTTGATACTCTGGAGAGGCTCCTGACGTTGAAGGAACATGAGGAGGAAGCCCATGGCCGCGACGGCGTCTCGCCTGGCCCGGATCCGCGGTGCGCTGACCCCCCGGGAGTGGGGTCGAGTGGGCGGCATGGTCGGGTTCATCGTCGGCCTCTACGTCGTGGGCTGGGGCGTGTTCATCGTCGCCATCCTCCCCGAGCACTCGAAACTCCTCGGCATCGGGGTCGCGGTGACGGCATACACCCTGGGCCTCCGTCACGCCTTTGACGCGGATCACATCTCGGCGATCGACAACACGACCCGCAAGCTCATGTCCGAGGGCAAGCGTCCCCTCTCCGTCGGGTTCTGGTTCTCCCTCGGCCACTCCTCGGTGGTGTTCGGCCTCGGGATCGGGCTGACGTTTGCAGCCAGGGCGATCATCGGTCAGCTCAGCGGCCCCAATTCGACCGTCGCGACCTTCGGAGGGATCATCGGCACGTTGGTGTCGGGCACGTTCCTCTACCTGATCGCAATCCTCAACCTGGTGATCCTCGTCGGGATCGTGAAGGTCTTTCTCGAGATGCGCCGCGGTCGATACAACGACGAGGAACTCGAACAGCAGCTGAATGCGCGCGGATTGATGACCCGGTTCTTCGGCAAGCTGATGCGCTCGATCCGCAAACCATGGCAGATGTACCCGGTCGGTGTGCTCTTCGGCCTTGGCTTCGACACGGCAACCGAGGTGGCGCTCCTGGCGGCCACGGCCGGCGCCGCGACCGCCGGACTTCCCTGGTACGCGGTGTTGAGTCTGCCGATCCTGTTCGCGGCCGGCATGGCCACCCTCGACACCCTCGACGGATCCTTCATGAACTTCGCATACGGGTGGGCATTCTCGAAGCCGGTGCGCAAGGTCTACTACAACATCACCATCACCGGCCTGTCGGTGCTGGTCGCGATGCTCATCGGCACCATCGAGATCTTCGGGCTGCTGGCGGCGCAGCTCAATCTCTCCGGTGGGTTCTGGGCCTTCATGTCCGGCTTCAACATCAATGAGGCCGGCTTCATCATCGTCGGGCTGTTCGTGATCACCTGGGCTGCGGCGCTCGCAATATGGCGATTCGGGCGCATCGAGCAGCGCTGGGAACGCGCCGCCGCCCGGCAGCGATCCCGCTGACGCAGCGCTACTCGGTCGTGATCGCGCGAAGGATGTCGACGCGTGATGCGCGAATCGTCGGGAAGATGGCGGCAACGACACCGAACACTCCCGCGATGATCGCGTAGACAATCAGGTTCTCGCCGGGTACCGCGATCTCGGTGATCCCCAGTGCGCCCAACGACCCGCTCACGGCGACGCCGAGGCCCAGCCCGACGGCCAGCCCCAGCACCGCTCCGAGGAGCGAGATGATCACCGACTCCCAGCGCACCATCGACCGCGTCTGTGACCGTGTCATTCCCAGCGCCCGCAACAGGCCGATCTCGCGGGTGCGCTCGAGGACACTGAGGATCAGCGTGTTCGCAATTCCCAGGACGGCGATGATGATTGCGAACGCGAGCAGCGTATAGATGAGATTGAGGAAGCTGTCCAGCGACGCGCCGACGAATGTTCGGTACTCGGCGCGACTCATCGCCATCAAGAGCGGAAACGACTTCACGTCCTGATGGAGCGCCTTCTCAGCCTGACTCGCCGAGACACCACTGGCGGCATTGGCGAGCACGATCGCGTCTCGCGCGGTGGGCACGTTCGGCTGCATCGTCGCAAGCGACACCACATAGCCGCTCACCAGCGCATTCGCGGTGTAGATGCCTCCGACTCGGACCGGGACACTGGCGCCCTGCGGGAAGTCGAAGGTGACGACCTGGCCGAGATGCACGTTCGATGCGGTCGCCTCGGTGGAGTCGACGATCGCGGTGTTCGTCGACGCGATCGAGGATGCCGTCCCGGACACCATGGTCAGCGCCAGGACGCTGCCGAGGTTTGCCGGGTCGATCGCCGCGATGCCCTGCGAGCTTCCACGGATCAGCACTGATGTGCCGCGCACCTCGGTGACATCGCGCAGGCTCGGGTCCTGTTGCAGGGCCTGCGCCGCCTGGGTATTGAAGTCCGGGCCCTGTGTGAACACGATGAAGTCCGCGCGAAATGCGCCTTCGATCGCATCATTGGTGGACACGCGCACCGAGTCGGTGAGCACGGCGACACATGTCACCAGCGCGAGCCCGATCATCAGCGCGGCGGCGGTGAGCGCCGTGCGGCGCGGATTGCGCCTCGCGTTCTGACCGGCGAGTATCCCGGGTGCTCCGCGAATGCGCGCAACCGGCCATCCGAGCACCGTCGCGACCGGTACGACCAGCAATGGGGCGAGCAGCGCTACCCCGAGGAAGACCCCGAGGAAGCCGGCGCCGATGAGCTGCAGCTTGGATCCTGCCGATGTGAAGAGCCCGATCACCAGGGCGGCGCACCCGATGACGAAGATGGCCAGACCAACGGTGATCCGGCGTCGCGGCAGCGGCTGGGTCTCGGGGAGCGCTTCAGCAAGGGCTGCGACCGGCGCGATACGCGTTGCACGTCGCGCCGGCAGGCTCGCGGCGATCACGGTGACGATCGTGCCGACGAGCACCGCGACGATGAAGGTGCGCGGAAGCAACGTCACGGCGCCCGTCGAGGCCGAACCGAAGACCGACAGCAGAGCCCGCGCAATGAGGATGCCGACAAAGAAGCCGAGGATCGATGCCACGAGCCCGGTCACCGCCGCCTCGACCAGCACAGAGGTCATCACCTGGGCTCGGGTGGCACCGAGCGCGCGCAACAGCGCCAATTCGCGGGTGCGCTGCGCGACGAGAATGTTGAAGGTGTTGATGATGAGAAAGCTGCCCACGAACAGTGAGATGAAGGCGAAGACGAGGAGCGGCGTGCCGATGAACGTGCTGATGGTCGACTCGGTGCTCTGCTCCGCGGCCGCGGCCGCCTGCTGTCCGGTCTCCGCCACTGCATAGCTGGGCAGCGCCGCGGCGATGTGCTCTCTGAGCACGACGTCCGTGACTCCGCTCTGCGCGCTGACGAGGATGTTGTCGTACTTGTTCTGACCTTCCAGTACCCGCTGCGCGGTGGATTCGGTGAACAGCGCGATGGTTGCCCCGGCAAGGTTGTCAGAGGATCCATAGCCGGCGATACCGGTGATCGTGAAGTGTTCCTCGACTCCACCGAGGAACACGATCGGCAGCGGCTGCCCCACTGCGAGCCCGTTCTTGGCGGCGGTGCCGGCATCGACGACGACGTCATTCGGTTGAGTCGGGGCCGTGCCGCTGCGCAAGAGATACGGCGAGATGGCACTGTCGGTGATCCAGCTGGCGCCGAATGTCGGCGGCCCGTTGCCGCCGATCGGCTTGCCGTCGTGCCCGATCAGCGTCGCACCTTCTCGAAAGAGGCTGCCGACGGCGTCCTTGACTCCGGGAACCGCGCGGACGGTGGCGAGCAGTGAGGTGGGAACCGGGTGATTCTGGCCACCGCCAACTCCGCCCGTGTCACCCGCGATCGGGCGACCGTGCACCGTCACCGCAACACCGGCATTCGCGGTCGCGAAGATGCTCGTGAATGTGGCGTTGATCGTGTCGGTGAGGATGAACGTGCCCGCGACGAAGGACACGCCGAGGATGACCGCAATCGTGGTGAGCGCGAGCCGGAGCTTGTGGGAGAGCAGGCTTCGCAGGCTGATGCCGATCATCGGTCAGCGCCGGACGATGGCGTCAGTCACCGAGATGACGCATGACGTCGAGCACGCTGTCGGCGGTGGGTGCATGCATCTCACTCACCACGCGACCGTCCGCGAGGAAGACGACGCGATCGGCGTGCGCCGCGGCAAGAGGGTCGTGCGTGACCATGATGATCGTCTGGCCCAGCTCCGAGACGGCGTGGCGCAGAAAGTCGAGGAGATCCGTGCTCGCACGCGAATCGAGGTTGCCGGTCGGCTCGTCGGCAAAGATGATCTCCGGCGTGCTTGCAAGTGCACGTGCTGCGGCGACACGCTGCTGCTGCCCTCCGGAGAGCTGATTGGGATGGTGCTTGAGCCGGTCGCCGAGACCTGTGATGCGAACGATCTCGGCGAGCGCCGCCGCGTCGGGCTTCTTGCCGGCGATGGTGAGCGGTAGCACGATGTTGTCAAGCGCCGAAAGTGTCGGTACGAGGTTGAAGGATTGGAAGATGAAGCCAACCCGCACGCGCCGAAGCATGGTGAGCTGGCGGTCGTTGAGGCTGCCCAGTTCGACGTCGCCGATATGGATGGTTCCGGAGGTCAGCCGGTCGAGTCCCGCGAGGCAATGCAGCAGCGTCGATTTGCCGGACCCGGACGGCCCCATGATCGCGCTGAACTGACTCTTGCCGAATGCAAC
>JBIOIZ010000114.1:0-9027 GCA_044450385.1 Candidatus Dormibacteria bacterium
GCTGAACCACCTGTTCGACCTCATGGGCGAGACCTACGCGACCGAGGGTCTCAGCTTCCGTCAGCGCGGCATTCTGGTCACCGCCTGCGCGTCGACCCTGGGCGATGCCTACTGCTCACTGGCCTGGGGGACGAAGCTCGCAAGCAAATCCGACGCGGAAACGGCCGCCGGCATTCTCCGCGGCGTCGATGATCGCCTCAGCCCCGAAGAGCAAGCGATGGCGAAGTGGGCCCGCAAGGTCGCGCGCGACCCGAATCACACCGAACCTGCGGATGTGCAGGCGCTGCGTGATGCCGGGTATAGCGATGCGCAGATCTTCGGGATGACGGCATACGTCGCGCTGCGAATCGCGTTCTCGACGGTCAACGACGCGCTCGGTGCTCGGCCCGACTCCGCGTTCCGGTCGAACGCGCCTGAAGCAGTTCTGGATGCTGTCGATTACGGCCGCCCCATTGACGAGTAGGCGCGGTAGCGAGGTCGACGTCGAGCGCGCTGCAGCCTGAGCTATGCCGTCCTCGTCCACGCGACGACCTCGCCCGCGGGCATGGTGTTGATGACCATGTCGGCTGAAACATCGCACGCGGCAGCGCGCTCGCACCCGCGCAGCTGCCATTCGAGCTGGCCCGGCGCGTGCGCGTCGGTGTCGACGGCGACCCGGCATCCGGTCGCGACCGCGAGCCTCAGCAGGCGCAGCGGGGGATCGAGCCGTTCCGGACGTGAGTTGATCTCGACCGCGACGTGATGCTCCCGGCACGCCGCGAAGACGGCATTCGCGTCGAACTCCGACTCGGGTCTTCCCCGGCCGACGACGATCCGCCCCGTACAGTGACCGAGGATGTCCATGTGCGGGTTGCGGATGGCGGCGAGCATCCGCACCGTCATCTCCGCCTGAGGCATTCGGAGCTTCGAATGCACGCTTGCCACCACGACGTCGAGCTGCGCGAGGAGGTCCGGTTCCTGGTCGAGCGAGCCGTCGTCGAGAATGTCGACCTCGATGCCGGTGAGGATGCGAAACGGCGCGAGTCGTTCGTTGATGCCGCGAACGACGTCGAGTTGCTCGCGGAGCCGCTCGGTGCTCAGCCCGCGCGCCACGGTGAGCCGCGGTGAGTGATCGGTGAGGACGATGTACTCGTGGCCAATGGCGATAGCCGTTCGAGCCATGTCTTCGATGGGGCTGCCGCCGTCCGACCAGTCCGAGTGCACGTGACAGTCACCACGCAATGCCCGGCGCAACGCCAACGCCTCGTCCGCAATGGGCGGGGTCTCCGTTTCGAGGCGCTGCAGGTACGAGGGTGTCGCCCCCGCCAGCGCCTCCTCGATGACCCGCGCGGTGACCGGCCCGATCCCCGCGAGACCGTGCAGTGTGCCGCGCCTGCTCCGCTCCTCGAACTCTGCGTCCGGAAGCGCACGAACGACGGCGGCCGCGTTGCGAAACGCACGAACCCGGTACGAAGGTTCGCCCTCGCGTTCGAGAAGGTACGCAATGCGCTCCAGAGCTGCGATGGCGTCGGGGCGGCTTGTCAACTTGGTTGGGCGGTTCGCATGGATCTATATATGACCGAGGGCGCCGCCCATGCGCAACGTCCGGCGTCGGGAGCTCTGCCTAGAGGCCGGTGGCCATGGGGAGACCAGCGAAGACGTCTTGAGCGTAGATGTAGACCCGCAGCAAGCCGACAGCGTGGACTGACTCGGGCGGGGGGAGGCCCTCGAGGTTGGAGGCGTCGATGCACAGCGTGTCGTGGCTGCAGGCGCTGGCCTGCACGATCACGAAGACGGGCCCCGGTTGGCGCTGATACCACGCCGGCGCAGCAAAGGCATAGCGGCAGAGTCCGGATGCGCACTGTTGCAGCGGCAGCGCCGTGATTCGGGTGTCAGTATGCCAACCCACCGCATAGGACTCCCAGTACCCGCCATACCCGCGCCTCGCTCCGAGCGAAACGAGCGTCGACGTGAGTCGAGCTGTGTCAACGTAGTCGGGGCCGTTGAACAGATACGCCGGGGCAGCGGCGACGCCGACGGTACTCACCACGGCGAGCGACGCGGCGCACGCAACGAGAAGAATGCGCCGAATGCTTCCAAGCCACAGGAACCCGAGCGGAAGGAGCGCAGCGATCGCGAACCACAGCTCGTCGACGTAGTGCCCCTGATAGTCGATCGGACTGTGCTGTATGCCCAGACCTGAGATGCAGTAAGCGGCGATCAGCCCCGCGCAGGCCAACGACCAAAACCAGACATACACATCGCGTCCTGGGACCGAGCCAGTTGCATGCTGCCGCACAGCTCGAGTCGCCATGAGGAGCACGGCCACGAACGAAACCAATCCGGCGACCGCCAGAGCGGCGGGGATCCCCTCGGCGTACCAGGCACCGCTGATCATTTGACCGAGCGTCGTCGTGACGGAATGCAGGCCGGCCGAGACGCCGTTCATCGACAGCGCGAGCCCGACTCCTCCTCGTGCCACGATCCCCGACCCAGTTGCCAGGAACACGACCGCCGCCGCCGAAGCGATCGCAGCACCGGCGGTGATGACGATCGGCAGACCTTTGGAGTGATTGCGGCGCACAAGCAAGATCGCACAGACGATCCACGGCGCCACGGCTGCGGGTACGGCCAAGGCGTCGGAGATAACGCACACACCGGCGACTGCACCCACAAGCGCGGAGGAGGCAATCGCGCGGCCGCGAGCGGGTTGTGAAAGCGACACGAGCTGCCACGCGCCGATCGCGGCCAGAAGCACGGTGCTCTCGTGAGCGACCGGGGTGAGCATCTCCCAAGCCACAACCGGTGGAGCGGCAACGCACAACACGCCAACCACCACTGCACCGAGGCGCCCGATCACTCGATATGCCGTCCACGCCATGAGGCCAACCGCAAGCACAACCATGAGCGCACCGACGGTCATCCCAACAATGTCGTTGCCCGTCACCTGGTCGAGCATGCCGACGACCCACAGCGGGCCGATACCAGTCTGTGCGGGTACCGAGAGCCCCTGGCCATAGCCGTGATGAAAGACCGCATCACCCAGCCGGAGCGTCTCTGGGAAGTCGCTGTACCAGTAGAAGGATGAGAGGTCGCTGGTGAGCCGGATCACGAGCACGGTCACATAAGCGACTGCAGCCAAAGCCGGAACGACAATGCCGAGGTCGAGCCACCACCGCTCGCGAGATACCTGCGTGTGGTTCGCGGCCGGGGTTCGGACCCGCCACTCGCGGAGGGTCGCGGTCATTGACCGATGGTACAGGTGACCTGCCAGAGGACCAGCACGGTTTCGTTACGGTCCGATCCCTCGCGCGCGACGTCCTTTCTTGAGCCGTCGCGCGTTCCATAGCGTCCGGCGTATCCCGACAACACCCGATTCGGGAAGGAAGAGCTCAAGTCGAGGGCGACGCAAGAGCCCCGGGCCAAACGCGCCGAACGCTGATAACGTCGTCCTCGAGCGACGTGCTTCCAATTGGAAGATCGTTGCGGCCCACAACATGGGAATCGCGCCGGCAGCGACATGAGGCAGCGCTGGTCGCATCCAGCCTCGGCTGCCGTCGCCGCCTCGTCGATGAAGCGTCGAGGACGGCTCGTGGGCCGCGTATTCTTGTGCAGCGTGCAACCGTCCGAAACGGGAGACTCTTATGACGCCGGATGAACTCCAGGATCAGCTCACGGCCAAAGCCGTCGATTCTGGCGACGCGCCGCCGAGCAAGGCCACGCGGCGATGGAAACGCGGGCGAGCCGCGTGATCGGAGCTGCTCGAACCGCTGCGGACGCCTGGTGGGGGTTCCTGGACGAACGCGAGGCCGCTGCGACGAGTCGAGCGTGACGCTGCCGACGCTCTCGCGCAGACTCGGGTGCAACCGCGTCAGGAGGTAGCCGTTGGGCTTCTACCAAGATCGAATACTGCCGCGATTCCAGGACAGAGCGATGGCTCGAAAGGCGACACAGGAGCCCAGAGCCCGCGTCTGTGCCGGCCTTAGCGGCGATGTCGTGGAAATCGGGTTCGGAACTGGGCTCAACGCTCTCTACTACCCAGCCGAGGTCGTCAGGGTGTTCGCCGTCGAGCCTTCGGCTGCGTGCATGCGGCTCGCCGAGCCACGGATCGCCAAGTCCTCGGCTCGGATCGAGCTGGCCGGTCGAGACGGGGAGCACCTGGACCTGCCCTCGGATCAGTTCGACGGTGTGCTCTCGACGTGGACGCTCTGCACGATCCCCGACCTCGCGACCGCCCTTGCGGAGATGCGTCGCGTGTTGCGACCAGGCGGCTCGTTCCATTTCATCGAGCACGGCCAATCGCCGGATCCAAAGGTGGCGCGCTGGCAGGTGCGCCTCGAACCGATCAACAGGCGGGTCGCCGGTGGGTGTCACCTCACGCGAGGCATCCCGCAGATGATCACCGACGCAGGGTTCGCCATCGAGCACCTCGACACGTACTACTTCAAGGGCGAGCCCAGGGCCTTCGGCTACACATTCGAAGGTCGCGCCGTCAAGGCCTGAGGACTATTGCGTCACCGCTGATGCGCCGACTCGCGCTTCACAGGTCGCGTTCCTCGGATGATGGGAACCATGGGTCGATCGCGACGCGGCATGTGGGGACTACTGGTTCTCGTCGTCGTCGCCCCGGCTGTGTTCTACAGCCTCCGGGCCGTGCTTCAGACCCCCCCGCCGAGCGAACCGCCCTTCCCCGCGACGCTGCACATCACGACGCCGACAGCTGAGCCGCTGGGCCCGACGCCGGCGGTGACCCTGTCTCCGCCGCTGCCGGCGCCACGCGAGCTGGATGCGATGGCGTTCGACGCGGAGCGCAACGACATCCTCATGTACGGTGGCACCGGGTTTGGGAGTGGACCGCAGGCATCGTCACGAGAGACGTGGACGCTCGACGCGGGTGGTTGGCACCTTCGCCACCCCGCAACGAACCCCGACATTGACGCGGGATGGATGACTGCTGATCCTGCGACGGGCAACCTCGTGCTGATTGGTGGCAGTCCATCGGGTGATCTTCACCTCGAGACGTGGACCTGGGATGGCTCAACATGGACGAAGCAAGGCGATGTGCCGAATTCCTCGCAGAGCCTTGTCGGAATGGCGGCGCTCCCTGCGCTCAAGGAGCTGGTACTGGTCACGGCACCGACCAGCGGACAATTGACGAGCGACGACACCTGGACATGGACGGGAACGTCATGGCGCCTTGACGCCCCCATCGCTGCGCTCCCAGTCGAAGGATCGACGCCGATCGTGGTGTCCGACCCGGCGCATCGGCGTGTGGTTGCGGTGTTCACGGGCAATGCGAACAGCCGCGCAGAAACCTGGACATGGAACGGTTCCAGGTGGTCGCTGCTGGCCGCGAACGAGGTGGAGCCGTTCGACCCGATCACGGCGTCGATGGCCGCCGATCCGCGAACTGGTGATGTACTCATGTACATCGGCGGCGGTGATGCACGCGTGGGATCGACGTGGGCCCTGAGCGGCGCGGCGTGGAGGGAGGTCGATGGAATCTCGCCCGCCGTCGACACCGACTACCATGGCGCCTGGTTGCTCGCCGACCCGCGCATCGGTCGAGTCGTGATGATCGGCAACGCGGGTCGTCCCAATATGCTGAACGTGCTCTGGGTATTCACGCGTAGCAGTTGGAAGGCGGAACGTGCCTCGATACTCAGCGCTCGATGACGCTGATGATCTGATGGAACGAGCCACTCCTTCGGTGACTAGTCGACACCGTCGCCGAGACGCGTGCAGACCATGGTTCGGATGTAGCACGAGGTGGGAACCTTCACCGCCAACCGGCAGTGACCCGCACCCGGAAACCCGCCATGCTGCGAAACCGGGAGATAGTGACGGCAGCCTGCCATGGTCTCCTCTGAGTACGGGCACAACGCCTGCGTGTCGCCCGGCGGCGCCGCGCCGCATCCTCTGATCGTCCCACCTGGTGTGATTGCGTCCACAGATCAATGCTCGGCGTTCGGCAGGCTGCATGCCAGTGCCGTTGGTCCTCGACGTGACATCAGCCGGTCGCCAACGCCCGGAATGCGAAGAGCACAGTCAGCACCGCACCGCCGGCCAGCCAGATCAGCTCGTCGCGGCCGCCCAGTCGCTTGCCGATCGCGATGGCGATCGGCAGCGTGGCCAGCATTGCCACTCCGTACACCCAGTGGAGGAGTTGGTGAGGGCGGTCGCCGGAGGCGACCAGCACGAGCCCGATCACAACCTGAACCGCGATCACAGCGATGGTGATGCGGAGATACAGACGTACCAGCGGCAGGATTCGCGGGCGGAGGAGGCCAGCTATCGCTGCGACCGCGCCAAACGCAGCCACGAGCATCAGTACGAAACCGTACCGATCATGGATCAGCACTCGCGTATCCTATGCGACACGTTGGGGCATCTCGGTGGCCGGCGTCGACGTGCGACGCGGCTGGCTGGCGCTTCCGGGCGACGTGGCCCGGAAATTTGGTGCGCCTGGACGCATGTCAGCAGGGTCATTGGTCACACACCGTGGTGGCGCATGTCATCTGATCCGCCGACATGCGACCCTTCCACATAGCGCGCGTCGAAACACACACTCGCACCTAACATACCGATCTGACACGGAGGCTGCCAATGGATGCACCGGCTCCTTACATTCACTGGGGCTTCATTCTCATCTCGCTGCCAAATTTCCTCCTCATCTGCGTGATGGTGGCGCTCTTCGTGGTGGCACTTGTCGCGCCCTTCCCGTCGCATCAGCCGAAGGAGCCGCACGATGACTGACGAGAGGGCACCCGTCACCCTCGACCCGTCGATCACGACCGCGCCCTCCGACGTCGGCGATGAGACAGGATGGACGGCGGCGGTGCGCCGCCGTGTGGAGAAGACGCTTCCGATCACCGAGCTGCTCCCCACCAGGCAGCCGGCGTACATCGGCTCGTGGGTCTACGTCTTCGGTGTCGTCACGATCGCCGCGCTGTTCTGGGTGGTCATCAGCGGCGTGGTGCTCGCCTTCTTCGGTTCCGCGTGGTGGCATGTGTCATCGGTCGGACATTTCTTCAACAGCATTCACTTCTGGGCTGTCCAGATGTTCTTCATCTTCATGGTGCTCCATCTCTGGGGGCAGTTCTGGGGAGCCGGCTGGCGGGATGGCAGAGCCAAGACCTGGATGGTAGGAGTCGTGATCTTCGCCATCAGCATCGGCACTGCCTTCACCGGATACGTCGTCCAGCAGAACTTCGACTCCCAGTGGATCGCAATCAACGCCAAGGACGCGATCAACTCGACGGGCTTCGGCGGACTGTTCAACGCCCTCAACTTCGGTCAGATGTATGGACTGCACGTGATGCTGTTCCCGATCGGCGTGACTCTCCTGGTGGTGCTGCACATCATCCAGGTGCGGGCGAAAGGCGTGGTCCGGCCGATCGACGATCCGATGCAGGTGGGGCCGTGAACGCATCCAAGGTCGACAAGAAGACGTACTACCGCGGCATTGCGATGATGCCGTACGACCTCCTCAAGGAGGTCACGTTCGCGATGATCGGCGTCCTGGGGTTGGTGCTCATTCTCTCGGCGGTGCTCTCATCGCCGGATGTCCCGTCCGTGACGCTGCAGAGCTGGTCGAAGGCGGATCCCGTGGATTTCCTCACGACAGCAACGGGCGAACTCGCCGGCACGACGATCGTCGCGGGCTACGGACCGCCATACAACTCGGGAAGCGGATCGGTGCAGAGCTGGGGTCCGCTGTCACCGCAGTCGTGGGCAGGTGTGCACATTCCCGTCAATCCCCCCAACGACTTCGTGCTGCAGCCGCTTACTCAGGCGACCGCCGGAGATGCCGAGCTCGCCGCTGCGTTGACGGCTTACAACGCGGCATCGGGCGATCAGCAGCAGAAGTGGCTCACTAGCTACACGACCGCGCTCGGCACGGCGACCGTGGCCTCGGACGGGACCGTGACCGTGCCGTCCGGGGACTTCGGGCCGGTGACGGTGCTCATGAACCGCATGCTCACCCTGGCAAGGTCCGGGGGCCTGGATGCTTTGCTGCTGACCAGCGACCACTTCTATCAGACGGACTTCTCCCGGCCGCTGCTCTTCCTTGATGACGGCGGCTACATCGCAGCTCTCGCCGCGCAGCAGAAGCTCATCGGCAGCGACTGGGGCGTGATGAATGAGACGGGCCGGTATCCAGGTCAGGCATGGCTCTGGCTCTACACGATGTGGTACCAGATCCCTCCGTTCAACTCATCGACAGGATTCCTGGGTATCAGCTCGGCGAACACCGACCTGGCGGTCGTCGGGGTGATGCTGATCCTCACAGCCCTGCTCCTGTTGGTGCCCTTCATCCCAGGTCTGCGCGACATCCCGCGCTGGATTCCGATCCACAAGCTGATCTGGCGGCGCCATTACGCGGACATGCGGCGCCGGTCCGCCTCAGGTACTCGTCAGGTATAGCGGCCGGGCTCCGACCTCGGTGGCAGCACCATCGAGATGCAGCTTGCGCACATGGTGTATCCCGCGGTCACCGAGGGGCGGCTCAGCGCGACTCAGGCCGCCCAGCTGGAGACGTCGCCGCTCGGTCTGGTGTAGCCACCGCCTGCGTTGGGCTACCTCGGTCGGCCCTGTGGCGTGCAGTGCGAATCGGCGCGACCGATACCATCGTGCAGTAGATGACCACCGCGATCGCAACGTGCATGGCCATCAGCACGGCGACCGCCCTCGGTGGCTGACCGCGGACGAGCAGCCATGCGTCTGGAAGGAAGAGCGCGAGACTGATCAGGATCGTCAGCCAGCCGTAGACCCACCGCGGCGCGGAACTGATGTGGGTCACCACCGGCCACCCCGCGGCGCCGATCAGCACGCCGATGATCGTGAGCTTGGCGTAGTCGTTGAACCGGAAGTGTCCGTAACCGGCTGTGGTCGGAAAGACGTGCGTGCCGATCGCCACCAGGAGCGCGTCAGCGGCCAGCGAGCCGGCGATAGCGACCATGGTCGCAGATGCCAGCCGCGCGATGGTCGGCTGGCGATGAGACGGCGCCCAATCGACACGCGCGAGTGCCAGGGTTCGATCGATCA
>JBIOIZ010000115.1:0-8825 GCA_044450385.1 Candidatus Dormibacteria bacterium
CGGTTACGACTGGCGTGCCGAGGAGGCGAGGCTCAATGCTTTCGAGCAGCAGCGGACGACCATCGACGGTCAGCAGGTGCACTTCCTCCACGTCCGCTCGCCCGAGAGCGGTGCGCTTCCGCTGCTCATGATCCACGGCTGGCCTGGTTCCGTCGCCGAGTTCCTCGAGGTCATCGGCCCGCTCACCGACCCCGTGGCGCACGGCGGCAACCCGTCCGACGCCTTTCACCTCGTCGTGCCCTCGCTTCCGGGGTTCGGCTTCTCCGGCCCGACAACGGACCGCGGTTGGAACAGCGGCCGCACCGCGGCTGCCTTCGCCGAGCTGATGCGCCGCCTCGGGTATGACCGCTACGGGGCGCAGGGTGGCGATCTCGGCGCGCTTGTCGCGCCCGAGCTCGGTCATGTCGACGGCGATCACGTGGTCGGAATCCACGTCAACGCCGCGACGGTCGGTTTCATTCCCTTCGGCGACGTCGATGCGAACGACCTCGCAACGCTGACGGAGGTCGAACGGCAACGTCTCGACCAGATCAAGCAGTTTCTCTCGCCGGCTGGGAGCGCGTACTTCCAGGTTCAGGCGACCAGGCCGCAGGTGATCGGATTCGCGCTCACGGACTCGCCGGTCGGGCAGCTGACCTGGGCGCTCGACCGGATGGCCGCCTGGACACACGGTCCGATCGCAGAGGCGCTGACGCGCGACCAGATCCTCACCAACGTGATGCTGTACTGGACCACCAGAACAGCGACGTCTGCGGCGCGCATGTACTACGAGAACATGCACGCAACGATGTCCTGGGGGCGCACGCCGTCACCCACGCCGGTCGGCGTCGCAGTATTCGCCGAAGATGTCTCGATCCGGCGATACGCGGAGCGTGGCAACAACATCACGCACTGGAGTGACTTTGAGCGCGGCGGGCACTTCGCTGCGATGGAGGCGCCAGATCTGCTCATCGGCGACGTCCGTGAGTTCTTCCGAAGGCTGCGATGAGCGGCCACGGCTCGGTCGCATCTAGTTGCTCGCGGCGTCGGCGCCGGTGCGCAGCGGCGGCCCGTCGACTGAGGACGGGAGCGGTTCGGCCGCCAATCGCTGGCCCACCCCCGGGCGCTGCTGGTTGCGGATCGTGGCCGCGGCAAGCAGGCCCCCCGCAGCGCAGATCACCGATGCGATGAACGCCGCATGCTGAAAGCCGGTCTCGAACACCGCGGGGTGGAGGTAGCTGTCGCCGGTGATGCCGGCGACGGCAGGGAGGAGCGCGACCGCGAGCAGGCTGCCCGTGCGGGCCACGGTGTTGTTGACCGCTGACGCGAGGCCGCTTCGTTCCGCCGGCGCGGATGACATCGCGGTTGCCGTGAGCGGTGCAACCGTGATCGCGAGCCCGAGACCGAACACCAGGACGGCCGGCAGCACCTCCACGAGATAGTTCCCACCGGAATTGATCCGTGCAAAGAGGGCGAGCCCCGCGGCGACGACGAGCGGTCCGACCGACATCTGCAGGCGCGGTCCGAGGCGCGCCGAGAGCGCGCCCGACCGCGATGAGAGTGCGAACAGCATGAACGTGATCGGCAGCAGAGAGGCGCCGGCCGCGGTGGGCCCATAGTGCGAAACCTGCTGCAGTTCGATGGGAAGGAGGAAGAACATCCCCCCGAGCATCCCGTAGATCAGGAGCGTGACCGCGTTCGTCGCACTGAACTGGCGGGATCTGAAGATGTCGAGCGGGACGATCGGATTCCGGACGCGCAGCTCGACGACCACGAACGCGATCAGTGAGACACCTCCGATGAGGAGCGGCCCGATGACCGGAGGAGACGTCCACTGTCCACTCGACCCCTGGATGAGCCCGTAGGAGATACCAACGAGCGCAAGCACCGTGAGAGCGCTCCCCGCGATGTCGATGTAGCCGGTCGCGTTCGGATCACGCGTTTCCGGGACATGGCGCAAGGAGATGTAGATCACGGCGGCGGCAATCGGCACGTTGATGAGGAAGATCAAACGCCAGGACACGGCGGTGATGAGGAATCCGCCGACGAACGGTCCGATTGCGGTGGCCACACCGCCGAGGCCCGACCACGCTCCGATGACCCGTCCTCGCTCTCCGGGGACGAACGATGCTTCGAGAATTGCGAGGCTTCCAGGCGTGAGCAGCGCGCCGCCGACACCCTGCAGACCGCGCGCCGCGATGAGCAGGCCGATGTTGGGCGCGGTTGCGCAGATGAGTGACGCGATGGCGAACCACGCCACACCGATGACGAAGATCTTCCTGCGCCCGAAACGGTCGCACAGTGCGCCCGCCAGCAGGATGAGACCGGCGACGGTGAGCAGATACCCGGCGGAGACCCATTGCAGGCCGGCGATCTGAGCGTGAAACTCCTTGCCGATTGCCGGTTGCGCGATGCCGACCACGGTGGCGTCGAGCTGGGCCATCGCGCTGCCGAGCACCGTTGCCGTGAGCACCCACTTCCCGCGTGCGGTGGAGAGATGCAGGCCACCGGAGTCCTCAGGAATGCTTGCGACGGCAGAGGATCCCGCTTCAGTCACCCCATTCGACGTCGCCGAAAAAGCCCGCGGGTTTGGGATGACGCTTGTAGGCGGCGACACCGCTGCGACTGGCGGCGATCGTGGTGGTCGTCCCGTGACCCGGGAGCACGAACGTTTCCGTCGGCAATGGCAACAACTTGGCGGTGATGCTCGCCATGATGGTTTCGAGGTCTCCGCGCGCACTGGTCTTTCCCGGGCCGCCGGCGAAGAGCGTGTCGCCGGTGATCACGGCTCTGCCGATGCGCAGCGAGATGCTGCCGGGCGTATGCCCCGGGGTGTGGATCACGGCGATCCGGGCGTTGCCGACCGGAACCTCTGCGCCGTCGTCGAGGCGACCGTCGATGCGCTCCTCTGGAATGTTGATCTCGCCGCTTCCGACCAGGACCGGCGCCCCCGTCGCGGCCCGGACGGCGTCGTACGTCATCCAGTGATCGGGGTGCCAATGGGTGGCGATGACTGTCTGCACGCCTCCCTCGGCGGCAATGGCTTCGAGCAACGGCCCCTCCTCCAGGGGCATGTCGACGAGCACCGCCGACCCGGCGCTGACGTCGCGGACCACGTACGCGTTGTTCCCGTACGGACCCATCGGCCCGATCTTGACGATGCGGATATCACCGTCCTCGAAGGTGGTGATCTCAGCGCCGGCCACTCGCCACCGTCTTGGCGCGCCGCGTGTTCGCCGCGGGCGATCGCGTGGCGTCGCCTTTCGCCGCTGCCTCGGCTCGCAACTTTGCCTTGAATGCGCGCTTTTGCGCCTGGTACTGCTCGCGCTCCGCCACCGTCCGCACATCTGCCAGGGTCGGCCAATCGGGAGCGACCTTCTCCCATCCCTCGACGCGCACGCCGAAGTGCTTCGCGACGACGCCGACCATGACCCGCGCCTTGGCGGTGCCGAAACCGGGCAATGCCGCGAACCGCCGGAGCAGATCCTTCGCGTCCCTGGCTTCAGTCCAGATCCTGGTCGGATCGCCGCCGTATTCCGTGGCGATGACCTGGCAGAGCGCGTGCACGCGTCGCGCCATGCTGACGGGAAAGCGATGCAGCGCCGGCGGCGTCTGGAATGCCCGTTCGACCTTGGACGGGTCCATGCGCGCGACCTCGGCGGGATCGATGGTGCCGAGTCGCTCCCGCATGCGCAGTGGGCCCTGGAACGCCCACTCGATCGGCACCTGCTGGTCGAGGCAGAACCCGATCAGGAGCGCGGTGGGATTCACACTGATGAGTCGATCCGCCTCGGGGTCGCCGGTCCACTCGAGTCGAAGGGTGGACGCTGCCGTCTTCGCCACGCGTGTACGGTAGCGCGCCGCGGCTTGGAACCGAGGGACGAGCGCGCGACTGCGTACACTCGGCGCATGTCGTGGCTCGGGCGTCTTTTCGGGTCGAAGCCACCGGCTGCGCCGCTGAACAGCGTGGTCGTCGCGAGCGATCTCGTCCAGCCCCTGACCGCAGGTGGCGCCGGTCTCTCGACGGCGGTGGACACGGCGCTCCGAGCTTATCTGGAGGCCCAGGCCAAGGCCCTCGCCGCCGGCGAGCCTGAGCGCATTCCGTTCTGGCTGCGGCGCGACGCGGATCAGGCCGGCGACCTCGAGGACGAGCTCCGCGATCGGGTCATCCAGCGGCGCGCAGCAGAGGACGAGGCACACTGATCACCGCTTGGCGGGGAGGCTGAGGATGCGGGCGCTGGTGTTCAAGGACTTCGGTGCGATCGAGGTGGCAGACGTGCCGAAACCGGCTCTCGAGGAGCCCGGTGATGCATTGGTCCGTGTCACCACAACCGCAATCTGCGGCAGCGACCTGCATGTGGTGCATGGACGGATTCCCGGAATGAACCCGGGCGGCATTCTCGGGCATGAGTTCGTCGGTGTCATCGAGGCAGTGGATGGCCAGGTGACCCGTGTCACGGAAGGTGATCGAGTCGTCGGCTCGTTCACGATTCCCTGCGGCCGCTGCTGGTACTGCGCGCGGCGGTTGTTCAGCCGGTGCCCCGATCAGCGTGTCTTCGGATACGGCTCGTTTTTCGGCGACGTCGCCGGCGCCCAGGCGGACTACGTGCGGGTGCCGAATGCGGACCTTGTCCTTCACGCCATTGACGACTCGATGCGCGACGAGCAGGCGCTCTTCGTCGGTGACATCTTCACCACCGGCTACGACTGTGCGAGCGAAGCCCGAATTGAACCGGGAGACGTCGTCACCGTGGTCGGATGCGGACCCGTCGGCCTCATGGCGATCCTCGGTTCACGTCGCTTCGAGCCGGCGACGATCTATGCCGTCGACACGGTGTCCCAGCGCCTCGAAATGGCCGAGAGTCTCGGCGCCGTACCCGTCGACGCGAATGACGTCCACGTCCCGAGCTTCGTGCAGGATCACACCGGGGGGCGCGGTGCCGACGCCGTCCTGGAGTGTGTCGGGCTCGTTCCCGCGCTGCTCGACTGCATCGACATCGCGCGTGCCGGAGGACGGATCAGCGTGATTGGTGTGCACAGCGATCAGGAGCTCGAGCTGCCGCTCAACACCACGTTCGTCAAAGCGATCGACCTGAAGTTCTGCGGCACCGCCAACATCATCGGCAGGTGGGACGACGCCATGGCCATGGTGTCGAGCGGCGTCGCGCACCCTGACACGATCATCTCGCATCGGCTGCGCCTGGAGGACGCGGTGCTGGGCTACGCGCTGTTCGAGCGGCGCGAGGCGCTGAAGGTCGTGCTCACCCCGTAGAGCTCTCGCCAGGAGCACAACCAGCTACCCGGGGGCGTAACGTTTCGCACGTGGTGGTGCCAGTCTGGCTCAGAATGCCTTGACATGGCACCATTGATGGTGCCATAATGGCGTCATGGACCTACGCCCCTTCGTCGAAAGCATTCATCAACAGCTGGCCGATGCCGCCGATGCTGGCGGAGACGAGGCACGAGCCCTCGCCGAACGCCTTGCGGCTCCCCTCGATGCCGCGATCCGTCTCGCATTGCAGGACGCCCTTGCAGCAGCGGCGGCGGAGATAACCTCCGAGCTCGCGCCCGGATCTGTCGAACTGCGTCTCCGGGGACGCAATCCGGAATTCGTCGTGACTCCGCCGCCGGTCGAAACGGCTTCCGACGCCTTCGCTGGCCCGAGCTATGACTCCGCCACCTCTCCGGGACCGCCGGGCCCCGAGGACGTTGACGACGGTGGGACCTCGCGCATCAACCTGCGCATGCCCGACCACCTGAAGACACGAGTCGAGCAGGCGGCTGGCAGAGAGGGACTCTCGGTGAACAGCTGGCTGGTTCGAGCCGCGGGGTCAGCGCTTGACCGAGTCGAATCCGGTCGCCGTCGAGATGGGCGCTCCGCCCCGGGACCAGGACGATTCACGGGCTGGGTTCGCTAGCCCTTCCAAAGCACAGGAGAGACTTCATGCCCACTTTTGCAACACCCACCCCGATCATCGTCACCCTCGACATCGGCGTCGGCGACATCCGGATCACCGCAAGGGAAGGGGCCGAGACCGTTGTCGAGGTCCGACCCAGTAACCCCGCGAAGCAGGCCGATGTGGCCGCGGCCGGGCAAACCCGAGTCGAGTTCTCCGACGGGCACCTCCTGATCAAGGGACCGAAAGGCCGGCGGCGCTACTCGCCGATCAGTTCAAAGGAGTCAATCGATGTGCAGATCGAGCTTCCCGAGGGATCGCAGCTCCGCGGAGAGGCCGGTGTTGCCGCGTTGCACAGCTCCGGAAGGCTCGGGGAGTGCAAGTACACCACCGGCGTCGGCGATATTCAGATCGATCGGACGGGTCCTGCACACCTCAGCACCGGAGTCGGCGATGTTTCGCTCGATCACGCGACTGGCCGCGCCCAGGTCAGCTCAGGATCGGGAACCGTGCGAATCGGCTCCGTGGATGGGACCGCGGAGGTCAAGGGGGCCAATGGCGACACCTGGATCGGCGATGTCTCGCAAGACCTCAGGGTCGTCTCCGCCAATGGTTCGATCGCCGTCGCCCGTGCGCGCGCATCCGTCGTGGCCAAGACCGCGAATGGGGATATTCGCATCGGCGACGTCGAGACCGGGACAGTCGCTGCCCACACCGCGTTGGGCAAAGTCGAGATCGGTATTGCAGCCGGCGTCGCCGCATGGCTGGATCTCGACACGCATTTCGGTAAGGTCCACAACGAACTCGACGCGGCGGGGCCGCCGAAGCCCGGCGAGGGAGCCGTTGACGTCCGGGCCCGCACGTCGTTCGGCGACATCACCGTCCACCGCGCCACGCCAGTCGGGACCGAGGCGCGCGTGGGATGAACGCCCTGCACCGTGAACCGGCAGTCCGTGTCGCCGGACTGCGGAAAGCATTCGGGAGCAAGGTGGTCCTTGAGGGCATCGACCTCGAGATCGCCGAAGGGACGGTCTTCGCGCTGCTCGGCCCGAACGGCGCCGGCAAGACCACCACCGTCCAAATCCTCTCGACGCTCATCCGAGCCGACGCCGGCGTGATGCACGTCGCAGGGTTTGATGTGAGCGCTGATCCCGGCAACGTTCGCCGCGCAATCGGTGTCACCGGACAGTTCTCTGCCGTGGACTACATGCTGAGCGGCAGGGAAAACCTACTGCTGATGGCGGACCTCCATCACCTGGACCGGCAGACGGGACGCCGGCGAGTCGACGAGTTGCTCGACCGCTTCGACCTGGTCGAGGCAGCCGGACAAATGACGCTCAAATACTCCGGCGGGATGCGGCGCCGCCTTGATCTCGCCATGACACTGCTCGGCGATCCGCGGATCATCTTTCTCGACGAGCCGACGACCGGCCTCGATCCGCGGAGTCGCCACACGATGTGGCAGATCACGCGTGAGCTCGTCGCCGGGGGCGTCACCATCCTGCTCACCACCCAGAACCTCGAGGAGGCGGATCAGCTCGCCGACCGCATCGCCGTCCTCGACAAGGGTCATCTGGTGGCCGAGGGCACTCCCGACCAGCTCAAGCAGCGCATTCCGGGCGGCACAGTGCTGCTGCACTTCCGTGAACCCGGCGCGCGGACCAGCGCCGCGGCGCTCCTTGGACGCGAATCGGTCGCTGACGATGCGCTCGTCCTCGAGATTTCGACGGACGGCACGCCACAATCGCTCCGAGCGCTCCTTGATCGGCTCGATGAGAACGGATTGGAAGTCGAACGGGTGAGCGTGCAGACCCCGGACCTCGACGATGTGTTCTTCGCACTGACGGGCGCACCCCATCAGGCAGCAGAGGCAACGACATGAGCATCCCGACCTATGCGCTTCGCGATTCGACGACCATGCTGCGGCGTGACCTGCGTCACGCCGTGCGTTATCCGCTCCTGTCGGTCAGCGGCTTGCTGGTGCCGGTGTTTCTGCTGCTGCTGTTCGTGGGAGTGTTTGGCAACACGCTGCGGGCAGGCCTCGGGGCGGCTGCACCCGCGGGGGAGCGCTACATCGACTTCCTCGCTCCCGGCATCCTCGTGATGACCGTGGGCGCCAGTGCGGCGGCGACCGCGATCAACGTCTGCATCGACATGAACGAGGGGATCGTCGCTCGCTTTCGCACCATGGCCATCAGCCGGACCGCGGTTCTCACCGGCCAGGTACTCGGGAGCCTGATCAGAACCATGATCAGCGGCGTCCTCGTCGTCGCGGTTGCAATCGGTCTTGGCTTCCGGCCGACGGCCACACCGCTCGAGTGGCTTGGCGCCGCGGCCCTGTTCGCACTCCTGGTCCTCGCGCTCACGTGGCTCGCCATTGCCATCGGCCTGCAGGCAACGACGCCCGCCGGCGCGAACAGCCTATCCCTGATTCCGCAGTTCCTCCCGTTCATCAGCAGTGCGTTCGTGCCGACGGCGTCGATGCCCGCGGGGGTGCGCTGGTTTGCAGAGAATCAGCCTTTCACCCCGATCATCAATGCCATCCGAGGGCTGCTGACCGGCACCCCGATCGGCAATGCCGCTGTCATTGCGGTGGCGTGGTGCCTGGGACTGATGCTGGTGGGCTACGTCTTGTCGCGTGCGCGGTATCACCGCTACGTGACGCGCTAGCGAGGAGCTTGCCATCAACGCGTCGGGTCGGTACGCAAGGAGACTGGATGTGGAGGGTAATCACGAAAGCGAAGCCGGCGACGAAATGCTGCGCGCCTTTCTGCGCGGCCAGCGGGAATCGGTGTTGGCGATCGTCGAGGGGCTGGACGAGGAGGCATGGCACCGGTCGGTCGTGCCCACAGGCTGGACGCCGACCAGTGCGCGCAGTCCGAGGCGATACCGGGGACAACCCCGCTTTCGGCGCGACCTCTGGGCGAGCACGGGCTCGGTGGATTCGAG
>JBIOIZ010000116.1:0-8747 GCA_044450385.1 Candidatus Dormibacteria bacterium
CGTGCCCCTTCCGGATGTCGACCGGTTGGCGAAGCTCGTGCCGCAGGTGGTGAACATCACGCTCGACCGAGCGCTCGCCGAAAGCCGCGAGTTGAAAGACCTGTACGAGCACGAGGATTGGGCGAGGCACATCATCGACAACGCGCGGCGGCTCGAGGGGATCTGCCGCAATGCGTCCACCCACGCGGCAGCCGTCGTCATCGGCTCGGAACCGCTCGCCAACAACGTGCCGTTGCAGCGCTCCACGGCCGGTGACGGCACCGCGGTGACGCAGTACGACATGAACGGCGTCTCGCAGATCGGGCTGTTGAAGATCGACCTGCTCGGGTTGTCCAACCTCACCGTCATCGACGAGGCCGCGGAGATGGTGCGGACTGCCCGGGGGATCGATCTCGACATCGACCGACTGCCGCTCGACGATGTCAAGACGTACGAGCTGCTCGGCAAGGCAGACACCCACGGCATCTTCCAGCTCGAGGCGACATTCGCCAAGCGAATCCTGCTTGACATGCAACCGAAGTGCCTCGAGGACTTGGGCGTCGCGGTCGCCCTCAACCGTCCGGGTCCGATCGAGGGTGGCGCCACGGCGACATGGATGCGACGCAAGCGAGGTGAGGAGCCGGTCACGTACATGCTCCCCGAGCTCGAGCCGATCCTCAAGGACACGTATGGGGCGATCCTCTACCAGGATCAGGTGATGAAGATCGCCTCGGCGGTTGCCGGGTTCACGCTCGGAGAGGCTGACATCCTGCGCGCCGCCATGGGCAAGAAGGACAAGGTGAAGATGTCCAAGCAGCGCGAGCAATTCCTGAGCGGTGCTGCGGCACGAGGCGTTGCAGCGGACACTGCGCTGCAGCTGTTCGAGCTCATCGCGCTGTTCGCGGGGTATGGATTCAACGGCGCGCACAGCATCTCGTACGGGCTGATCGCGTACCAGACCGCGTACTTGAAGGCAAACTATCCACGCGAGTACATGTGCTCGCTGCTCAACAGCAGGGCGGACAATTTCGACAAGCTGAAGCAGTCGATCCTCGATGCGCACGCGCGCAACCTCGTCGTTCGCCCGCCGGATGTCAACCGCAGCGCATCGGCCTTCAGCCTCGGCGATGAAGCGCAGGGCGAGATCCTCTATGGGCTGCGACATATCAAGAACGTCGGCGAGCGCATCGCCGCCGAGATCGTCGCTGAACGGGACTCCGCCGGCCCGTTCGCCTCGCTGTTCGACCTCTGCCTTCGCGTTTCGAGCCGTGACCTCAACCGTCGCGTCGTCGAGGCGCTGATCCGCAGCGGTGCGTGCGATTCCCTCGGCGAGCGCGGCGCAATGCTGGCGGTGCTCGACCGTGTCATCGACCGCGCTGCGACGATCCGCCGGGAGCGTGAGTCGGGTCAGACGTCCCTGTTCGGCGAGACTATCGTGTTGATCGAGCCGGTGTCGCAGGATGCGGACGACCTCGATGGCCGCGACGTCAGCGGTCCCTTTGCGATCGCGGCGGACGAACGGTTGAGCTGGGAGCGCGAGTTTCTCGGCATGTACCTGAGCGACCACCCGCTGCGCAGGATTGCCGGCGAGCTGCAGCAGCGTGTCGACACGACCATCAACGAGCTCGGCGCGCACCTCGACGGGCTCATCGTGCAGGTGGGTGGCGCGATTCGTGACATGCGCACCTTCGTGCCGCGCCGGAGCACGACCGGACAGCGGATGGCCGCATTGCAGATCGAGGACCTGACTGGAAGCGTCGAGGTCGTGGTGTTCGCCCGAGTGTTCGAAGAGTGCGTGTCAGCGTTGCGGCCAGACGCGGTCATCGTGGTGCGAGGCAAGGTCGAGGCCGGCCGCACGGCCAGTGGGGGAACGTCCACGCCTGGGACAGAAGAGGACGACCGCGTCGACCTTGAACCACCGCAGATCCTCGCCGAAGCGGTGTTCGCGTATGACGATCCCCGGCTTGCCACATGGCGACGGGACAGCACCGTGCACATCAGCGTCAACGCATCGCAAATCGGCACACTCGGGGCACTCCGGCACGCGCTCGAGGAGCACCAGGGAGATTGCGCGGTGATCCTCCACGTCGATTCGGGGACGAGCGTCGATGAAGTCACGCTCGCCGTCGACTTCGCCGTGGAACCATGTCCCGCGCTGGAGCGAGCCGTGGAGCTTCTGGTGGGTGACAACGCGTATCGCATCGAGATGCGTCGCGTCCGCGCGCCGGAACGCGAGCGAACAGCCGCTCGGCGCTGACACCGCGCCGCCGGCCCTACGGGAAGATCAGCCCGAAAACAAACTTGATCGCGATGATCACGACGATGTACATGGCCAGCGCCGCGATCGCCGGGACGTCCACCGCGGCGGTGGCGCCACGACGGTGCAGGCCCGCGAAGGGAGCCACAAGCGGATTGGTCACCGACCGGATCATCTGCACCAGGGGATGCCACGGGTCGGCATGGAACACCGCGAGCAGCACGCGGATGAAGACGAGGATCGCGATGGCAATTGCGACATCCACCACCACCTGCTCGATGAGCAGGGCAATGGTCTGGCCCGGGTTGATGCCGCCACCGAGGACCAGCGTCTGCAGTATCTGCGCCACGATGTTGATGACGACGAGCGCCAGGATTGGCGAGAAGTCGAGGCCGCTGAAGGTGGGGAGGACGCGCCGGAAGGGTGCGAGGATTGGATCGACGATGACCCGCAACCAGCGAACCACCGGGTGCCATGGGCTGAGCCCGATCCATGACACGGCGATCCGCGCAATGATGAGGACCGTCAACGCCACCTCGATGAAGCCGATGACGTTGTACAGAACGAGCTGCGTCACCGAGCTGCGGCCGGCTTCTGTGCGGCGGCCTGTTCGGCCGGAAAACGTTTCTCGAACCGCGAGTTGGTGCGCCGCCACAGGAGGTAGAGGAGGGGAACCCCGATCACCAGCGAAGCGATCGACGTCCATTGCGCCTCACGCAGCCCGAGTGGCCCCGGCGGTTCACTCGTGCGGAACTCGAAAAGGATGAGCTGGCTGATCGCATACAGCGCGACGTAGCTGATGGCGAGCACACCCGGACGCACATTCCGCCGAAGCAGCACCCAAAGGGTGAGCCCGATGCAGATGGTTCCGAGCGCCTCGTACGCCGCCGCGGGCTGGTAGGCGATGCACTGCGCCGGGGTGCAGAGGCTAAACCCGCCCTGCAGGATTGCGTGGGGATTCGAGTACGCGGTTGCCCAGGGAAGGTTGCTCGGCGCACCCAGGATGTCGCCGTTGATCACGTTGCCGATGCGTCCGATCGGCTGACCCACGACGGCGAAGATCACACCGCCGTCGAGCGCGATCCAGGGGTTGTATCCATAGCGCCATGCGCAGATCGCGAGGGTGATGAAGCCGGTGATGATGGCGCCGAAGAAGGCCATCCCTCCCTGCCAGAACGCGATGATATTGATGGGGTGGAGGATGTAGTTCTGCCACAGGTCGGGCTGCTGGACGACGTAATACAGGCGCCCACCGAGCAGGCCAAAGATGATCGTCCAGACGCAGATCTTCTCCGCGACCGGCTTGGGGATCCCGCGCCGCTTCGCATAAGGCAGCACGCCGAACTGGTACGCGGCCAGGAAGGCCAGCGCATACATGACCCCATACCAGTGAATCGGCAGAGGCCCAAGATTGAGGACCGGGTCGACATTGATCGTGATGAAGCCGACCGGGCCGGGGCTAACGGGCACGGCTCCCATGATGCGGAGTTTCGGCGGCCGCATGCACTTCAAGGACGCGATAGCCGCCTTTCGACCTGACCCGTTCGACGCGATAGCCGAGACCCTTCAACCATGCCGCCAGCGAATCGGCACCGAGATGCCGCTGGACCACCAGGTGCGCGACTGCGTCCGGTCCGAGCCGTCCGATCCAGGTGAGGAGCAGCTCGTGGAGCATCTCCTTGCCGAGCCGCACCGGGGGGTTGGAGTACACGGCAGCGAACCGGATGCCGCCGGAAACCGCGTCCGGTTCGGCCGGGACGACATTGTGTGCTCCCGCTCGCTCTGCGTTGCGAGCGCAAAGGTCGAGGGCGCGACGGTTGACATCCACGGCCCACACCCGCGCGTCGGGGTTGCGCAGTGCCAGGGTGATGGCGATCGCGCCATAGCCGCACCCGACATCGACGATCTCGCCGGAAGGGATCGGCCCTACGCTCCGCAGCAGGAGTTCGGTGCCGGAATCGAGATGACCGTGCGCGAACACACCCCGGTCGGTGTCGAGCTCGAAGCCGACATCGGGGAGCCTGACCTGGATCGTGCGCGGACGCGAGGCCACCTTCGGCTCGGCGGTGAAGTAATGATCCTGGCCCACCATCTCAGGGTAGTAGGCTGCGGCGGTGAGCACCTACGACGTCGCAGTCATCGGGCTGGGCGCCGCCGGGGCAGCGACGCTGTACCAACTTGCGAGGCGCGGAGTCCGTGTGGTCGGCGTCGATCGATTCTCACCGCCGCACGTCTACGGCTCGACTCACGGGGACACGCGGATCACTCGAGAGGCGATCGGTGAGGGCGAGTACTACGCCCCGCTGGTGAAGCGCTCGCACGCGATCTGGCGAGAGCTCGAAGCCGAGACCGGCCAGGACCTGCTGACTCAGTGCGGCGGTCTGATCATCGAGGCGGCCGGCGGTGGGGCGGCCGGCCATCATCGTCATGAGTTCCTCGCGAGCACGATCGCCTGCGCGATCCGTTATGGCGTCAAGCACGAGCTGCTCAGCGCCGCGGACGTCGCCGGCCGCTTTCCGCAGTTCGCGCTCGACGGTGACGAATCCGCGTACTACGAGCCCACCGCTGGGTTTGTCCGGCCGGAGCGTTGCGTCGAGGCGCAACTGACCGTCGCGGCTCGCCTTGGCGCCGACATCCGCCGCGACCAGCGCGTGCTCGCAGTCGAGCCGTCCGGAAGCGGCGTCAGGGTTCGTATGGATGGCGAGATGCTCGACGCCGGACAGGTCGTCCTCGCAGTCGGACCGTGGGTGCGCGACTTTCTCCAGCCGGAGCAGCTCCGCCTGTTCAACGTGTACCGCCAGGTGCTCGCATGGTTCGACCTCGAGGCCGAGACCGTCGACCACACACCGGGCGCGATGCCGGTGTTCATCTGGGGGCTGCGTGACGGCAACGCGTTCTACGGGTTCCCGGCGATCGACGGTACGCGGGAGATCAAGGTCGCGGCCGAGCAGCTCGACGATGCCACCGGCGCAGACGAGGCAGCACTCGACGTCGGTCCCGACGAGCCACGCTTGGTGCATGACTCGCTGATCCGCGTGCGGCTCCCGGGCGTTTCGAACCGCTGTCTTCGAGCGATGCGCTGCCTCTACACGGTGACCCCGGACGCGAACTTCGTGATCGACGAGCACCCGGATCTCAACCGCGTGTTGCTCGTGTCGCCGTGCTCGGGACACGGTTTCAAGCATTCGGCCGGACTCGGCGAGGCGATCGCACAACGGGTCACGACTGGGGCGAGCGATGCTGACCTGTCGCCCTTCAGGCTCGAGAGGTTCGGCGCAGCCGTCTAGAGTTTCCGGGTCTTGACCGCTGTCCCATAGGCGCAGATCTCGGTCCACGTCCCACCCATCTCCGAGGTGTCGAATCGCATGGCCACGATCGAGTCGCCGCCTTTGGCGGTCGCCTCGGCACACATGCGCTCGATGACCTCCTGGCGGCTCTGAGCGAGGTTCTGGGTCATGCCTTTCAGCTCTCCGCCCATGAGTGACTTGAGTCCCGCGCCGAACTGCGAGCCGATGTTCCGGGAGCGAACCGTGAGCCCGAACACCTCGCCGAGGACTTCGGTGATCTCGTATCCGGGCAGGTCGTTGGCCGTGCTGATGAGCATTTGCGTTCCTCCAGATGCATCGCTGATGACCTGATCGCGAGGTCCGGCTGCAAGTGATACTCCTCGCGGCCGTGCTCCCGGCGCCTGGCCCCGCTGAAGACCGTCAGACGCTGACTCGAGTCCGCGACTCCCGCTCGGACGCGGCTCGAGCGGAGAACCATGCCAGCGCCGCCCGCGTCCCTGGTCACCTTGCCTGCGCAGCCAGATCGCGGCGCGCGTGCGCTGCCTCTTTGGCGACGTAGAGCGCGTGATCAGCTGAGCTTGCGACGTCGGCCGGGGAGTCTCCGGGCGCACCGGCGGCCGAGCCGATGCTGATGCTCGGCACCCCCCAGGTGAATGCAACTTGCCGGACGGCGCGCTGGAGCCGGCTTCCGAACCGGACCGCGCTCTGCGCGTCGCAACCCATGAGCACCGCCACGAACTCGTCGCCGCCGGTCCGCACCAGCACGTCCGACGGGCGCAGTTCCCGCACCATCGCCGTGGCGAGGCCGGAGAGCAGCGCGTCACCCGCCGCGTGACCGTGGACGTCGTTGACCGCCTTGAGACCGTCGACGTCGATTGCGATGATGGCGAAGCGCTCGCGGCCGAGCTGGGAGAGCCGGTCCGCGAGGACGCGACGGTTGCCGATTCCGGTGAGTGGGTCGGTGCGTGCCAGCGCCTCGGCCCGCATGTGCGCGGAAGCGTTGGCAAACGCCAGGGCGCCAATCGTCGCAAGACTCTTGAGGTGCTCGACCTGCAGCTGAGTCACCAGGAGATGCTGCGAACCGGAGACGGCAATGATCCCGAACACGCGACCGTCGTTCAGCATCGGCACGAGCGCGCCGTTGGTGGTGCCCGAAGCCCGAAGAATATCCGCGACAATCGGTCCGCACCTCTCGGCCTGAAACTCGGCGACCACAGGCTGCCTCGAGGCGATGACCGCTTGGACATACGGATGCTGGGCCACAGGAATGACCAGCGGCGGACTCGGAGATCCGGCCGCATCTGTTGTTCCGGTAATCGTCATCACCGTGCCATCGATCATCAGGACCGCGGCGCGATGCGGGGCACTGCCCGGCGATGACGTCAGCTCGGCCGCCGCGCTGGTAACAGCCTCGCCAACCTCGGCTGCTACGAGGGAGGAACTCAGTTGATGCGCGGCCCGCGTCAGCACGCGAAGCGAGCGGGTCATCTCGAGGCTGTCCGTGATGTCCCGCGCGCACGACACGTAGCCCATGGTCTTCGTGCTGGTGCCCCGAATCGGGAACGTGCTGATGGACTGCCACCTGACGAGGCCGTCCGCGCGGCGTCGTAGGCCGACGACGACATCTATCGACCGTTCGCCCGTGCGTCGACTCTTTGCAAGTGGGCCTTCGTCCACCGACATGGTCGTCCCGTCCTCGCGGAGGAGCTCCCATTTCGGGAGCACTGCCGCCGTGGAGCGTTCCTCCGAGGTGAGTTCATACGTGCGTTCGGCGGCCGTATTCCGGGTCACAAGTTGCCCGTCCGCGTCGAAGACCTGGATCGCCTCTGTGAGGGCCTCGAGGACGGTGCGCAGTTGCGCTGTTTGCGCGGCGTGCACAACATTGGCGCGCTCGAGGCGCCGCGTGATGAGAATCATCGCGGCGCCCGCGAGGCAGAGCACCAGCAGCAAACCGGCGGCGATCAAGATCGCGGTGTTGCGACTCGAAGCTGCGAAAGTGTCCGCAACAAGCGCGGTGGTGCTCACCGTCCAGCCGGTCCCGGGGACGGGAGCGGTGACATGGATGGCGGTGGACGATGTCGCCGTCGATTCTCGCCCGGCGAGCGCGGCCGTGAGATCTGCCGTGACGGGCGCCGCTGTCAACTGGCCAGAAATCCCGCCCGGTCTGGTCAGGATGACGCCTACCTGGTCGGTCACCTGGACGTGAATCTGTTGCAGCGACGCGAGTTGATCGACGAGAGTCTGCAGGCTGTCAATCCTGTAGCCGATCAAAAGAATGGCGACCAGTGGGCCGGACTCGGGTCCGGTCGCCCCGTCGAAAGCAGGCCCGCGAATCGGCGTTGCGATGGCGACCACAAGCGGCGCGCCCTCGGCAGACGACACATAGCCGGTTGACACAAACGCAGCGCCGGTGTGAGCGATGCCCTGGTACCAATCGCGGAATCGGAAGCTTTCGCCGATGGTTGCCGGATTGGGTGGAGCAGTTGCCAGCAGGTCCCCCTGCGTGCTCGCGAGGGATGCGAACTGGTATTCCGGCCGCAGCGATTGCACGTCGCCGAGGACGGTCTGGATCTCCTGCAGGTTGCGCGCTCGAGGATCACCCGAACCCACCGCCTCCACGAAGTCAGTCTGGCGCAGGGTGGCCCGCTCGACCTCTTCGACGCTGATCATCTCCTGGTGGAGCAGCTCTGCAATCACCTGCGCGGTCGCCGCGAGCTTCGAAGTCTCCGTTTTCAGGTTCGAGGCATACGAAGTCTGAATGGACACGGCTGACAAGACACCGGCGGCGACGAGAGCGGCGACTGTGGTCAAGGCCACGATCGTCACTCTGGATCTCACGCAAGCATGCTAGGAGGGCGGTGCAACGCGACTGTTCCGGCACGCTCGCGCCGATGCGCGGATACCACCGCGATGCAGCTCCGAGCGCATCGTGCCGGGAGAGGGACCTTTGGCGGTACAAGAGGTGGCCTCTGGCCCTGTTCGAAGTGATGGAGAAGGCGAAGACTGCGATCAGGAGGTGCCTGCTGTGATGACCTCGTCCGAACCCCTGATGATCAAGGGTGGGGTTGATGCAGGTGAGATGCAACACCGAAACCGAAGCCACCGTCGTGCGTTGATCGCCACCTTTCCTTTAGCCCTCCTCTTGGCCGCCTGTGGCGCCGCCACGTCCCCGGCCACCACGCCAACGCCAACCCCAACCGCCACCGTCACAGCGACCCCAACCC
>JBIOIZ010000117.1:0-8573 GCA_044450385.1 Candidatus Dormibacteria bacterium
CGGGAAGGGGGGGATTCGAACCCCCGGAGGGACTTAAGATCCCTCACCCGCTTAGCAGGCGGGCGCTTTCAGCCTCTCAGCCACCTCCCCAGGCCGGGGTCAGTATATGTCGTGTCCGGCTCGCAACCATCTCAAATATCGTCACTCGTAGAGTAGACGCGTGGTCCACGCGCGGAGGGGGACCGCCGCCATCCTGGCCCTCGGCCTGGGTGCCCTTGCGCTTGCCATGGCACCGGCCCCCGCGGAGGCATCGATGTTCCGGCTTCCGGTCGGCACACAGCGAATGCAGATGCCGCTGGACTGCGAGGCGACGTCGCTGACCATCGCACTCGGCTCGGTCGGCGTGCATACCACCCAGCAGTACGTCCAGGGTCACTTCCCAACGGATACCCGCGCCCCGGTGCTCGGGGCCGACGGCCTCCCCGCGAAGTGGGGTGACCCGTATGTCGATTTCGTCGGCCACGTGATGGGCTCTGAGCCCGGCAGCAACCCGCACTGGACCGCGTACGCAGGATGGGGTGCTTACGCGCCGGTGGTGGCTCACGCCGCGGAATCGCTCGGCGTGCCGGTGGCCGCCCAGCTGACCGGCTGGAATCCGCAGGCGCTCTATGCCGCGGTCGAAGCCGGTCACCCGGTGCTCGTCTGGACAACAGTCGATTACTCGTCCCAGACCGCGCGTACCTGGACGGGATGGGACGGCCGGACGGTCCCGTGGACCGAGGCCGGCCATGTGGTGGTGCTCATGGGTGTGAACACGTCCGCGGGGACGCTCGAGTTCAGCGACCCCCTGACCGGTTCGTACAACGGCACCACCATGGCCCAGTTCGCTCGAACCTTCACTATCTACGGCGACATGGCGATCGTGATCGAGCGCACCGCACACGCGACCTCGGCACCACCACACACGACCCGGCACATTGTTGCCACCGCTCATCCCGCCGCTCGTGTCATTGCGACCGCGACTGTGCGCCCCGTTGCTTGGTTCCCGATCCACCACGTGAGACTGCCCAGCGCGCCGAATGTGGATGGCGCCGGCGTTGATAGTCCAGCGAACCTCGGCGCCGTCAGCAGCATCACCGCGACCTCGACGCAGGGCGCTGGGCTCACTGCCTTTCTGCTTGCCGCCGGTGTGCTCGTGACGACAGCCGGCCTGCTGTTTGCTGTCCACACGCGCAAGCGACGCCGTCGATGCGCTGGGTGACCTTCGCTCACTCGAGGTCGTCGGGCGAACGCACCGGAATGCTGGTCGACGGACGCATCCACGCGTGCGAGCCGGGCATCACACTGCTGAGCCTTCTGGGTGACGACGGCACGCGCCTTGCCGAGGCAGGTGAGGTCGTTCGCGCGACTCCACGTGACGTCTTCGAGCTCGACGACGTCCAGACGCTCGCACCGATACCCAGACCACCGACGGTGCGCGACTTCTATGCGTTCGAACAGCACGTACGCACCGCGCGGCAGCGGCGCGGGCTCGAGATGGACCCGGATTGGTATGAGCTCCCGGTCTTCTATTTCAGCAATCCCTACGCGACGTCTGGTCATGACGTTGACGTCGCCATCCCACCGGGCTGTGCGGAGATGGACTACGAACTCGAGGTTGCCGCGATCATTGGCAGAGGCGGCGCCGACCTCGCTCCCGATGAAGCAGAGCACAGCATCGCCGGCTATTGCGTGATGAACGATTGGAGTGCCCGGGATATCCAGCGCCGAGAGATGAAGCTCAGTCTCGGCCCTGCGAAGGGGAAGGATTTTGCCACGTCGATCGGGCCGGTACTCGTGACGCCGGATGAGCTCGAGGACACGCGACGCAATATGAGCTTCGACCTCGAGATGACGGCGACGGTGAACGGCGTCGAGTACTCGCGGGCGTCACTTGCGGACATCTACTGGAGCTTCGGCGAGATGATCGCGTATGCGTCTCGCGGCACACGAGTCGAACCCGGAGACGTGATCGGTTCGGGTACCTGCGGCACCGGTTGTATCCTCGAGCTATCCCTCGTGCACGGCGTCGATCGGTACCCGTGGCTGCAGCCGGGCGACGTCGTCGAGCTGAGCGTCGAACGTCTTGGAGTGCTCCGCAACCGGGTTGTCGCCGGCCCACCGTTGCGGCCGCTGCGATGAGCGTCCGAGACGATTACCTCGCGCGTCTCGACGCGGTCGAAGCACGGCTCGCCGCGGCAGCCGCGAGCGAGTCATCGCTCGGAGCTCTCACGGGAGCGGATCCGGAGAGCGGTGAGCGCTGGGATCGCGGCCAGGTGTGGGCGCATGTGTCCGAGTTCATCCCATACTGGATCGCGCAGGCGGGGCCGGTGCTGCGTGGTCACCCGTCGGGCGAGCCTGCGCCGTTCGGCCGGACCAAAAGCGATCCTGAGCGCATCGGCGCAATCGAGCGAGACCGTCGCAAGCCGGTGCCAGTGCTGTGGAACGACACCCGTTCTGACATCGCCGGCCTCCGCGAGTTCCTTGCCGGCGTGGAACCTGGTCAGTGGAACATGCGTGGAATGCACCCAACGCTCGGTGCCATGACCATCGACGAACTCGTCGAGATGTTCCTCGTCGGCCACCTCGAACAGCACGCAGATCAGTTCGAAGCGATGGGCCGAGCCTCTGCCTAACGGTGCTTCTTGCGCCGGTGGCGTCGCGGGGACTCCTCTGGAACAACCGGCTTCGGCGATGGTCCGGGGGCATCCACGAGTCCTGCTGCCTCCATCGCACCAGGCTCATCCATCCAGCTCCGAGCAGTGACTCGCGGCTGCCGAAATAGACGGGTCAGGCGTCGATCGGCGTTACGCCGAAACGACTCCGCTTCGCTCACCGTGAAGTTCGGGAGATACGGAGGGACATCCGCACCTGGTCCGGTCGGCCCAAGACCGTCCGGGTAGGGACGATTGGTCCCAATCGCGGGGTCCCTGTTGGGCTCTCCGCGGAGGCCGTACCAGAAGAGCAGTACCAGGAACGCGAAGATGCAGCCGACAAAGATCAGGATGGCCAGCACATCGACCATCGTCGCGGTCTGGAGCTCACACGTCAATGAGCGCAGTGAGCTGTGGACGCACCTCGATCGCTGCTGGAGGTTTGACCGGCAGACGCGATCGGCACTTAGACTGACCGGTACCCACGCGGAGGGATGCCGGAGCGGTTGAACGGAGCGGTCTTGAAAACCGCAGGGGCCGCCAAGCCCCCGGGGGTTCGAATCCCTCTCCCTCCGCACCGGCCACCTTGGTCACATAGCTCAGGAGCGTCATGACGTCGGCGGTCCAGTCGGCGCGCGGAGATAGCCCACGATGGCGTGATCTTTGACGCGGCCATCGACCGCACCCTGCTTGGGTCCTACAAGAGCTACCGAGCATTTCTCCGCGAGCGCACACTCGAGTTGTGTGATCGTATCCGTCGCCCGCGGTAGGGCGCGCAAGAGTCGCGAACCACGGCTCCATGATGCGGCCGGCTCGGGCTGGCAAGCCCCGATGGCTATCTTCTCGGTTCGTACCCCATCGCCACTGCTGAGTGGTCCAGCCGTCGCTATATGGCCAATGATGGCATCAACTCCGTTTCTGCACTGCGGCCACCCCTCGCGCTTTCTCGAGCCGTTCGTGGTGGCGTCGTGGGAGGAGCACGCGCGCCAGCACGGTGGGCGGTACACCGGCTTCGATCAGGACATCGAAGAGCGGGTGAGCGCTCTGGAGGATCCCGCGCCACAGACGGCGCACCTCATCGCGGCGGAGCTGGTCGCTCGAGCGGCCGAAGCCGGCATCGTCACGGCGAGGGCGATGACGCTTCGTAGCCGGCGTTTCGCAGCACGCGGCGCAACTCCACGATCTCGTCGACGTCGACATCCTTACCCTTGGGACGTTCCAGGATCTCGAGCGCGTCACCGACCTTCACGACGTACTTCCCATCGCGGCGGACCTCGACTGAACCGACCGCCTCGAGCAGCGAGAGGACATCGGGCCACTCGATGTTGTGGCTGACCGGATGCGTGAAGATGTGGCGAAGCGTGTCGCGGTGACGGTGGTTGAGCGGCTCGGGCGCTGGGGGCGACGGCATGGGGCCGCTAAGTCTACGCGAGGCCGCCGCATCGCCCCACCGGCGCGGGCTGGCCCCGGCCGTTGGCGACCGACGCGCCTCTGCTGTGCGGTGACGTGGCACCACCAGAGCCACAGCCGCACGCCTGCCCGGCACGATCATCTACTACGCCGCAGAGGACTCGAACCTCCCATGAGAGATCGGCCCAACCTCGCCGCTCATCGGTTCGACATAGGGCCCCGACACGGCGACGGACCGGCCCCCTCTGGCTTCCGCGACACCTCGAATCGGCCCGCTACACGTTCCATTACACCTTCGCGGGCCGAAACGCTTCCAGAACCTCCTCCATCGTTAGTGCTTAGGACGCCCGCAACGCTAGTGCGTTCTCGCGGATTACGCTCCAACGGAAGTGGGAGGAGCATCCGCTTCCAGGATCCGCTTCAGGCTGGCCCAGATGGTCCGCTCCTGGCGTCGGCCCATCAGCGTGATCATTGGTCCCATTAGCTTGAGTCCACCGTGCGGCTCCAGGTCCCACGCCCACCGCATCCTGGTGCCCTCCGCGTCCGGATCGAATCTCAAGTCACCACGGATATCCATGCCGGACAGGCGTGTCCAGGACGCGAGGCGCCGGGGTCGATCGTAAGCCGTCCACTCGATGGTCATAACCATCTTTCGCCCCATCGTCCGCATCTCCGCGCAGAACTGCGAGCCGAGGCCGATCGGCCCCGACGAGGTCTGCTCGGCATGAGTCATCCGTGGGTTGTAACGTGGCTCGTTGCGCTCGTCCGCGCAGAAGTCAAACACCTCCTCCGCCGGCCGTTTGATGATGATGTCGCCTTCGATCCGCTTGCTCATCGACGGCTCCTCCTCCGACCGCGGGAACGCGCTGTAGCTGGGGACGATCAGATACTGAGTGTCGATTGCCCGTGGAGGCGCCGCCAGGGTCCAAGGTCACCATCCGCACCGGCCAAACAACTGCTCCGCCTCCCCGGCCGCGCTGAGGTCAACATCGAGCACTGCGGAGGCGTTGCTTGTGACCAACGGCCCTTATGGGTGTGCGCGGCTGCAAGGCACAATCGCTTCACTGGCAGCCTACGTAGACCCTGCAGGCCGCCGGAAAGGAGGCGCAGCGTGAGCAAGACCGCCAGAGATGCAGCGCACGGATGGTTCGGACTGAGTCCTAGTCAGTTCTTCTGGTTCGTGGCCATTCGGGTGATCGTCGCTGCCATTGTCGGTGCCGTTGTGTACGTTGTCACGGGCAGCGTGCTGTGGCTGATCGTCGCGCTACTCCTGACCGGCGTGGTGATCAACAGCACGGCGAACTCGTTGCACCGGCGCTGATGGCAGCGCGAGCGGACGACCGTTCGGACCACGTCGACCGCGCCGCAATACGCCACGCGGAAGCGGTGTTCGGCTTTTGGGTCGCCATGCTGACAGCGGCCCTGGCTGCGGCGGCACTGGCAATGGCCGTCACCACTCCACCGCGATCCGGCCCCTACTGTTCGATGTCATGCATCGCATACCCATACACAAATGCTGCGGCGTTTGTGCCGAGGGACTACCTCTGGATGTATCCGGCCGCACTCTTGTCCATGACATTCATCGTCCTGGTCACGTGTATCCACCGTCACGCCACAGATGATTTGAAGTCATGCAGTCTGGTTGCCATGTGCTTCGCCTCGCTTGGAGCGGCGCTGATCATCTCGGATTACCTCATTCAAGTCGCCGTCGTCCAGCCGAGCCTGCTTGATGGACAGGTGAGCGGTCTCAGCCTGTTCTCCCAGTACAACCCGCACGGGATCTTCATTGCGCTCGAAGATGGCGGATATTCACTGATGGGTCTGGCCTTCCTGTTCAGCGGCCTCAGCCTCAGGAGACTCACCCGACTGGAGCGGTTCGCCGGCCGACTCCTCGTGATCAGCGGCGTCGCGGTGATCGGTGTCTTGGTGACCATGGCTTTGATCTTTGGGAAGGAACTCGAGTATCGATTCGAGGTAATCGCGCTCTCCATCGACTGGATCGTGCTCGTGGTGGCTGGAGTGCTGCTCGGGGTGGTGTTCAAGCGACTGACGCGGGCCTCGCGGCCGGCACCTCAGGTAGCAGTGGAAGGGAACGGATTGCTTGACTCCGGCTAAGGGTGCAAACAACTCTCAGTTCAAGCTCAGGTTGACCTGGCTTGATCCATAGCCCGGGCAGAATCCCTCCCTCCGCCAATTTGCCGTGGAAGATATGGGCTTTTGCCGAGCGTTACCGCTCCGCGACGAATCACGCCTCGCAGCCCTGTAGGCTCGGGCTTGGATGGGAGATCAAGCCTCCGTTGCAGACAATCATCGACTCCGGCGTCCGCCGAGGCACATGGTCACCTTCCGGCGCCGTTGCGCCGTATCTGTCGGCACCGGGTTGCTCTTGGCCACGGGGGCAATCACACAGGTCCGCTCGACTGACGCTCTCGCAGCCGCACCGGCATGGACGGCATACGTCGCGAATCAGCACTCGAACAGCGTCACGCCGGTCGACACAGCGACAAATACGGCGGGAACCGCGATCCCGCTCGGCACGCCACCCAGTTTCATCGCCATCACACCGGATGGCAAGACAGCATATGTTGCCGAGTACGACTCGAATACCGTCACGCCGATTGCGACCGCCACCAACACGGTGGGGACTCCCATTGCGGTGGGGACATTCCCAGCCAGCATTGCCATCACGCCGGATGGGAAGACTGCGTATGTCACTGACGAGATGTCCAACACAGTGACTCCCATCAACATCGCTACGAATACGGTTGGGACGGCAATCCCAGTTGGCGGAGGCCCGTTCGGAATCGCTATCACGCCGGACGGCACGACGGCCTACATTGGCAACCTCAGCGGCAACAGTGTCACCCCGATTGATCTGGCCACCGGCACAGCAGGTACGGCAATTCCTGTGGGTACGAACCCATACTTCATTGCTATCACGCCGAATGGCGCCACCGTCTACGTCGCCAATGAGAGATCGAACAGCGTGACGCCGATCGCCACCGCGACCAACATGGCGGGGACGCCAATCCCGATTGGCGGGAACCCCATCGACATCGCTATCACGCCGGATGGCGCCACGGCGTACGTCACCGACCAAACCGACAGTACGGTGGTACCAATCGACACCGCCACGAACGTAACCGGGGCAGCCATCTCGATTCCCGGCGGCACTGGAGGGGTTGCCATCACGCCGGATGGCGCGACTGCCTATGTCACCAGCGTATTCAACGGCACGGTCACCCCGGTCGACACCGCGACCAACGCTGTCGGCACGCCGATCGCCACCGGCGCGTGGGCGGGAGGTGTCGCGATTGTGCCGGACCAGGCTCCGGTCGCCAAATTGTCGGTCGCCGCTGCACCACTTGGAAGTGCGAGCGTCTTCGACGCATCGGCATCGACAGTCGCGTACGGAGCCATCGCCTCATACGCTTGGAACTTCGGGGACGGCCATACGTCGACGACGACTGCGCCGACCACGACCCACACCTACGCGACCGCCGGTCAGTACCCTGCCACCGTCACCGAGACCAGCAGCGGTGGAACCTCGACGACGCGTGTCTTCACGGGCAGCACCATGAGCCGAAACGGCGGTCCTTCCGCGCAGACCATCAAGACCGCGATTGTCGTCGCTCCCGGGGCATATAGCGCAATCGCGCCCTTCCGTATCTGCGATACGCGATCGAGCAACGCCAGTGAGTGCACCGGGCACCCGCTCGGCGCCCGCGGCACCCTGGTGGTGCAGATCACCGGTGTCGAGGGGCCAGCTGCTCAGGCAGTGCCGTCCGGCGCACTGGCAGTGGTCATCAACCTCACCGGCATCAACCACGGTACCGTCGCGACGCTTCTGATCGCTTACCCCGCCGGGAGCGCATTGCCCACCGCATCGAGCGTCAACATCGATGCGGGTGCCGCCCAGGCCAATCTTGCCGTCGTCCCGCTCAGCGCGGGTGGTCAAATCACCATTTTCAACTCGGTGGGATCTGCGGACGCCATCGTCGACGTACAGGGTTACTTCGCCGCCCCCGGAGGCGCGGGTGAGGTTCCCGGGGAATTCCACACGATGCCGCCACTGCGCATCTGTGACACTCGGGCCAAGCAGAACACAGCGTGCGCGGGCGCCATTGACACTCCGCTGGGTGCCCACACGTGGCGTCGGGTGGTGCTCTCCGGCCTCCCTCCAGGCGCGCCGGGAGGCACCCCATCGATACCGACATCTGACGCTGCGGCGGCCGCATTCAACCTCACTGCAACCCAAGCGAGCCTGCCGACATATCTGGCAGTCGCACCTCCCAACATGTCCACGGATGCCTGCCCCACCGCAGCACCTTCGGTCTCAAACGTCAATCCCGGCGCCGGTGAAGCGCTTCCGAATCGGGTCATCTCCGATCTCGGTCCGCATCAGGACGTCTGCATCTACAACGGTGTCGGGAGGGTGGATTTCATTGTCGATGTCAATGGCTGGTTCGGGAACGGCAGCGAGACGACCTCGCCGTCTGGTGCGCTCTTCTACGCCATTCCCCCTGACCG
>JBIOIZ010000118.1:0-8362 GCA_044450385.1 Candidatus Dormibacteria bacterium
CCCGACCACCAGCAGGGTCCCTCCAGGCGCCAGTGCGGTGCTGGCCCTCTTCATGACATCCGCGAGTTGGGCGGCGGGCAACTGAATGTACATGACGATCACCAGGTCGAAGGCTCCGTGGTCGGGCTGGTAGTCGAGGAGATCGGCGCGGACCCAGGTGACCTCGACACCTCGCTCGACGGCCAGGTGCCGTGCCTTATCCAGGCCAGCCTCTGAGAAGTCGACACCGCTAACCTGCCAGCCACGCTGGGCGAGCCAGATCGCATTCCGGCCTTCACCGCAGCCGAGATCCAGCGCACGTCCTGGCGAGAGGCCATCAACCTCAGCCACCAGAAAGCGGTTCGGTCCCGCACCCCAAATCAGATCAGTCGTGGCGTATCGCTGGTCCCATTCCTGGCTTTTCATGCAGCGCCGCCTCCCTCCCCCGGTTCCTCTTCGTGCCGCAGTCGCTCCAGCTCGCGGTGGACGGCGAGGAGCGCCCGGTACAGGCCCGGACATGTCGGGCAACCAGTTACGTGCTCATCGACGGCCCGCTCCAGCTCCGGACTGAGCTCTCCATCGAGGAGATCGCTGGCAAGATCCCGTGCCTCGGAGCAGCTGAGCGCCATCATCTCGCCGGCTCCCCCAGCAATGTCACCAGCGCCTGACGGCCGCGACGAAGATGGGATTTGACGGTCGGCAGCGGAAGTCCGGAGTTCTCGGCGATCTCGCGTGCCTTCCAGCCTTGCAGATCGTGCAGCACCACCGCCAGTCGCTGGTCTGGAGAAAGTGAGGCCAGCGCGCTTTTCAAACGCTCCCCACTCTCAAGCGCCATCGCCACCGCCTCCGGGTCGACCGAGTATCCGGGATCCCGCCATAGCTCCTCCCGGCGCGCAGCCTCGAGACGGTTCTGCTCGGAGGAGCGCTTGCGGGCCACCTCTCGGCAGGTATTGATGCAGATGCGCTGGAACCAGGAGCAAACGTCCGCCTCGGAACGGAATTCTTTCCGCCCGCGCAGGGCGCGCAGCGCCGACTCCTGGACGACGTCTTCCGCCTCGGCGGCATCCGCAAGCATCGACGCCGCCATACGGGTCAGCCGGCCGCGGCGGGACTCGATGCACGCAGTCAGCTCGTTTTCTGTCAGCACGCTGTCCGATCATCAGACGGCCAAACCCGGTCCGGACACGGCCAGACGGCCCAACCGGACCGGGTAGCTTGGCCCACCTTCAGGCGAGACTGCGGGGCCGAAATGGCGCACCCAGGATCGGGGCGATCAGGCAGAAGTTGAAGACTCCGGCCAGAACCGGAACCACGCCAACTACGGCGACCACATAGCCCCAGACGCCCTGGAAGTAGAGGCCCCCTCCGATGAGGATGACTCCCGCCACGACCCGCAGAATCCGGCCCGCGGGTTTCGACATCCACTCTATGAACTGCATTGGTTATTCACCTCCTTGCTGATTAGATGGAGCAAGGTCGGCAAAAGATGCAGCTATCGATTGGCCCAGGCGGCCGCCCGCTTCACGGTAGCCAGCAGCCGCATTGTGCAATCCAAGCCCGGCTCGGGCTCAGGTCATCTACGAAGCGAGTTCGCGTGGCCGCTCGATCATGAATTTGATATAGCCGTCCCGCTGGTGCCGCGCCACCTTCCAGTGCCGCCTATTCACCCAGGCTGGGATGTCGGCGCTCGCCATGTAATCGTCGGTAAGGATTTCGATCGTGTCGCCCTGAGGTAGGTCACGCACGTGACTGAGAAGCGACCAGAGAGCGCCGCCACCCTGGCAGCTCGACTTCCGGATGTCCAGCTTGAGATAAATCAATTCTGATGCTCCTCCTTTCGACAGCAGACCACGACCCTCGGCCCGGATACATGGGCATGTGGCCCCTTTAGTTCGGGTCGTCCGGCCGTTATCCCGAGCGTCGCCTCGAGACCCGGGAGACCCAGCTTCGACTTGATTTTCCACTCGCTCTAGAGATGTGACCGCTGGGCATCAAGGGGAGCGTAAATATGTCAGATAGTGTGTCAACCGCTCCGCGGGGGGCGGCGTTGTTAGGCCAGTAACGGCGATTTCAATGCAAGAATTTGGTGGACCCGAGGGGATTCGAACTCCTGACCTTCTGAATGCCATGCACAGGGATAACTGTCCACCAGAGTCCACCAGAGTCTTTTTCGAGATCAGACCAGCCATTCCCGGTGGTCGATTAGTCCACCAGAGTCCACCGAAGTCCACTGGATAGGCTGTCAAAATGGAGTCGTGCAACGGACGGAGCATCTGACCGCGATCATTGAGCGCGAGGACGACGGCTACGTCGCCTTGTGCCCGGAGCTTGACATCGCTAGCCAGGGGCAGTCGGTCGAGGAAGCCTCCAGCAACCTGCGGGAAGCCCTTTCCCTGTTCTTTGAAACTGCCAGCCCGTCAGAGCTGAAGGAACGGCTACATACCGAGGTTTACGTGACCCACTTCGACCTCAAGGTTGGGTAGGCTTCGCAGGCTTTCGGGCCGACAAGTCTGCCGGATCCTCGGCGAGAATGGATTCGTTGAGGTACGTCGGCGCGGGAGCCACATCGTGATGCAACTGCGACTGGGGGACTCAACCAGGACAGTTCCGGTTCCCGACCATGATGAGTTGCGGACAGGAACACTCCTGTCGATCATTCGCCAGTCTCAGCTTGCACGCAAGCTCTTCGAATCAAGCTAACTGGACGGTTTAGGAACCAGCTTCTAGAGTGGTGGCAAAGAAGCGAAGCAAAGGTCGGCCTATTGCTAATAAACAGTTATCACGAGCAATCTGAGCCTGCCACTGTCCGCTGGCGGCCGTCTGGCTATCGGCGTGCCCGACCGCGACAATCCAACAGGAACCGCTTAGCCGATGGATCGGCTCACGGCACTTGAGCGTCGTGATGCGCCTGGGCGAAATCGATCTCTTCCAGTTTCAGGCTTGCCTTGTTCACCGGCACGACAAGACTCCAATGATTGCCGACAGGGCAACGCTGAACGCGCGCCCAGCCCAAACGGACGGCCTTTACGGAGACTAGAGGTACCCATAGAGTTGTAAAGAGGTGGCCCTGGCGGCAGCGGACAATCACCTCACCCCCGACTGGCACACCTCGAATCCGAGGCACAACAAGCGCGAACACTAAGGCCAGCAATACGGCGATCCCGGCAACGGCAAGCCCCAAGTGCATGCTCTGAACATACGACGCGCGTACGTCTACTCGGGCGTGGCGCCGCCCCTCAAGAAGGTTGTTAAGGGCGGTTTGCCTGTCAGTTGCCTGTCATAGGTCTGTCTCCAGGGTTACGTGGCGCGTATGAGACGCGATTTTGTTCTCAGAAATTTGGTGGACCCGAGGGGATTCGAACCCCTGACCTTCTGAATGCCATGCACACGGTTGGCCGTCCACCAGAGTCCACCAGTCGTTTTTCGAGTTCATGCAGCCAGAAGTGACGGTCTATTAGTCCGCCAGAGTCCACCAGAGTCCTCCGGATAGGCTGCCATACAGGCAAGCCATGCGCCCGTACCTGATCCACATGGCGATCGCCAGCAACGGCAGCAACGCAACCACGGCAGCCTCGACTGCCAGTGAAGGATCGGCGAAAACCAGGCCCGAGAAAATCACCAAAGCCGGGAAGAAAAAAGCCAGTGCGCTTAAAGCCACCGGCGGCGCAGTCGACGGTCGCAGGCGATAGATGCCGCCCGCACGGATCCAAGATCGCACCTCCGCTACCCATTGATCTTCGTCGAGCTTGCCCACCGGCATACCCTGGTCGAGCGACTATAAACGAGACCGCCCAGCTCGAGTCTGCGCTGATTTATCGCTGCAGCGTGCTGAAGTCGTAGAGGCTTGCCGGCGGGACGGCGGGCGGCTGGCCGAGCTCGAGGACAATGTTCTCGAACTGCGTAAGCGGGACCTCACGCGGGTCGCCCTCGTTGGGTCGGCCGTCAACCAAAACGGTGAGCATGCCCTGGTAGTTGAAGGCAACGCCGGGCGCGAGCGGTTGACCCCAGACCTCAAAGAGCTGTCCGAGCGTAAACACCTTCTGGTCCGGCGTGACAATGTGGACCACTCCCGTGGTGTCGTGAGTGTGCATCCACGCAAAGCACGCGCCGTTGGCGAGGAAGCCAGTGTTGTCGAAGCCCCACGGCCTCCCGACGCCGATGCCGGCCGGCACTATGATCGAAACTCCATCGACGTATACGCCCACGTGCACGTGGACGTGGTGTTCCGGCAGGTCCGCAATAAGGCACGGCACGCCGTTCACGACCTGGCCCTGACGCAGGTCCATGACTGTTGTGTTCAGGTGGGCCGCGTCAGGGTTGGCAGGCGCTGCGGACGAGGTACCGCACGCGGCGAGCAGCACGCTCGCCAGCACCGGGCCGGTGAGCTTCATGCGACGGTCAGATCGAGCTCGGCCTGGCCCACTGAGGTCGCCGACGTGGATGCGATGACCACAATGCGCTCGGTCGTGGCGGCGAGCGGCACGGTCAGGGTCGCCTGCCCGGTCGTGGCGTCGGTTGGGGTGCCGGCCGTCCAGAGGGCAGACTTGCCGGCGAGCGTGACGGCGAGCGAGTCGCCGGGCCCACCCCCACCGCACCGGCCGCCAAAGTTGCCGATCCCGACGAGTGAGCTCGAGCCGTTGGTGGCCCGCAGGCCCGGCGTGAAGAACGTACCGCCGATCGACGCTTGGTCTACCAGCTTGTACGACGACATGATCGCGTCGTAGCCGTCTGCGAGCAGTGTGGCGGCAACGGGCTTGCCAGAGCTGTCGGTCACCGTGACCGTGAGCTGGGCGGTCTGGCCTGAGGTATAGCTCGTCTTGTCCGCGGCCACGGTCACCTTGAGCAGTCGGTCAGAGTTGTCGATCGGGATGGGCAGGCCTTCACTCAGATAGGCGCCGTTGCGGAAGTAGCTGAAAATCAAGGTGAAGCCTGGGGCGAGGTCGGGCGTGATGTTGAGGGGTAGCGCGTTGTCGCCGGCCTTCAGCGCGAGCCACTTGTAGGTGTGGATGCGGCCGCGTTCGAGCGACATCAGCACGTTCTCGTTGGCCGGCGCGGTGACGGTCAGATTGGCCGTGTCGCCTACTTTGTAAGCGATCTTGTCCTGCGTGACCGCAAGCTGGACCAGCATGTCGATCCCGTTGAAGCTCACGAGCCCCGACGGATCGGCGGCGATGTTGATCCACTTGGTGTCCTGAAACGTGTTGCCGGCGGCGTCGTTGCCCTTGACCTTGAGCTGGATGCCGTCAACGGGGCCGTTGTAGCTTGCCCGGATGACGCCGAGGCCATTGGCATCGGTGGTGACAGAACCAGCCGCGACTACTGTCGTGGTGCTGGTACTGCCTGCGTATACAGTGCGGTCGAACTCGTAAGCCATCGGCGCGTTCGGGATCCGGTCGCCGGCGCGGGATTCGACCACGAACGGAGCCACGACCTGGTCGCCGACCGCGTAGGCGGTGCGCGATGGCAGTAGGAAGGCCTCATCCGCCGCCTGGTACACAACCACGGTCTTCGCGCTCAGGGCCTGCGCAGCGCCCGTGCCGTACGTCACCTCGAGGGTTACCTGCAGGTCAGAGGCAATCCCTGCGATATCGGCCTTAAACGTATAGGTAGCTTGGCCGGTGGCGTCGAGCTTGACCGACAATGGATCGCCCGCGGGATAGCCCCACGTGTTGGGTTGGGCGAAGGTGTCGATCTCCTTGGGTGCGACGGCGTGCCCCGCGGAGTAGATGGTGACGGTGACGCTCTGGTTGGCGAGCGCTGCGCCGGTGCTGGTCGTGCCCGCGATTGTGGCGGTGATGTTGTCCTTCAGTAGATATTCAGTCTTGTCGAACGACACGTTGAGCTTGGTCGTCGGCGAGTGTGGGCCGAGCGCGACGATGACCGTGCTGGACAGCGGGTAGATTCGTGGTGCGCCGGCGAGGTTGGCATAAAGCTCCTGGATCGCGTCGGAGCCGTCGCTGTTGAATGCCGCCGCCGGGATCGCAAATGAACCAGAGAAGATCCCATCGCTGTTGGCGCTGACCTTCAGGTCCACCATGTTGTTGGGGCTGCCCTCCATCCACACGTCGACCAAATTGGTGCTGGACGGGATTGCGTACTGCTGGTCGTCGCTGACGCGGACGACGCCAGCAAATTTCACGGTGTCGCCATTTGCGTAGGCGGCACGGTCGGTCGTGACGTAGATCTGCGAGTGCTGGCTCAGGTCCTGCGTGACCTTGATGTCGGCGTCGGTCGCTGGCGCGTTCATCGGCACGACGACGACCTCGTCGCCGTTGGTCGCCACCGCCAGGTCGTAACCAAGTGGGTACTTGGCCGGAAATTCCGCGCTGCCAGAGAACGTCGCCTGAGGCGTTCCTACCACCTTGCCATTCAGCGTGTAGAAAGCGATGTTGAAGGCCGGGCTCGTATCGCCCGTGATGAGGTCTTGGCCCGCGACGATGATGCGCTGGTCGTCCTGGCGCAGGAGAATGGCGTACTTGCTGAAGTCGAGCCACATGCTTCCGTACTGCCCGCCGGCGTCTGTAGCCAGCACGAGGTAAAGGCCGTCCGGTTGCGTGATCGTGAACTGGTCCTGGTTTTTGAACGGGCCTTTGGTGTCGATCAGTTGGAAGTGGGACGTGTCGATCGGCGTAGTCGGGTAGACGCCGCTGTTGTCATACACCAGCGCTGGCAAGACGTCGCTGATGGAAACCTTGTAAGTCTGAATCGAGATGTCGGGTGGCACCTGGTCGCCGGTCTGTAGCGTGATGTTCAGGGTCTTACCACTCTGGGCATTCAGCAGCTTGGCGACGTCGTTGCCGGCCTGGAAGAGAACGCCGTTGGACGCCACCTGAGTGACGAACTTGAACTGAAAGTCACTCGCCAGCGCGAAGCCGTCGCGGCTGGCGAGCCCTGAGTGGATGACGACGCTGATCGGGGCGCCGGCGTTGTAGTTCGCGGTGGGGGTGAACTGAGCGGTCGCGTCCGTCTGACCCTGGGTCCAGGTGCCGGCCACAGCCGGAAGGATGTTGGTGCTCTTATCGACCGCTTCGGGGTCGACCGGGAGGTTGAAAGTGATCGCGATCGGCGAGTTGGCAGCCACGCCGATGGCGTTGTCTGCAGGGTTGGTGGCGGCCACGGTCAGGAACTCAGCGGCGGCTGTTTGCGCCACGGTCTGGGCGCCGACCGCAATGGATGGCGGCGCCGAGGGCTGGGCGGCGGCGGGGATGCTCGCCTGGGGTGAGTGGCTGGGGCGGCTGTAGAGGTAATAACCGGCCGCAGAGCCGCCGACGAGGACGATCGCCAGCGCGGCCAGAATGATCCTGGACCTCAGGATCGCGCTCAGGGCATCACCCATGTCGAGTTTCTCCCAACCGACAGACGGCCTTTTGCGCTGTTGAACGCGGGCCGCGGCGCTACGTTACGCCAATGCCAGCGCCGCGGCGCTGGGGTCTTGGACGAATGGCTTCTGGCCATCTCTCAGCTCAGAAATTTGGTGGACCCGAGGGTGTCTGAGTTCATCACATAGTTCTCTGATGTCGCAAGACATAGTTCTCGCCACCAAGCTCGGAGGTGGCGCATGTCTCTGAAACTGACGTAGGTCGTTGACACTTGGGCCTCCAATTCAGGAGGAGGTTCGATGACCGAACGAGAGCTATCGAGGAACGCGGCCAAGCGCCTGGCGATCATCCGGCACGCGCAGGAGGTGACCCGCAACGTCTCGCTGACTTGCCGGTACTACGGCATTACTAGGCAGTGCTACTACATCTGGTTGCGGCGGTACGAGGAGCTGGGTGTCGACGGTCTGCGCGACCGCTCCTCGCGGCCACACCTGAGTCCGAGGACGACCAAGCAGGAGGTGGTCGCCAAGATCGTCCATCTCCGTCGGTACTACCACTTCGGCCCGCACCGAATCGCGATGTACCTAAAGCGGTACCACGAGATCGTCGTCAGCCCCTCCGGAATCTGGCGGATTTTGCGGCGGCTCGAGATGAGTCGGCTACCGAGTTCGCAACGATACAAGCCGCACAAGGAGCGCTGGAAGCGCTACGAGAAGCCGCTGCCTGGCCATGCGGTCCAGGTCGACGTCAAGTTCATTGCTCCGATCGGCGGCTCCCGGAAGAAGCACTACCAGTTCACCGCGATCGACGACTGCACACGCCTCCGGGTCCTCAAGATCTACGACCGGCTCAACCAGAAGACAGCGATCGACTTCGTCGAATACACGCTCGAGAAGCTCCCCTTCCAGGTCCAGCTGCTCCAGACCGACAACGGCCCCGAGTTCGGCGTGGTCTTCCACTGGCACGTCCTCGACAAGGGGGTCGCCCACGTTTACATCAAGCCGGCCACGCCACGGCTGAACGGCAAGGTCGAGCGTTCGCACCGGATCGATGCCGATGAGTTC
>JBIOIZ010000119.1:0-8320 GCA_044450385.1 Candidatus Dormibacteria bacterium
CGGAATGCCCGCATACGCCAAGGACGGCAATGTGATCTGTTACTTCCAAAACGCAGGGAAGTTCAAAGTCAGATACCAAACGCTCGGCTTCAGCGACAAGGCGAAGATCGACGACGGCGCCATGTGGCCGATTCAGTACGCGCTCAGCAAATTGACCGCCGCCGAAGAGGCCAAGATCACCGCGCTTGTGAAAAAGGCAGTGCGCTGACGGCCTAGCCCAAAGACGCTCAGGCGGCCTGGGGCGGCAGGCCGGAAATGCGTCTCAGCCTGCGTCGTGCGATCGTGCGGACGGCAGTCGCGCTACCGCGAAGGACAGTAGAAGCAAGAACGCTGCGGCACCCGCACCAAGCACGATGCATTGCCAAGTCGCGAAGGTAGGCAGCGCACTGAGCCTGTCGAGGCAGACGCCCTCGGGGGAGCATGAGTTCCGATATGTCGTCAGTTGCGCTGTCCAGAGACCAACCCCAACTCCCACCGGCACCGACGCCACCCGAAGGACAAGCGCGAGGATGCGCCTCATTCAGCAATGCTATCGCGGTTCTGTGCTTCCGACGCCGCCACGGCGTCGCCCGGTGCCCACGGGTTGCGAATGCGATTCTCTCGGGCGATGGCCGTCACACTGACCTGGCGCTGACCTAGACGCGTTGATGAGGCATCGTAAACGCCTGGACAACATCTGTCTCCGCATACTCCGGGGTCACCAGCGCGAGCCCGTCACCGACGGCGAGGACACCAGGAGGTGACGCCAGAGAGATGGCGATACTGGCTTGCGAATCGACGAATGCCGGGAGCGGAAGTCGCGCCATGACCTTGCCGGTATCCAATCGAAGTGAGGTCAACACGAACGCGCCTGGCGCGCTCTGTCGGCCCGGCAGCGGGAGGTATGCGGGGGTCGCGGCGGTCGGCAATGCGACGTAGAGGAGGTCGCCGGCGGTGATGACGCAGGGTTGCGCCCCACCGGCAAGGCTCATGCAGCCCAGCGCGGGCCACTGCTGGCTCGCATTCTTCGCAACCCAGGTCGTCGCCCACTGCGGACTGCCGTCGGCTGCGCGCCTGCAGTCGATACCGGCGTCGGTGACGACGCAGATGCTTCCGGCACCACCAAGGGGCATTACCGACCCGGCGACCCCCGTGAGGGCCCAGCGCACTCGACCGGTGAGACCGTCGAGCACCACCATGTCACCCCCCGCCGCGAAACCGTAGACGTTGCCAATCCTGGTGGGGCGCAGCGGTCCGGGAGGTGGGGCAATCGTCTTGGGCGCGTTGGCTGGAGGGATCAGGCCGATGAATGCCGCAACGGCGACTCCTCCGGGCGTCCCGGCGTCGACCGTGTTCGAGAACTGCGGCTCAATGTTCCAACCCGCCGGGACCTCCCACGTCCAGCGCGTCGCGCCAGTCGCGGCGTCGACAGCAACCATGCTTGCGCCTTCGCAGCTGAGGACGATCGCGGTCGGAGTGCCACCGGCCGAAGTCCCCAGCCCGATCACGGCGGCGTTCGGCTGAAAGCCCGGGGGCATGTCGTCAGGGCAGCCGCGCTGCGGTCGATCGCGCCACAACTGGTGGCCGTTCTGCTCGTTCAGACCAAGCAGCGTTCCGTCTTCCTCGGACACGACCACAGTCGATCCCGTCAGAAGAGCAGGAACCTTCTGTCCATCGTCCGGGATGGTGACGCTCCACCTCTCGCGACCCGTCGCCGAGTTGTAGGCGACCAGCTCGCTGATCAGCGGCGCATTCAAGCCCGGCCCTGGTGCCTCGGACTGACCGGTCGCGGCGAGGACCGTCGTCGCATCCGCCACGACGTCGAACAGATTGGGATGGTCGGCCGGCGGGGCGACAGTCCATTCCGACCGCCCGGTCGCGACATCGAAGGCCATCGTGCAACGCCCTTCTGGCCCAGTCCCATACGCGATACCACCCACGATCGTCGAGGGACGCCCGATTGCGCCAGCCCATACCGGCGAGGCGATGCCGAGACTCTTGGCGGCGGGAGTCGCGGTGGAGCTGCTCACGGCCTTGACTCGGGGAACAGAGCAGGACACCGCTGACAAGACAGTGCCGGGCGACTGACCAGCGCAGGCGGCCACGCCGAGACTTGCAACCACCGCGAGACCGGCGACGATCGAGGTGGGGCGCACGGTCAAGGTGAGCACGCGCGCGTTTCCTTCCGCGCTTCCCGATACGCCACCGAAGAAGCCATGCGCGGAAACTAGCACCGAAATCACTCATCGACATGGCCGTCACCAAGGCGTCGGGTCGGCGCTGCGCCTGGATAGCCGCGATGGGCGGATTGCGGCCGCACGGGACCACGCGCGCCGAATTGAAACGCATGCGTGTCTTCATGGAGAAGATCCATGAGGACCACGTCTTCCGGACGCAACGCCTTGAGTGGCGGCATATAGCGGTGCGACACTTGGGGAATGCCTCGTCGGCCACCGCTCGTGATCTTGGGGGTGTCTCTCCTCCTCGCGGGATGCGCATCGACCGCGATGCCCACGGTCACCGACGCGCCTCCTCTCCGCTCTGTCACCACGTCAGATCCACAGCCTCTCGGAAGTAGCGTCGCGTCCACGGGATGCGGCGATACCGTCGTCTATCGCGGCAATGTCCCCGCTTGGCTGGTGGCGGCGGGCGGTGGATCCGGGTCCCCGTCTGGTGCCCCCACCTACCTCCCCTATGTGATCGCCCGCCCGCCGATTGCCGGCGGTTACCTCTTCGTAGTTCCGCTGCAGAGCGGCGCACGTGCCCCAAACAAGATCCTTTGGGCCATGGGCCTTCCGCGCGACGGCTCTGATCTCGTGATCACCGCTCATCCGCTGACTGCCTCCAAACCCGTCATCACCGAGACGTTGCGCGACGACTCATACCCAGGTGAGATCTATCCCGACGGGCTCGCAGCTCCGGCCCCAGGATGTTGGCAGCTGACGCTGTCCTGGTCGGGGCACCACGCCGTGGTAGACCTCTCGTACACATAGCGATCCCAGTACGATGGTGAAAGCGCATGGAGCACAACGCCGCTGCACAAGAGCAGACAATATGCTGGTGGGCAAGCATGGACGGCGTACGAGGACCCGGTCGCGGTGGCTCGGGCTTGGACTGGGGGTCGCCCTCGTCGGCGCTGCTGTGGCCACTGAGCTGCGCAAGCCAGCCGAGGAACGGACGTGGCGCGGCAAACTTGCCGGCTTGGTCCCGTATGACCTCCGCCCGCCGACATTGGCTCGGGTTCGCGAGCGTCTTTGGAACCCAGCAGATCGCCGTGTGTTGGTCCCTACGGTTTTCGGGGTGGGCTGGACCGTCAACTTCGGACGCCTGCTCGAGCCATGGGTGGCGGAGCTCCCTCACCCGGAAACCACCTAGGAATCAACTCAACCGCGTCACCGTACTCGCGAGCGACGACCAACGGGGGAGCACCCGATGACAGACATCGCCGTCATAGGCGCCGGCAACATCGGGGGGACCCTCGGGCGAAAGTGGGCGGCCGCTGGACACTCGGTCAGGTATGGAGCGCGCAACCCTGAGAAGCCAGAGCTGGCTGCGCTGGCGGCGGCGACCGCCAGCCGCACGGCAACGATCGCGGAGGCGATCCGCGGTGCCCGGGTGGTCCTGCTGGCCGTCCCGAGCGCGTCCATCGCCGAGTTGCTGCTGACGGATCAAGTGGCCGACCTTCTCAACCGCAAGGTAGTGATCGACGCCACCAACAATATCCGAAGCACTGTCATGAACAGCGCCGAAGCGATCCTCGCAGCGTCGCCCGGAGCGCACTACTTTCGGGCTTTCAACACCCTAGGTTGGGAGGTGCTCGCAGAGCCCGTGGTGGCCGGCGTATCCAGCGACATGTTCTTCTGTGGACCGGACGGCGAGGAACGCACGGTCGTCGAGGCACTCATGACTGACGTCGGTCTGCGACCGATCTGGGTTGGCGGTCCCGATGAGGTGAACACTGTCGACGGCATGCTCCGCATATGGCTCACCCTGGTCATGAAGCAACACCACTCCCGCCACCTGGCGTTCAAGTTGCACGAAGACTGACAAGCACCCGCACTACCGTTCTGCGGTGTACGCTCGCCGCCGCATCGTCATCGAAGACTGGACGAAGTGAGTCCGCCGGGCACGGCGTCGGACCGTCAGCCCTGCCGGCTCGTCGCGCGCGTGAAACCCATCCTATGACCCACGAGGATCCAGAGAGGTCACGTCATCGCTTCGGACGTGGACGACGCCACTCACCGCGATCGCCGCCGTCGTGACACGCCTTATGTCGCTGGTTGTCCTGACCGTCCCGGTCAAGGTGACGACGCCGTCGGTCACGGTGATCCCGATACCTGGGGGTTCAACGTCGATTGCGCTGGCCGCGACGCTCGCGATGACGTCCCTTCGTATGTCCCGGTCACTCCGGAGGAACACCTTCAAGAGATCCGCGCGGCTCACGATGCCGACGACCCGGGTGCTGTCGTCGACGACCGGAAGGCTCTTGACGTTGCGGGCCAGCAGGATCCTCGCCACCAATGGGACAGGGTCGTCCGGCCCGGCCGTCACGACGGGAGCCGACATCAGCTCTCCCACCACTTCGGCGTCCACACGTTTGCCGATGAAGTCAGTCTCCGAGATGATGCCAACGAGCGTTCCATCCGCACCGATGACCGGGAGTGCGGCGATCCGTCGCTGACTCATCAGCCCAGCCGCCTCCTTGACAGGTGTGGATGTCGACACCGTTACGACGTCCGTCGTCATCACCTCGGCGACAGTGAGACGGCGCGATGGGTCGTGGGAGTCTGCCATCAGATCAGGCGCCTCGACCTGCGGGCCGCCCGTACCCAGGTGTGCAGAGCTTCACCTCCTGCTGCGCCTCGTCAGCGACTCCGCGCATGTGATTGTGGTGCCGACGAATGAGCGCGTGCTCGCGCGAGATGAGCTCCCCGACAGCATCTTCCCGCAGCGGCTCCCCGGTTGCGCCATTGCGGTGCTGGCGAGTTTGCCGCAGCACCTCGGACTGGTGCTGCACTTTTCCCACTGCGTCGACGTCGGTCGCGTGCGCAGCCGCGGGGATCACGGCGAGCGGCCGCCGTGACCGATGGGTCAACTCGTGGGCGACCCTCCCAAGGAAGAGATCTTCCATGGTGCTGTGCAAGCCATTGCCGACCACGATGAGGGCGGCATCCTCTGCGTCGGCCACACCCAGGATCTCCGTCGCGGGTTGACCCTCGAGGATCAGGATCCGATGTTTGACCGCCGAGGTGGTCAGAGGAGCGAACATCTCGCTCTTCACGCGCGCGCGCACACCAACTCCGACGTAGCCGAACTCCCGTAGGCGAACCTCAGCGACGCTGGTGACCGACGTCCGCCCCTCGATCGGCTTGAGCACGTGGACGGCGATGATCTCGGCGCTCGTCTGCACCGCCGCCTGGACGGCCCATTCGAGTGCCGCGTTGGACGCAGCCGACCCATTGACCCCCACCACGATCTTCTTCGCGTGCATCTGCCCACCTCAAGGGCCTTCGGCGGTTTGGTTCGCAATCTCATCCAATAGCTGGCTCGGAGGTCTGTCTAGAGGCTTTGGTCCCCAAGTTCGGATCGCTGCCGAGCGATACCCGATAGCCCCACGCTGTTGCCGAGATCCCTTGTCCAACGGTCCACGCCGATAATGACGTCCGGCACTGGGCCGCCGAGATGTTTGAGCATCATGATCCGAGTGATCACATCAGCGAATCTGTGGGGCGCGACGCATGTTTACCAAGATCCTTGTTGGTTTTGACCAATCGACTCATGCCCGGGCCGCTCTGACGGAGGCTGTGGACATCGCGCGGACCCAGAACGCGACGCTGACCATTCTGACCGCGTATTCGTCGTATCTGGCGTGGCCGGGCGTGGGCCTCGGCGGGCTCAGCCAATCCATCTATGACGAAGTGGTGGCGGCCGCGCGTGCGGCAGGAAAGGCGGTGCTCGACGACGCCGTCAAACGGCTGCCGGCCGACATGCGGGCTGCCACCCAGCTTGTCGACTCCCCAGCGGCCGAGGCGATTCTTGACGAGTGCACTGCAGGCGGTTATGACCTGGTTGCCCTGGGTTCGCGAGGGCTTGGGGATATCGGCTCCCTGTTTCTGGGGAGTGTTAGCCATCGGGTGCTGCACAGCAGCCGGATCCCCGTGCTGATCGTGACGGCGCGCGCCGCCGCGTAAGACGGCAGATGTGTAGGGTCACGACACCGCCTCTCAGCCCCGGCGGCGTTCGAGGTGCGCCTCGCCGGTGCGCAGCCTGCGCCACCGACCATCGGTACGTTCCCAACCCAGACTGCCGCGGATGCCGCTGGGAAGCGCCGTATCGTCGCCATCGACCGTGACCATGTGCTCGCGCATCTCGATGCGATTGACCGTGGGGTCTTCCTGCAGTTTGCGGACGTACGACAGCCCGGCACGCCGGGCGTTCGGAGTGTTCACCGAGAACACCAGCTCGCGCGTCGTCTCCCTCCAGGCCCAGACCCGAATCGTATGGTTCTCTTTCGACACCCCGTCCTCCTTTACGGACACAGGTCGCCCGAGCTGGTGCCCGCCGAGGTACGTGCCTCGGCGGGCGCCACCGCCTCAGTGCTTGATCGGAATGGTGGCCGCTGCCTTCGGAGGCGCGGGCTTCGCCAAGGCGAGCCGGACCTCCAGGATACCGTCGCGGTACGTCGCGGTCACGTCCTTCTCACTGGCTCCATCGGGCAACGGAAGGGTCCGTGAAAACGAGCCGTACTGCATCTCGGAGAAGTGCTTCCCCTTCTCGTCCTGCCCGGTCTCGGTCCGCCGCTCGCCGGTGATGGTCAGCAATCCCTCGTCGACGACGACGTGAATGTCCTTGTCAGGGTCGATGCCCGGCAACTCCGCACGAACGACGAGGTGGCCGTCGTCGACAAACTCCTCGAGACGCATCGGAAAGTCCTGAGTCAGGCCGAGCAGCGGGAAGACAGGCCAGCGCAGGAGCTCCGCAAGGGATCTCCCCAACACGTCATTGGGGTATCGCGGGCTGAGTGTCGTTGTGTCCGCCATGGCCACACCTCCAGTCTGTTTGATGGTTGATCTCATGCTCGATCAACGCAGCGGGCCGAACCACTGCTGAAGGTCACAAGAACTGGCGCCGAAAGGCACGCGGTCTCCTGGTGCCACCGGACCGATCGCGTGGGTGTGCGGCGGATCGCCGGCTCTTGGTCAGTAGAATCACCTTACCCATGACAACGCGGTCGGTGGTGACCAGCGTGAGCAGGTTATGGGCGGCTGTCCTGCGACTGCCGCGTCCGCTGTCTGTCGCGGCGATCACGCTGGTGGCGGCGTCGATCGTGATCGCGTACCGGGTCGACGCGTTCACCATGCCGCAGTTCTACGCGGAGGACGGCGCCCACTGGTTCTCTGATGCCTACAACCTCGGCGCGCTGCACGCCATCGGCATCTCGCTGGCCGGGTATCTGCAGGTGGTGTCCCGCCTCGGGCCGGTCATCGCGGCGCCATTCGGGATTGCCAATCAACCGCTCATTTACAACATCTGTGGGCTGCTGATCCAGGTGGCGCCGGTCTGCTACTTCCTCAGCTCGCGGTTCGACACGGTGGTGCCATCCTTCTGGGTTCGAGTCGTGCTCAGCGCGGTGTATTTGCTGATGCCCGCCGAGGAACTCAACGTCGACATCACGAGCGCGCCATTCCATCTCGCCATTCTCGCGACCCTCGTGATCATCGCGCCGGCGCCGGCGCGGTGGTACTGGAAGGCGTTCGATCTTATCGCTGTGCTCCTCTGTGGGTTCTCGGGACCCTTCGTGTACATCCTTCTCCCAGCGAGCGTGCTCTGGTACCTCGTGCGTCGCAAGCCGTTCACGCTTCTACTCGTGGCTGCACTCGCAGTTGCCCTCGGCGTTCAGTTCTACGCAAGCAGGCTCTCTCCGCGTCCAGACGTGAGCCTCAGTGCGAGCTTGCAGAACCTCGTGTTGATCGTGTGTGACCGGATCATCCTGGCCGGCATCGTTGCGGAACCGAGTCACAGTCATATCTACCTCGCCGGTCACCACCATGGGGTGCTGCTGGCCGGCCTGATCTGCCTTCTGGCGATCCCAGTCGCGGTGTTCGCGGCGATGCGTGCGCCGTGGGAGCTGCGGCTGTTCGCGTTGGTTTCACTCGGGATCGTCATTGGCGGGCTGCTGTCGCCACTCGTGTCCCTCGCGGGCAATCAGTGGTTCGTGATGGCCACAAGCGGAGCAGCCGATCGATATTTCCTCATGGCCCGCGTAGCGTGGGTCGTGACGCTCATGTGGGCCGCCTCGCGGTTGCCCCGGATATGGATGAGGCGAAGTGCCTGGGCCGCC
>JBIOIZ010000120.1:0-7924 GCA_044450385.1 Candidatus Dormibacteria bacterium
CAGTACGTCGTCAGCCACCCGGCAACAGGCATCTCGATTGTCGGGTGGACATTGCACGACCTTCCCGGGACGATCGCGGCGCAGCCCCGCGCCTATGACGGGCTGCCGTCCGACGGTGGGACGCCGCCGCTGACCAACATGCAGTGGTACACGCCGCTCATGGCGTGGTGGCTGCCGCAGCGCACGTTGCTCTTCGGGTTCGCGGCGGCGATCTCGGTGCTCCTGCTGGTGTTCGCGGGGGCGTCATCGCACGGCCCCAGCTGGGAGCCGTTCGCTCTTGCCGGAGTCCTGATCGGACTGCTCCCGACCGTTCACGTCCAGACCCTGATCGCGCTCTCGATTCTCCTGTTCGTTCTGTTGTGGCGGAGGCGGCGGCGCGAGTGGTTCGCATTGGTCGGCGTCGCCATCGTGCTCGGCGGTTTCAGACTTGCTCAGCTTGCACTGACGCAGCACGGTGCTCCGGTGACGCCATACGGCAGCAACGTGTATCCGTGGCTCGAGCCCGGATGGCTCGCCAACGCCGGCTCCGCTGCCGACCCGAGCGGGCGGCTCACGCTCACCCTCGGCAACGTCTTCACCGGCGCGATCCAGGCCATCGGGATGGTCGGGACGGCGCAGTGGTGGGGCTTCTGGCTTGCCAATCTCGGTATCGCGGTTCCGCTCGTCGCCTTCATCGCGCTCGCCGTCGCCGTGCGCCTGCTTGGAGGGAACGTCGGACGTGTCGTGACCCGTGTGTTTCCCGTGCCGCTCCTCGAACTGACCCTTGGAGCCCTGATCATCTTCGCGGCGTGCAATCTCATCGTCTTTCAATCCTGGAATTGGGACAACACCAAAATGCTCGTGTACTGGTACCTGGTCGTCGCTCTGCTCATCGGCGCGCTCGCGGCGCACTGGTGGCGGCACGTCTGGCCACGGGTGGCGGCGACCGTGCTGGTCGCGCCGGTGCTCCTGACCGGCGCGCTGGTGGTGCTCCGGCTGCTGCCCTGGACGCCTCCACAGGACTCGATCACGGGTCCGTACACCATTGCGAACACGCAGGAACTTCAACTTGCGTCGACAATCGACGGCGTGACCCCGGAAGGCAGTGTGTTCCTGACGTTCGGCCGTCCCAACGACCCTGTGCTCGCGGCGGCCGGCCGCATCGGGGTCATGGGGTATGGCGGATGGCTGTGGAGCTACGGCATCAACTTCGAGTCGCGCTACAACGACGTCCAGACCATGTACACGGGCTGCGCCGCAGGCCAGACCACGTGCCCGGTGTTCAGCCTGCTCCACAGGTACGGCGTCAGCTACGTCGAGATCGACAACCGGCTGAACGACCCGGGCGCGATCGATCCACAGGTTGGGCTCACCTGGTGGGCTGAGCAAGGGCTCCCCGTCGTCGCGCGCACCGACCACATCACCATCTATGACGTCCGTGGAAGGAGCTGACGTGTTGGAGCACGTCGCAGGTGCACATCCATCGATCAGCGCGGTGCTTCCCGCCTACAACGAGGAGGCGGTGATCGCCGAGACGGTGAGGCGCACCGCCGCGGCGCTCACCGAGCTCGGGATCACCGACCACGAGATCATCGTCGTCGACGACGGCAGCAGCGATGCGACGGCAGCCCGCGCGTCGAGCGCAGGCAACCCCGGCACGCGCGTTCGCGTGGTGTCGCATCCACGCAACCGCGGCTACGGCGCAGCGTTGCGCACCGGGTTCGACGCGGCGACGCGTGACGCGGTCTTCCTCATGGACAGCGATGGCCAGTTCGATCCGACCGAGATCTCCCGGCTTCTGGCGCTGTATGGACCGGAGCGAGTCATCTGCGGATATCGCATCCGGCGTAAGGACACGTTCGTCCGGCGTTTCTATCACAAGGCATTCTTCCGGCTTGTTCGTCTCGGATTCGGCCCGACGGCGCGCGACGTCAACTGCGCCTTCAAGCTGTTCCCGCGCGCCGTCGGCCAGGGGCTGCATGCGGACGGAGCGCTGGTCTCCACCGAGCTGCTGGTCCGAGCGCGTCGCAGCGGATACCGGTTGATGGATGTGGGCGTGCATCACTATCCGCGCACCACCGGGCGCGCGACCGGCGCCGACGTCCGCGTGGTGCTGCGCGCATTCCGCGAGCTCTGGGAGCTCCGCAACGACCCTGCGATGCTCGACGGACTCGAACCGCCCCGGTGACCCGGCGGCCGGCAGCCTCGTCGCTGTGGACCACGGCCCTTGCGGCGGTCGCCGTGTCACGCCTTCTCTGGCTCGGCGTCTTCATCGCCGTGCTGGTCATCGACCTCCCGGGAACACCGTTGCTGACCGGCATCCACGATCACCTGGCCTGTACATGCAGATCCATGTCGGCGACGCGCTGGCGCTGCTCCACGCCGACCGCCTCCCGTCGTTCGGTCTGCAGCCGGCTCCGCCGTGGACAGGATTCGCGGCCACCTGGCACACGCTGTTGACCGCGTTCAACGGAGAGACGCGATCGATCTTTGCCCGCGAGGTGGCCTTCGGTCTGCTCGGGCTGCTGCTCTGCGCGGGCATGTGGGTGTCGTCGCGAATTCCCCGATCGATCGCTCTGTACTGCACCATCGCGTGGTTGATGACCGCCTCATTGCCGTTCTGGCGCTCCCAGCCTCGCTACGTCCTCGCCCTGTTCCCGGCGGTGCTGCTCGTGTCCGATCTCACCCAGCGCGTGCCACGCGTCCGGCAGGCGATGCTCGGCGCGAGTGCCGTGCTCATGTGCGCCGGTACCTGGATCTTCGCCCAGGGGCGCTGGCTCGGATGATCGTCGACAGCCACGTCCACATCCTGCCCGCGGAGATGCGCGACGCGAGGGATCGGCTCGCGGCGCTCGACCCCTGGTTCGATCTCTGCCACCGCGGTGCGCGATCGATCGCCACCGCCGGCGAGTTGCTCGCGACCATGGATGCAACCGGCATCGACCGCTCGGTGTGCTTCGGCTGGCCGTTCGCCGACCCCGAGCATTGCGCCGAGGTCAACGATCACCTCATCGCCGTGCAACGCGACCACCCTGACCGGCTCACCTGTTTTGCGACGGTGAGCGCCGCCCGACCCGGGGCCGTCGCCGAGCTGCAGCGTTGCGCGGCCGAAGGTCTGCGCGGTACCGGCGAGCTCAATGCCGACGCCCAGGGATTCGACCTCGACTCGCCTGCGATCGACGATGTCGCCACGGCGTGCACGGATCTTGGGATTCCCATGGTGCTGCACTGCAGTGAGCCGGTCGGGCACGACTATCCCGGTAAAGGCACGGCGACCCCGGGGCGGGTTGCGGCATTTGCCCTGCGCCATCCAGAGCTGCGCCTGGTCTGCGCGCACCTGGGCGGCGGGCTGCCGTTCTACGCACACATGCCCGAGGTGGCTGAGCTGTGCCGCCGGCTGTGGTTCGACACCGCCGCGGGTCCGTTCCTGTACGCCCCCACCGCGTACCGTGCGGTCGCCGACCTGTGCGGCGCGGACCGTCTGCTCTTCGGCTCGGACCACCCGCTGCTTCCTGCCCGCCGCTACATCGACGCGTTCGCCGAGGCGGAGCTCACCGCGGCGGAGCGCGAGCTCGTGATGGGCGGCACTGCCGCCCGGCTGCTTGGTCTGTGACAACGTGCCCCTCCCGTTACGGATCTGTGTCCCACCATCGGAGGCTACGTTCGGGCCCTTTGCGACACTTTCGTTGGGCGGAGAAACCGGCGCCCGCCAGCCGGTCCTTCGCCTCTTTCGTGACCAGGATCGGGGGCTTCGGCCCCCATCCGCGGTCGCAACCGACGCTCCGATGAGGGACCGGGTGCGAGTCGATGCCGGCACCCCTGTGGGCCGGTTTCGCACACTGTGCGGCGATGTTCACTCCTGAGACGCTCGACGTCGTGATGGTGTCTTTCGAAGGACCCGATCAGTACAGCCAGGCCGGCGGTCTCGGTGTCCGCGCTCGCGAGCTCTGCCGCGCCTTCGCAGCGCTCGGCTATCGCACCACGCTCGTCTTCGTCGGCGACCCGGACAAGCCCGGTGTCGAGCTCGATCAGGGGGTGCAGCTCGTCCGCTGGAGCCAGGGGATCAGCGATCGCTACCGCGCCGGTGTCTACGAGGGAGAGCTCGCGAAGATTCGCGACCTGACGGCGACGCTCCCCGACGAGCTCATCGACACCATCGTGCGCCCAGCAGCAGAAGCGGGGAGGGTCACCGCCGTCCTGTGTGAGGAGTGGCATACGGCGTGGTTCTGCAAGGCGCTGAGCGATCGCCTCCACACCCTCGGACTTCGGCGCAACGCCGTGCTGCTCTGGAACGCCAACAATCTGTTCGGGTTCGAGGCTATCGACTGGCCAGTGCTCGACTTCGTCGCGTCGATCACCACCGTGAGCAAATACATGAAGCACCTGATGTGGCCCTATGGGGTGAACCCGGTGGTCATCCCCAACGGGATCCCGGAGGGAGCGCTCGCCCCAGTCGATGAGTCCGCCCCGAAAGCGATCCGGGCTGCGGCGGGCACGCCATGTCTCACCTTCAAGATCGGCCGCTTCAGTCCGGACAAGCGCTGGAACCAGGCGGTCGCGGCCATCGCCGAGATGCGTTCCGAAGGTTTGCCGGCTCGCATGCTCATGCGCGGCGGCATGGAGCCGTACGGCGCCACAGTGCTCGAGTTTGCAGCTGCGTCCGGGCTCGTGGTGACCGACTGGTACGAACCGGTCGACGACGCGGGCGGGATCGTTCGCGCGCTCACCGAGACAGACGGCGCTCCGATCGTGCACCTGCGACGATTCCTCCCCGACCGGGTGATCACCGAGATCAACGTCGGGGTGTCGGCCGTGCTCGCCAACTCCGGGCACGAGCCGTTCGGGCTCGTCGGACTCGAGGCGATGGCTGCGGGTGGCGTTGCGATGGTGGGCGCGACCGGTGAGGAGTATGCCCGCCCATACGGCAATGCGATCGTGATCGAGACCGACGATCCGTCCGAGATCGCCAGCGCGCTTCGCGGTCTGGTCGAGCAACCGGCGCTGGGAGAGCGGCTGCGCGTTGCGGCTCGGCGCGACGCCGCCGACTTCGCCTGGCCGGTCGTCATCGACGGACTGCTCGAGCGCCTCCGCTTCATGTGCCTGCATCAGCGCGTGATCCTGCCGGCCGCTGGAAGCTCGCGCGCGTAATTCGTCGCCTCGCACCATATGATCTGAACCACGAGACCGGTGCCGAGGAGGTGGCCGTGTGAAGGCAGTGGTCATGGCGGGAGGTGAAGGGGCGCGATTGCGTCCACTGACCAGCCGCCTTCCCAAACCGCTCGTCCCAGTCGTCGGCACGCCGGTGCTGGAGCACATCCTTCGTCTGCTCAAGGAGCATGGGATCACCCGGGTCGTGGTGACGCTCGCCTACCTCGGTGCGGAGATCCGCAACCGCCTAGGCGACGGCTCGGAGCTCGACATGGAGATCGAGTACGTCGTCGAGGACCGGCCGCTGGGTACGGCGGGGAGTGTGCGCAACGCCGCCCACCTCCTCGACGACACATTTCTGGTGATCAGCGGCGACGCGCTCACCGACATCGACCTCACCGCCGTGATGCGCGCCCACACCGAACGCGGCTCGCACGCGACGATCGTGCTCCACTCGGTGCCGAATCCGCTCGAGTACGGGGTGGTCGTCACCGACGACGAGGGGAACATCAAGCGCTTCCTGGAAAAGCCGTCATGGGGTGAGGTCTTCAGTGACCACGCCAACACCGGCATCTACGTCATCGAGCCGAAGGTGCTCGACCACATCAAGGAGGGCGCCAACGCGGACTGGTCGCAGGACGTCTTCCCGACCATGCTCCGACGTCACGAGCCACTCCACGGCATCGTGGTCGACGACTACTGGTGCGACATCGGCTCGATCCAGTCGTATATGCAGGCGAACTGGGACGCGCTCGACGGCAAAGTTCGTTGCCACATCTCGGGGCGCCGCGAGGGCAACGTGTGGATGGGCGACGGCGTGGAGATCGGCATCGGCGTGCAGCTCGACGGCCCGGCGTTCATCGGCGACGAGGTGAAGCTCAAGGCCGGCACGCACGTCAACGAGCACGGTGTCATCGACCGCTACAGCGTCGTCGACGACAATACCAAGGTCAGCAACAGCGTGATCTGGCCGCACTCGTACATCGGCGAGCGCTGCCGGCTGCGCCAGGCGATCGTCTGCCGCAACGTCACCATCAAGAACGACTCGCTGCTCGAGGAGAACTCGGTGATCGCGGACGAGTGCGTGCTCGGCAGGGGATCGCAGGTACGAGCCGGAGTCAAGATCTGGCCGAGCAAGACCGTCGAACCCGGGTCCACGGTGAACGAGTCGGTGATCTGGGCAGGAGAGTGGCGAAGCGGGCTGTTCTCGTCGTACGGGCTCGGTGGACTGATCAACGTGGAGCTCACGCCGGAGTTCTGCGCGCGTCTTGGGGCGGCCTTCGGCGCGACCCTGGCGAAGGGAGCGTGTGTCGTCGTCGGTCAGGATCATGCGCGATCGTCCCGAATGATCAAACGCGCCATCGTCAGCGGCATCGTCAGCGCTGGAGCCAAGGCACGCGACGTGCGCGAGCTGCCGGTTCCCGTGACTCAGTGGGCGACGCTGGACGCCAACTGCGCCGCGGGCATTCACGTGCTGGTGTCACCGCTCGACCAGCGCAGCGCCGACATTCGCTTTTTCGACACCGAAGGACTGCAGATCGACAAGCGGGCCGAGCGCAAGCTGGAGAACCTGCTCTTTCGTGAGGACTTCCGGCGTGCCGGCTTCTACGAGATGGGTGACATCGAGTACGGCGAGCCGATCCCCGGGTACATCCAGCACCTGTTCAAGTCGGTGGACGCGGAGAGCATCCGCAACGCCGGCTTCCGCGTGCTGATCGACTACGACTACAGCGATGCGTCGGCCGTCCTGCCGGCGATTCTCAACGACCTCGGCGTCACCACCATCCCGCTCAACGCCGGCATGCGCGAGGGCGAACACCATCGCACCGTGCCCGACGAGACCGCGTTGATCAGCAGGACGGTGCGTGCCGACGTCGGCTGCATGATCAATCCGACGGGGGAGCGCATCACCATCATCGACGACAAGGGCGTGGTGCTGAGTCCGCATGAATGCCTCGCAGTGCTCGCGTCGTGGTGGGTGCGCTCGAATCCTGGAGCCGTGCTCGCGCCGGCGGCGACGCCGATGTGGATCAGTGAGCTGATCCGCAAGGAGGGCGGCAGCTTCAGCGCCACCCCCGGCGAGCCTGCCGCCGTGCTCCGCGCCTCGACCACGCCGGGCACCAGCCTCGCGTCGGACGGCGAGGGTGGATTCGCGTGGCCGGGTCACCTCGGTGCCTTTGACGCCATGTACACACTCGTGAAACTGCTCGAGCTGCGCGCCAAGATCGGGATTCCCTTGAGCCAGGCGCGCGCGGCGCTGCCGCAGGTCGCGTACATCACCGCCACCGAGTTCTGCCCGTGGGAGGCGAAAGGACGGGTGATGCGCCTGCTCCTCGATCGGCATCGCACCGACTCCGTGGACCTCGTCGACGGCATCAAGGTGTATGTCGATGACGGATTCGTGCTGGTGCGCCCCGATCCCGACGAGCCCGCATATCACGTTGTGGCGTCCGTCTCCGACCCGGAGCGTGGACGTCAGCTCGTCGACGAGTACCTCGGCGAGGTGCGCGAGGCGCAGGGCACCAACGGTGCGCGGGCACCCATCGAGGCGGCGGCGGGAGCCGAGTAGCCGGCCCGCGCGCCGGATCGCCTGCGACGCGGTGCGGACGGTGGTGACGGTGGCGCCTCCGGCTGAGGGTGCGGCGTCGACGGCTGCGAGCACGCGTCCGCTGCCGCTCTCGGTCGGCCGGGCCACGCGGACGATCCCGGCACCCATCCGCACCGCGCTGCACCTCCGCGACCAGGGCTGCCGCTTCCCCGGGTGCGACCGTCCGCCCGCGTGGACCGACGGCCACCA
>JBIOIZ010000121.1:0-7749 GCA_044450385.1 Candidatus Dormibacteria bacterium
CACACGAACGTCCTCTCACCAGACGCAGGGACACCCCGCACCCTCGTGGTGTTTGGAGGCGCTGGGCCAATACTGGGCCAATAACTCTGCCTAGTCACGGCGTCACGTGGCGCTTCCTGGCCGTTCCCTCGAGTTTGGACGGCGCTTCTTCCGATCATTTTGAGCGGGCTGGGGAGGGTTCGATTCCCTTCCTCGGCCTTCTCGTGATCGCGCCGGTGATGGGTCGCACGGTCTTCATGGGGATGCATTGCCCGCGACCATTTCAACGATCCCTGGCAGTGTGGCGTGATCGTGATGGGCTCGCCTCGAGGCCAGTTAGCGTCGAGCCTTACGCTTCGTGTCGAGGGCAGCCACGTCGCGCTCGCGCAGGGTGTAGCGTTCGGCCGGCCTCCGCGCTCGAAGCTTTCCGGCATAAATGCAGTTGTAGATCGTCTGGGTGGAGACGCCCAGGACGTCTGCGGCTTCAGCAACCGTCATGACTTAGATATCCCTCTTCTTGGTGACGAGTTTGCAAGTATGCCATTTGCCCATTTACCCGCAGACGGTATGAAGACGGTTCACTTTGACGCGTCCGTTTACCGACGCCTCTGCACGCGGGGCGCGATATTGAAACGGCAAGGTGCTTCAGCTCGCCGCTTCAAGGGCCTGGTCGTCGCTCGTGAAGTAACCGGAACCTTTCGGGCACTGCCGATAGTTGCACTTCGCGCCTGCCACGCAAGTAGGCATGCCGTCCGTGCCAGCTGAACCACGTCCGTAACTGAGCCGCGCCCTCCATCTCGACATGCACCTTTGCATCACGGAGTCCGGGGCTATCGTGCTGGGTGCCCATCGACCCCTTCGCGAGCGCCACCCCTTCGGCGAGCTTTGTCAATACGTACAGCTCCCGTAGTGAAGGCACATCGATCTTCCTCGCCTCGGCGAGCTCGATTACGGCCCCTGGCAGCGCGTCTGTGTCGAGGCGTTTGCCCGCCTCGATGTCTTGCAGCATCGAGGTCTTGTGTCCGCTCATCGCGGCCGCCCCGTCCATCCGCTCTTCAATGGTGAGCGGAAGCTCCACCCGATCACCTCGCCGCCCTGATCGCGCAGCATCTCGCCTCGAAATGCGTGCCAAAGGAACCGGCCATCGTGGCGCCGGATCGTGTGCTCGATCTAGAAAGGCGTCTGCGTCCGAGTTGCGTGCTCCCGCCCAAGCCGCGCAAGTTCGACATCCTCGGGGTGGACGAGGTTTACCCACCCCCATCCGTAGTTGGCATCTGCGGCGAGTCCGGTGTACTCGGTGCCCTTACGATTGAAGTACTCGGTCTCGCCGCCAGGACCGGCCATCCAGACGATCGCCGGCGGTTACCCGGATGGATCGACGTCGCGTATCACGTGGCGCTGGAGACGGTGCCCGTGCGCGTCACTGTCTGAGTGATCAGCGTCATACCACCGGGACATGATCTGCGCAGCGATCGCTCGGTCGGGCAGACAAAGAGAGACCCCCGGAGGACTCCAGGGGTCTCATCAGGAAGGGAATGAGTCGCTGATTCGGACGGTGCCGAGGTGTTGGGCTCACACCACGAAGTGTCAGTGCGATGCATCCTACAAGATTCAGGATGCGCGGGTGTTGTGATCGAAGAAGATTTCGCTAATAGCGAATGCGTGCGTCTGCGAAGCTCGGCTAGGCATGCTCAAAGAGGCAGAAGGTGAAACCCGCAGCATCTATATATCATCGACCGTACGCTCTCGCTGAAGCTGTTGCACTGCTTGCACTGCACGGCGATGAGCTCAAGCCGCTCGCAGGCGGACAGAGCCTGATGCCGATGCTCGCGATGCGCCTCGCTCGTCCGACTCACCTTATGGACCTGCAATGTCTGGATGCGTTGCGACAGGTTGGATTGGCCGACGATATGTTGCGCATCGGCGCGATGGTCCGGCATCGGGACGTTGAACGGGACGAACGAATGCCAGCAATCGTGACGACGGCGGTGAAGCACATCGGGCATTTCCAGATCCGCAATCGGGGAACGGTCGGGGGATCGCTCGCGCACATGGATCCGGCAGCCGAGTGGCCGGCGCTTGCGCTGGTCCTCGGAGGATCGGTGGTCGTGCTCTCGGTGCGCGGCCCACGCGAGATCCCCGCTGACTCTTTCGCGGTGGGGCCACTCATGACTGCGCTGGAGCCTGATGAACTCGTCACCGAACTGCGTCTCCCACTGCCTCATCGGGGGTTCGGGTTTGCGGAGGTGGAACGCCGCTCGGGTGACTTCGCTCTCATCGGCGCGTGCCGCCAGGACGAGCGAGTAGTTGTGTTCGCTGCGGGCTCGCGCCCGCAACGTCTGGATCGGTGTTGAAGAGTACGTGGCGGCGGGAGGACGACCGGGGGAGGAACTCATCGAGATCGCCGCGGCAGAGATCATCGCCGGTGACGATATCCACGCATCAGCCGCGTATCGACGCAGAACGGGCGCGCTGTTGGTCAATAGGGTGGTTGGTCAACGCGATGGTCGGATCGATGGCGCGAGATGGAACTAACCCTCACCGTCAATGGGCGCGAGTGGCATGGCGACGTTCCGGATCGACTGGTGCTTGGCGACTTGCTCCGCGATCGCTTGCGCCTCACTGGAACTCACCTGGGATGCGAGCAAGGGGTGTGTGGCGCCTGCACCGTGCTGGTGGACGGGGATGCGGTGCGATCGTGTCTGATGCTGGCGCTGCAGGCCCAGGGACGGGAGGTGCTGACGGTGGAGGGTCTGGCCAGCGGAGAGCTCTCGACGCTACAGGCGGCATTTCTTCGGCATCGCGCCCTGCAGTGTGGCTTCTGCACACCGGGGTTCTTGATGTCGATAACTGAGGTATTAGCGTCGGGGGAGCCTTACGACCGCGAGGAGCTCGCGGCGATACTGGCAGGCAACGTGTGCCGATGCACCGGATATGAACCGATTTTGGACGCGGTGCTCGAGTGCCAAGGCTAGGCATTGAGAATGCCCGGCTGCTCGTCAGCGGGGCGGGCCAGTTCGTTGCAGATCTTGAGTTCGAGGATTGCGTTGAGGTGTCCTTCGTTCGATCGCCGTTGCCCCACGCACGGATCACCGCGCTGCACCCCGCAGAAGGGCGGGCGCTGTGTGGCGGCGACTTGGGCATTCAGCCGTTGCTGTTGGAGTGTCACGGCTTGGTGGGCGTGCCCTGGGATCCAGTCGCGTTGCACCGTGTGCGCTACGTCGGAGAGCCCGTGGCGGTCGCGTGGGGGCGGGATCGGTATGAGGCTGAGGATGCCGTCGAGGCCACCAGGGTCGATTACGAATCGTTGCCGAAGGCGACACCAATCCATGAGGAGGTTCCTGACGGCGTCCTCTATGCGGCGGCGTACGACTCCGGCGGTTTTGAGATCGCGGCCGCGAGCGCGGCCGCGATCATCGAAGGAAGTTTCAAGTCGGCACGGCAGTCCGCGCTGCCGATGGAGTGCCGGGGTGTGGCGGCTACTCATGACAGCGGGACCGGGGTCACAACGGTGTGGACCTCCACCCAGATTCCGCACCTGGTGCGCCGAGGAATCGCGCTGGGGCTCGGCGTTGACGAGAGGACGATCCGGGTGGTGGTGCCGCATGTGGGGGGTGGGTTCGGTCTCAAGGCGCATCTCTTCGCCGAGGAGATTGCAGTCGCGGCGCTGGCACGACGAATACAACGGCCGGTGCGCTGGATCGAGGATCGGTGGGAAAACTTGATCGGAAGCGTGCACGCCCACGACACCACGATCACCATGCGGGTGGCGGTGCGAGACGACGGTACGTTTCTCGGAGTCGACGCCGACGTTGTGGCGGACGTCGGTGCGTACTCCGTGTGGCCGTTCTCCGCATCGCTCGAGCCGGCAACGGCCGCCGCGAGCCTGTTCGGTCCTTATGCAATCGGAGCGATCAAGTACCGCGCACAGGGGGTTGCTTTAGCCACCGTTGCCCGGTCGGCGCACATCGGGGGGTGGGAATCAACGCCGGCGTCTATGCCACCGAGCGGATCGTGGATGTGATCGCAGGCGAGCTGAGGATCGATCCGCTGGAGCTCCGCCGGCGCAATGCCATCCGCACCATGCCGTGGACCACGGCCGCGGGACGGGAGCTCGATTCCGGGGTCTACATCGGCTTGCTGGATCGGCTGACGCATGAGGCTGGTTACGAGGAGCTACGTCGTGAACAGCAACGAGCCCGGGAACGTGATCGCTTGGTCGGGGTGGGGATCGGGTTCTTCAACGACCACGCAGGTCCAGGTCCTGCTGACTACCGCAAGCGAGGGGTGACCGCCATTACAGGGGAGGATTCGGCACGCGTCGTGGTCTCTGCAGAGGGGCGAATCCAGATCTACACGAGCGCGGCGGAAGCCGGGCAGGGGCATGCAGAAACGTACCGGGCAGTGGCGACGCGGGAGCTTGGGATTGCTGCCGAGCTGATCGACGTTTTCGAAGGGGATACCGATGCCTGCCCACCGGGAGTGGGCACCTTCGCGTCACGAGGCGCCGTGGGGGTCATCGAAGCGGTGATCCAGGCGTTGCGGAAGGTCGCTGCCGAGGACCTGGTGCCGGGAACGGACATCACGCACGTGCATGATGCCAAGCAGCTCTACGCTTCAGGTGCGCATCTGGCGGTCGTCGAGGTCGACGCGGTGACGCTCGTACCTCGAGTAATGCGCTACGTGGCAGTCGAGGACTGCGGCACGCTCCTGCACCGGCGGATTGTCGAGGAGCAAGTGCGCGGCGCGATCGCCAACGGCATCGGCTGCGCGCTGCTCGAAGAGCATCGATATACGGAAGAGGGCGAGATCCTCACCGCCTCACTGCTTGACTACCTCGTGCCCCTGGCGCCAGACATTCCGCAGATCGAAGTCCACCACGTCACCAGTCCCAGTCCGGCCACCACGCTGGGAAGCAAGGGAGTGGCAGAGGCCGGGACCATTGGCGCCATCGCCGCGGTGTCCAATGCGGTCGCCGACGCGATGTCGCCACTGAGCGTGCGGTTGAGGGCGCTGCCGTATTCCCCGGACCGCATCTTCCAGGGCTTCGACATTGACCGGAGCCGAGACGGTGGCGGTGGTGAGCAGGCGAGCGCGGGGTATTTAGGGGCGCTTATCCAGCGCGGAGTAGTCGCGCTTCAGAAGGTAGCCGGAGTACTCATAACGCGGTTGAAAGAGTGACACGTGAATGTAGGGCTCGGCGTCCGGAATGTGAAAGCGAGCGCGCGTGCCTGCAAGGATGAGGACGGCGTCACCAGGACGGATCTCGGTTTGGAGCACCTCGGAGTGGTTGGGGGGGAGGGTAAACTCCACGTCGGCAGCTCCTGACATGCACACGTGAAACTCGTCGTGCCAGTATGCCCACTCGGTGGCTCGACCGGGATCGAATGCCTCCCAGGCGATCACGCCGCGAGGATCGTTGACGAGAAACTGAAGGCGGAAGCTCTCCTTGTCGCCGGGAGAAGATCCTCCGTACTCGATGTGCCGCGAGGCTAGGAGTCGTTCCGGATCGAGATGCGTCACTATCACGGCACTCACCTTTTCGTTGGTAGTGAAAGAGTATCGAGCTGCTGCGCGCATACACTACGGCGCACGGATTATCTTAGCGGGCATGGGCCCGGCCGGGCTGCACGACTGCATCCCGATTGGTGCATGCGACGAATGGAGTGCAAGCATGCGACGGCTGACAGCGCGAAGCGTTGAGACTGCGGCGCGGTTTACCGGGTTGGAGCTTTCGCCCGAGCGCTGCGCACTTGTCGCCGGCCGGTTCGGGCCGCTGTTGACGCTGACGATGCGGGTAAGCGCGCGCATGGCGGAATGCGATGACGTGGCCCCAATCACGGTGTTGAGCGACGGTCCGACGAGCGTGCCTGAGTCCCATTCAGTCACATGAGTCACCATGGGCTGATCGATCTATCGCTCGCGGAGGTGAGCGACCTTATCAGACAGCGCGCTGTCTCACCGGTCGAGGTCACGGAATCGGTCATTGAAAGCGTCGAGCGCCAGAACCCGAGGTTGTGCTGCTTCATCACCGTCGTCGCTGAGCAGGCCGTGAAAGCTGCACAGGACGTCGAATCACTGCTGGTTGCCGGCGATGATCGCGGACCGCTGCAGGGTATCCCGATGGGAATCAAAGACAACATCCAGACAAACGGGTTGAGGACTACAGCGGGAAGCCGGATTCTCGCGGACAATGTGCCGCTCCAGGATGCGACCGCGGTCAGCAATCTGCGAGAAGGTGGGGCAATCATCGTCGGGAAGACCAACCTCCACGAATTCGCATGGGGCGGTACGAGCGAGAATCCGCATTACGGCACGACCCGAAACCCCTGGGATCTGACTCGCTCTGCGGGTGGATCCAGCGGCGGTTCGGCGGCTGCAGTGGCGGCCAGGATGTGTTTCGGCGCGCTGGGCACCGATACGGACGGATCGATTCGGGTGCCGTCGGCTTTCAACGGCGTTGTAGGACTGCGTCCGACGATGGGAAAGGTGAGCAATGACGGAGTGGTGCCGCTCGCTTGGAGCATGGACACAGTCGGACCGATCGCGAGGACGGCGAAGGACTGCTGGCTAATGCTCGAGGTGATGAGCGGAGGGGCTCGAGGCGTCATGACCAGGGAGCGTGGCGAGCTGATGATTCCCCACTGGGACGACGGGGTGATTGATCTTCGCCTAGGGGTGGCCGAGCTCTACTGCTTCGGCGAGGCGCAGGCCGAGGTCGGTGCGGCCTTGCGTGCGGCGTTGACACAGTTGGACGGGGAGGGCGCGAGGGTCGTCCCGATACGCCTCGACGACGTGGAGTTCAACGTCGCGGCCGCGTTGACCGTGATCGGTGCAGAGGGGAGCAGCTATCACCAGCGCTGGCTTCGAACTCGCCCAGATGAGTATGGGGACGACGTGCGACTCCAACTCGAAGCGGGCGAGCTGTATCTGGCGACCCACTACATCCAGGCGCAGCGGTACCGAACGCTACTCAGGCGAATGGTCCTGAAGATCTTCGAGGAGGTGGACGTCATCGTTTCCCCCACGGTGGGCTTTACAGCGGTTCGGATCGGAGAAACGCAGGTGCACGTCGACGAGAAGGCGGTCGACGCCATGACCGGGGTCATGCGATACGCGGGATTGGCCAGCCTGACCGGCTTGCCTGCGGTGTCGGTTCCGTGTGGATTTGCCGACGATGGGCTTCCAATTGGACTCCAGCTCGTCGGACGCCCGAATTCCGAGCATATCCTGCTCCAAGTGGCTGACGCGTATCAGAGGATCACCGACTGGCATCAGCGGGTGCCGCGCGCAGCATGAGCGCCGAGCGCGTAGTCACAACAGCTAAGGAGGCGCGATGAGTGGAGAGGCCACGCCCGACGTACTCGTGGAGGCAGACGCATTGGCGAGTTTCGTCGAACAGGTCTTCGCGACGATAGGCGTACGCGGTGATGATGCAGCGTTGCTCGCCGAAATACTCGTCACGGCCGACTTGCGCGGGGTGCACACCCACGGCGTTTCCTTCCTCCCGAGGTACGTAGAGCGAATCACGAGTCACCAAATCGATCCGGTGGGCGTGCCGCGAGTCATCGGTGATGACGGCGCAGTCATCCTGGTGGACGCGAACAATGCCATGGGGCACCTGGCGGCGGCCTTCGCCATGCGGGAAGCGATCGGTCGAGCGCGAAGCCTGGGGGTGGCCGCGGTTTCGGTGCGCAACAGCAACCACTGTGGGGCGCTCGCCTACTACCCGATGATGGCGCTAAGCGAGGACATGATCGGCCTGGCGAC
>JBIOIZ010000122.1:0-7668 GCA_044450385.1 Candidatus Dormibacteria bacterium
GAAGCGGAGCTCGAGGAGATCGATCCCGTGACGGAGCCGGATCAGGCGCTCGCCGAGCTCGAACCCGGTGATCTCACCGCCCGGCGAGGCGACGAACGCCTCGACGACCTGCATGAGGTGATCGAGCGGCGCCACCTTGTCATCGCCATCACACATTTCAGTATCATAGAACACATGTTTGTAGCCACGGATCCGGCGGGGTTAGGGTGTTTCGACCCAGACGACGCGGTATCATTGGGCAGCACGCTGATCTCGGATCGCTGCGTTCCCATGGGGGCGTACTGGTTTCGACGGGGTCGTGGGTCGTGCGAATGCGAGTCGAGCCCCGGGCTCGTAAAACCGGGAAAAATATACGTGCGAATAACGCACCTCTCGCCCTCGCTGCGTAAGTAGCAGAGACGAAAAAAGCTCAGGCCTCGGCCTGACGTCGACCGTCCTCTCGGCTGTGGGGGACGGACCCGACGTTAATGCAAGCAGTCTTGCCGCCTGGTGGCGCCTCGGCGCCGGGCGGGACATTCACCGAGGCTGGCCGTCGCCGAGCCTGGTCCCAGGGCGCGACGACGGCGAGACTAAAACCGGGACTACGCTCGTAGATGTCGCATGGAACGCGGCTTCGGACCCGGGTTCGATCCCCGGCGCCTCCACCACGCACCGAACCCCTAGTTCGGGTGTGCTCCGGAGGATCGCAGCCCTGGCCCCGATGGTCGTGGACGCCCTCGACTCTGAGGATAATCGCCTCGAGGTTTCGCCCTCGCGGACAGAGATGGAGGTAGCGGCGTGTACGGAACCATCATGCGGGCCAAGGTCAAGGCAGGCCGTCGAGGGGAGTACGAAAAGATACTGCGCCAGATGGTGCCCAGCCCCGAGGCGTACGGCCAGGGCATGCACTCATACGAGGTGGCCTGGGAGGACAAGGATCCAGACCGGATCGTGATGATCGTCCACTTCAAGGATCGCGAGAGCTACCTGGCAAACGCCAGCAGGGCGGGCACTGACGAGGACTACCGCCGGCAACTCGAGTACCTCGACGGTGAGCCGGAATGGATCGACGTGAACTACGCGGAGTACGTCGGCGAGCCGCTCGGCGGCTAGCATCGTGCCGCTGGTCGAGGCGGCCGCTCTCGGAAAGAGTCGAATGGGTTGAGCTCAAGCAATGGATGAAGCAACAGCATTTCGGCGGGCAAGCGACGGCTTTCTTCGACTCGCCGAACAGGTGACGGCGTCAGATTGGTCGGCCACGACTCCATGTGCCGATTGGAACGTCCGCGCGCTGGTCAACCATGTGGCGGGGGAATATCTGTGGGTCCCGGAACTGATGGCCGGGAAAACCGTCGCGCAGGTCGGAGGCCGCTTCGACGGTGATCAACTCGGTGACCAGCCACTCGCTGCACTGGTGACGGCCGCGCGCACCGCGCAGGCGGCTTCGGCGTCGCACGACTCGATGACGCGGAACGTCCATCTCTCGTTCGGTGACGTGTCAGGAGCCGAGTACGTGAAGCAGATGGCGGTGGACAGCGTGATTCACGCGTGGGACCTCGCTCGTGCGATCGGCGCGGACGAAACCCTGGATCCGGAGTTGGTCGACTTCAGCTATGAGGAGTTGCGCCAGAGTGCCGAGGACTGGAGATCCGGCGGGGCGTTCGGTCCCGCCAAGGAACCCGGAGACGAATCGAAGCAATCGAGACTGCTGGCACTCACGGGGAGATAGGCGACCGGCATTGACCGCGCCCCTCAGACGCGGCTGTCGGCCCGCCGCTCGGGGACCGATGCCACCGCTTCGGGTTCGGCTTCGGCGATGTGACAGGCGGCGTCGTGTGCGGGGCCTATCGATCTGAGCACGGGGGTGACCGTTGCGCACCGGTCGATGGCGTACGCGCATCGCTGCCGGAAGCGGCACCCTTCACCCGGGTCGATCACCTGGGGCGGCTCACCCGTGTCAGCGGACACAGGCACCATCTTCTCGCGAGGGTCCGGCACCGCCGAGAGCAGGAGCTGTGTGTATGGATGTTTCGGCCGGGACAGCACCACGTCGGTCGGGCCCTGCTCCACAGCGTGGCCGGCGTACATGACGACGATCCGGTCGGCGACATAGCGTGCGCTCGCGATGTCGTGCGTGATGTAGAGGATGGACGCACCCTCCTCGGTTCGGAGGCCGGCCATCATGTTCAGGATCCCGGCGCGTATCGACACGTCGAGCATCGACACCGGTTCATCGGCCAGGATCAGCCTGGGCTGCACCGCCAGCGCCTGAGCGAAACCCACGCGCTGGCGCTGGCCACCGCTCATCTCGTATGGAAACTTGCGGAGCATGTCCCCGGCCGGGTTGAGACCGACGATGTCAAAAACTCGCTCGGCTTCCTTACGGCGCCCGGTGCGGTCGAGCTCCGGACGGTGGAGCTTGAGATTGCGCATGACCCCGTGAGCGACGCGGAACACCGGATTCATCGCACTGTACGGATCCTGAAAGACCATCGGCACCTCGCCGCGATACCAGAGCAGGTCCTTGCGAGATCGCAGCCTGTGGACCGAACGCCCTCGGTAGTGGATCTCGCCGCGCGTCGGAGGGTAGATCATCGCCAGGAGGCGTGCGACGGTCGTCTTGCCACTGCCGCTTTCGCCAACCAATGCCACGATCTCCCGTTCGTAGATGGTCAGATCGAGGTCGTCAACAGCGTGGAGCATCCGCCGTGAGAGCAACCCACCAAGCCTGAAGTTCCTGCTCAGACCTGTCGTCTGCAGCAGTGCGGCTGTGCCGTCGGTTTCGGTCACGATGCTCGTTGGAGGGCTCATGTCGCTCAGACGGCATCCCGTAGTTGGTCGGCATAGAGCAGGCAGCGCACCTGGGTTTCGCCGACGATGTACAGGTCAGGCTCGGAGGTCGAGCATTGCGCCATCACCTCGCTGCACCGAGGATGGAAGCGGCACCCGGATGGCGGCCGGCCGAGATCGGGAGGGCTGCCGGGAATGCCGGTCAGCGCGCGGCGCGGGCCGTGCACTGCGGGAAAGGCGTCGAGCAACCCCTTGCTGTAGGGATGCAGCGGTCGCGCGAAGATCGAGTCTGTCGCGCCGATCTCCGCCACCTGTCCGGCGTACATGACCATCACCCGATCCGAGTAGTGCGCGATGACCGACATGTCGTGCGTTACGAAGATGACCGCAAACCCGAGCTGCTGCTGCAGCTCCTTGACCTGCGTCATCAGCGAGCGCTGCGCGACCACGTCGAGCGCCGACGTCGGCTCGTCCATGATCACCAGTTGCGGTGTGAAGAGCAGGGCCATGGCGATCATGGCTCGCTGGCGCATCCCACCACTCAACTGATGCGGATAGCTGTTGAGGTGCGCGGCGTCAATGCCCACGAGGTGCAGCACCTCGGCCGAGCGGGCACGGATCGCGTCTGCGGACATGCGCTCGTGCGCACGCATCGTGTCCTTGAATTGCGCGGCGATGCTCTTCATGGGATTGAGCGCGTTCATGGCGCTCTGCATCACCACGGAATAGTCGCGCCAGCGCACATGTCGGAGTTCACCGTCGGTGAGCTGCACCAGATCCTGCCCCTTGAACACGACACGCCCTGAGGTGATCTCGGCGGGAGGCGTCAGGAGCTGCGCGATGGCGAACAGCAGGGTCGACTTGCCACAGCCGGACTCGCCGACGATGCCCAGGAACTCTCCGGGATGGACGGCCAGGCTGACCCGATCCACCGCACCGATCTCCGCGTCATCGGTCAGGTACGAGACGGAGAGGTCGTCGACTTCAAGCAGTGGTTCTGGCACGTCGCTTTCTCACCGGCCGGAGCGCGGGATTGCCGATCTCGTCAAAGGCGTAGTTGACGAGCGCGAACCCGGCACCCATCACCGCAACGGCGGCTCCCGGCGCCAGGGCCCACCAGGCGTTGCCCGCCTCGAGAGCGCCCCCCTGCTGCGCGTAGTAGAGCATCGTCCCCCAGGTCAGTTCCGTGCTGTTGCCCAGTCCGAGGAACTGCAGGCCGGCGGCGAACCCGACCACGAACACGGACAGGCCGAGGAATGACGCGACGATGAGCGACGTCATGGTGGGGATGATCTCGACAAGAATGATGTAGGAGGTCCGCTCGCCACGCACCCTGGCAGCGGCAAGGAAATCGCGGGCGCGCAGCGACAGGCCCTGCGAGCGCAGCTGCCTCGCCTGGAATGCCCAGCTGGTGAGGGTCAGCACGACGATCAGCGTGACCGTCCCCGGAGGAAGGTAGGACGCGAGCACGATCAGGAGCGGCAGCGTGGGGAGGATGAGAAAGATGTCGGTGAGCAACGAGAGTGAGCGATCGGTGAGGCCTCCGACGTACGCGGCGGTGACGCCGATGATCATTGAAATGAGCGTGGCGATCGCGCTCACCACGACCGTGACGATGAGCGTGAGGCGTGTCCCCCAGATGACCTGCGAAAACACGTCCTGACCGAGCTGCGTCGTGCCGAGGAGGTGCTGCCACGAGGGACCGAGATCCTGGCCATAGATGGCCGCTTGCGGATCATCTCGCGCGATGACGCCGGGGAACGCGGAGATCAACACGATGAGCAGCAGGATCACGCTGCCCGCCGTGGCCTTGCGATTGCCGAAGACTGCTCGCATGAAGCGCGCCATCGAGGCCTGCTCTCGGGTCGCGACGATCGGTTCGATCGGCGCCGCCTCGGATGCGATTGGGGCTGTGCTCACCGAGCCGTCTCCCTACGCATCGCGCGTGCGCGGGTCCAGCCCGGCCGTGACGAAGTCCGCGAGCAGGACGCAGACCAGCACAGCCAGCGTGTAGACGAGGAACAGCGCCTGCATCAGCGGAAGATCGTGGTCGGTGGTACTCGTGTAGAAGAGATAGCCGAGGCCTGGATACGAGAACGTGTACTCGACGAGGATCGAGCCCCCGAGCACGTAGCCCAACTGCATGGCGAAGCCCGTCAGGTTGGGAAGGATCGCGTTGCGCGCCGCGTAGTCGGTCATGATGCGCCAGCTCGGCAGTCCCTTGGCACGGCCCATCTTCACGTAGTCCTCCGCGAGCGTCGTGATCATGTTGTTGCGCATCGAGTAGATCCAGAGGCCGGCGGTCACGATCACCAGGCTGAGGCCGGGGAGGATGGCATGCGTCAGCACGTCACCGATGAACGAGAGTGAGAGTGAGGGTGTCGCGCCGATGCTGTAGTTGGAGCTGAGCGGGAGCCAGTTGAGGGTGACCGCGAAGACGTAGAGCAGGAGCAGGCCGACGAAGAAGACCGGGAATGTGGCGACGATGAAGAGCATCGGGGGAAGAATGCCGTCGAGCTTGCCGCCGCGCCGCCATGCGCTGACCACCCCGACGAGCGTTCCGATCGTGAAGGCGATGATCGTCGTGACTCCGACAAGTGCGAGCGTCCATGGAAGCTTGCCCGCGATTTCGGTCAGGACAGGAACCCTCTGCGCGGTGAGGCCGAACTGGCCGGTGAAGCAGTTCGCGATGTACTGCAGGTACGTGACGATCAGGTTCTCGTGGACGTTGACGCCGAACTCGATCTGCAGCGCGTGCAACGCCGCCGGGTTGACGCCGTGGAACGTGGCCAGCACCGAGGTCGCCTCATTGCCCGGCATAACGCGCGGGATGATGAAGTTGACGGTGAGGGCTGCCCAGAGTGTGATGAGGAACAGGCCGACGCGGCGGGTGACGTACCTCACCGCCGCGTCGGCCGCGCCCTGACCCTGAGCATCGGGAGTACGCTAGCTCACCGGGTAGAGCTGCGTGAGGACGACTCCATTGTCGGGCGTCGCCCACACCGGAGGCTGCGCGTAGGGATTGGACTGGGTGGGCCATCCCCCGAAGCTGGTCGTGTCGTACTGGTACCAGTCGACGCCCTCGGTGACCGGGATGACCGGGAGGTCCTGAGCCATGACCGTCGAGATCTGATGAATGATCTGCAGCTGCTGGGCTGGGGTTGCACCCGAATACTGGTTGAAGAGAGCGTCGGTCGAGCTCGACTTGTAGCGTTCGTAGTTGGTGGAGCCGATGCTGCCGCTGAACAGCATCGGGCGAAGCTCGTAATACGGGCCGGGACCGGCAACCGGCATCTCGCCATATGCGAGCTGGAAGTTTCCGTGCTGGGTGTCATTGGTGTATGGGGTGCTGGTCTCGTCCTGGACGGTCACCGCGATGCCCACCGCCTTGAGCTCCTGGGTGATCACCTGCAGTGAAGCGTCCCAGTCCGTGTAGCCGCTGATCGACTTGATGGTGAACGAGAGCTGTTGCCCCTGCGCGTTCGCGTAGATGCCGTTCGATCCCCTGCTGAATCCGGCAGCCTGCAGGGTCTGCTCCGCCTTGGTGGGGTCATAGGTGAGCGTGTCCAGCGACTTCTCATACCACGCCTTATAGGTGGGCAGGACGATGCCGGTCTGGTTCGCCGCGGGCTCGTATCCGCTCTCGCCCCGCTGCGACACCTGCGCGCGATCGATGGCCATCGCAATCGCCTGGCGAACTGCGAGGTTGCTGAGCAAAGGGTTCGTGAGATTGGGGAAGAGCGATACGTTGAGCGTTGGTGGGAACCAGTAGTGGCGCGTCGCGGGGTTCTTGCTGATGTAGTAGGACTGAATGTTGGGGATGTACTGCGCTCCCCACTGCGCCTGGCCCTGGGCGAGGTAGAGGTTCGCGGACGTGTTGCTGAGGAATGCGGGGTAGTCGACCTCGGCCACCTGAGGAACCGGATGTCCGGGCTTGCTCTGCCAGTACGTGGTGTTGCGCAGGTACTTGATGTTGTCCTGGGAGCAATTCGACATGAGATAGGGGCCGGTCCCGACGGGGTTGGCGTCCGCGTTCGAGTCGAGCTTGCTCTGATCGAGCGCGCCCCAGATGTGCTGCGGAATGATCGGCGTTTGATCTGCGACGTAATAGAAGTACGACTGTGCCGGGGCATTGAAGGTGAACACGACCTGATCGCTGCCCTGAAGCGCCACGCTGGTCAGTGGACCGCTGTCCGATGCCCAGAGGGCGTTGAGGTCAAGCGCAGCATCGCCCTTCAGGGCATTGAAGGTGTAGACCACGTCGCTGGCGCTGAACGGGGAACCGTCGCTCCACTTCACGCCACTTCGGATGGTCATCGTCAACGTGGTGAATCCGTTGCTCCACGTCGATCCCGTTGCCAGCCACGGCAGCACCTTGGGGGTGCCATCGGCGTTCGTCTGGAGGATGTTGATGAACTCGAGTGGCTCGTAGACGAAGCCAACCGATGTGATGTTCACCGATGGATTGAACGGGTTGAACTGGCAGGTCCAGGTGCTTCCGCTCTCGTTGTCGATAAGGAGCTTGCCGCCCACCTTGCCGCTGTTGCTCGCCCCACCCCCACCGGCAGTTGTCGTCGCCGAGCCACAGGCCGCAGCCAGTACCCCTGCCACGACCACGACGCTGATCGGCCTGAACCGTCGCATCGACCGGCCGACTGGGTTCCTGTTCGATCGCCACGTCCATGCCATCCCGGTTCCTCCGAAGCCTCGCTGTCCCGCAAGTTTGGGTGAGAAGTGATCCGCGGCCGGTAATTTATAGGAAAGTTACCTTAACATCAGCGCCTCGGTCAACCGTTCTGTTGGTATTCGCATCCCCACTTCGAGTTGACGCCTGGAGTTCCACCGGGCGCGGGAGCTTGACATCGCCCCGGCTGATAGGAAGAATTCCTAACCATGGCA